>NZ_JBYSZP010000003.1:0-415422 GCF_058787295.1 Pseudomonas sp. FW305-3-2-15-E-TSA4 | reverse complement strand
AGCAATCGTTGGTTACATCTTTGATTTCTCGCGGAGTAACTTGTGATGCTGATAATCTTGTTGACTATCAGTCTGACTCCACAAGCACCCACACGAATTGCTTGATTCAGTTGTTAAAGAGCGGTTGGTTAAGATCTTTCGTCTCAACCGAGGCGCGCATTCTACAGCAGCCTCATTTGCTGTCAAGTGATTATTTTCAGAAGTTTTCGAAGATTTCTTCAACAACTTCAACCACTTGCGCTTCCGATCTCTCGTTAGCGGGAGGCGAATTCTACAGCGTTACACGCTGCTGTCAACACCTCTTTTTCTCCGCTTTCGACCGAGAAGATCGAACCGTCAAAAGAGCCAAACATCACCGCTCTTTCAACTCCTTCCAGGCTTCGATAAACTGAAGCAAGCCGCTGCCGAAAACCGCGTAACTCATTGAATCTCAAGGAGTTTTCCGTTTCGACTGCGCCGGAAGTGGGGCGAATTATAGACCTCCAGAATCTGCCGTCAACCGCTTTTTTCACATTTCTGTCATATCGGTCGAAAAAACACGAAAACACGAAGGCCGACCTCTAGAGGTCGGCCTTCGTCCTGCCCTGCTACTTACAAGCTAGGGAAAGCAAACTGCGAAGCCTCATGGCTCGCACGCTGCGGCCAACGCTGAGTGATGGCCTTGCGACGGGTATAGAAGCGCACACCATCCGGGCCATAGGCATGCAGGTCGCCGAACAGCGAGCGCTTCCAGCCGCCGAAGCTGTGGTAAGCCACAGGAACCGGCAGCGGTACGTTGACGCCGACCATGCCGACTTCAATTTCGTCGCAGAACAGACGCGCCGCTTCACCATCACGAGTGAAGATGCAGGTGCCGTTGCCGTATTCGTGATCGTTGATCAGCTTCATCGCCTCTTCCAGGCTGTTGACCCGAACCACGCACAACACCGGCCCGAAGATCTCTTCCTTATAGATGCGCATTTCAGGGGTAACGTTGTCGAACAGGCAGCCGCCGAGGAAGAAGCCCTCTTCGTTACCCGGAATGCTCAAGCCGCGACCATCGACGACCAAGGTCGCGCCCGCTGCCACACCGTCATCGACATAACCACTGACCTTGTCCCGCGCCTGACCGGTTACCAGTGGGCCCATGTCGAGACCGCACGAAGTGCCGGCACCGATTTTCAGCGCCTTGATCTGTGGAACCAGTTTCGCCACCAGCGCATCCGCTACCTGATCGCCGACACACACTGCGACCGAAATCGCCATGCAGCGCTCACCGCAAGAACCATAGGCCGCGCCCATCAGCGCGCTGACTGCGTTGTCCAGATCCGCATCCGGCATCAGCACCGCATGGTTCTTCGCGCCGCCCAGTGCCTGAACGCGTTTGCCGCGCTTGGTACCTTCGGCGTAGATGTATTCGGCAATCGGCGTCGAACCAACAAAGCTCAGCGCTTTGACTTCCGGCGCTTCAATCAGCGCGTCCACTGCAGTCTTGTCGCCATGCACCACGCTCAGCACGCCTTTCGGCAAACCGGCTTCCAGCAGCAGTTGGGCGATCAGCAGCGTCGAGCTTGGGTCACGCTCGGACGGTTTGAGGATAAAGCAGTTGCCGCAGACGATCGCCAGTGGGTACATCCACAGCGGGACCATCGCCGGGAAGTTGAATGGCGTGATGCCGGCAACCACGCCCAGTGGCTGGAAGTCCGACCAGGCGTCAATGTTAGGGCCGACGTTGCGGCTGTATTCGCCCTTGAGGATTTCCGGGGCGGCGCAGGCGAACTCGACGTTCTCGATACCGCGCTTCAGTTCACCGGCGGCGTCTTCGAGGGTCTTGCCGTGTTCTTCGCTGATCAATTGCGAGATGCGTGCTTCGTTCTGCTCCAGCAATTGCTTGAAGCGGAACATCACCTGGGCACGTTTGGCCGGAGGGGTGTTGCGCCATGCCGGGAACGCGGCCTTGGCGGCGTCGATCGCGTGTTGAATGGTTTCGCGGGTGGCCAGCGGCAGCTTGTGGATCGCCTGACCGGTGGACGGGTTGAACACATCAACCGCGCGACCGTTCTCGGTCACCAGTTCGCCATTGATCAAATGCGGGATAACGCTCATCGAAAACTCCTGAATTCTTGTGTACAGACGCCCACATGGGGCGCCTGTTATTCGCAGGTATATATAGAGGGAAAAATCAGTCGAGCTTGTTCAGCACTTCGCCAACCGCGTCGAACAGACGATCGAGGTCTTGCGGCTTGCTGTTGAAAGTTGGGCCGAACTGCAGAGTGTCGCCGCCGAAGCGTACGTAGAACCCGGCTTTCCATAGGGCCATGCCGGCTTCGAATGGACGCACGATGGCGTCGCCGTCACGGGCCGCAATCTGGATCGCACCGGCCAGGCCGTAGTTACGGATATCGATGACGTTCTTCGAACCTTTCAGGCCGTGCAGGGCGTTTTCGAAATGCGGGGCGACGTCGGCCACGCTCTGCACCAGGTTTTCCTTTTGCAGCAGGTCGAGTGCCGCCAGGCCAGCGGCGCACGCCACCGGGTGGGCCGAGTAGGTGTAGCCGTGGGGGAATTCCACCGCGTATTCCGGAGTCGGCTGATTCATGAAGGTCTGGTAGATCTCGGAGCTGGCAATCACTGCGCCCATCGGAATCGCGCCGTTGGTGACTTGCTTGGCGATGCACATCAGGTCCGGGGTCACGCCAAAGCTCTCGGCGCCGAACATCGAGCCGGTGCGGCCGAAACCAGTAATCACTTCGTCGAATACCAGCAGGATGTTGTGCTGATCGCAGATCTCGCGCAGACGCTTCAGGTAACCCTGAGGCGGAACCAGCACACCAGCGGAACCGGCCATTGGCTCAACGAAGACCGCCGCTATGTTCGACGCGTCGTGCAGTTCGATCAACTTCAGCAGCTCATCGGCCAGGGCGATACCGCCCTGCTCCGGCATGCCACGGGAGAATGCGTTGCTGGCCAGCAAAGTGTGCGGCAGGTGATCGACATCCATCATCGCCTGACCGAACAGTTTGCGGTTGCCGTTGACGCCGCCGAGGCTGGTGCCGGCGATGTTCACGCCGTGATAACCACGGGCACGGCCGATCATTTTGGTCTTGGTCGACTGACCTTTCAGACGCCAGTAGGCACGAACCATCTTCACCGCAGTGTCGGCGCACTCGGAACCGGAGTCGGTGAAGAACACGTGGTTCAGGTTGCCCGGGGTCAGGTCAGTGATCTTTTCCGCCAACTGGAACGACAGCGGATGGCCGTACTGGAAGCCTGGCGAGTAATCGAGGGTGCCCAGTTGTTTGGATACCGCTTCCTGAATTTCCTTGCGGGTGTGCCCGGCGCCGCAGGTCCACAGACCGGACAGCGAATCGTAGATCTTGCGGCCCTTGTCATCGAACAGCCAGCTGCCTTCGGCACCCACGATCAGACGCGGATCGCGCTGGAAGTTGCGGTTGGCGGTGTACGGCATCCAGTGCGCGTCCAGCTTCAGTTGGCTGGCCAGTGGCGACGGCGCGTTTTCAGGCATGTTCATCGGGCAAAACCTCGCAGGGCATAAGCATCAGGGAGATAAAAAGCGTTGTTGCAGCTAAATTGCCACGCGGATAAAGTCGGTGAAATCCAACTTTTCTAACCTTCAGTTAGAAGCCTGCTAAACAATGAGAACAACAGCATGAGCAGTCGCCGCCCCGATCCGCTGGCCCAGGTCAGTGATTTTGATATTCGCCTGCTGCGGATTTTCCGCAGCGTGGTGGAGTGCGGCGGCTTCTCGGCGGCGGAAACCGTGCTTGGCATCGGTCGCTCGGCGATCAGCCAGCAAATGAGCGATCTCGAACAGCGCCTTGGCCTGCGTTTGTGCCAACGCGGCCGCGCCGGGTTCTCGCTGACCGAAGAGGGCCGCGAGGTTTATCAGTCAGCGCTGCAACTGTTAAGTGCGCTGGAAAGTTTCCGCACCGAGGTCAACGGCCTGCACCAACACCTGCGTGGCGAGTTGATCATCGGCCTGACCGACAACCTCGTCACCCTGCCCCACATGCGCATCACCCACGCCCTCGCACAGTTGAAGGAACGCGGGCCGGACGTGCAGATCCAGATCCGCATGATCGCACCCAATGAAGTCGAACAAGGCGTGCTCGACGGTCGCCTGCATGTCGGCGTGGTGCCGCAGGCCAGCGCACTGTCGGGGCTGGAATATCAGCCGTTGTACAGCGAACGCTCGCTGCTTTATTGCGCGGTCGGCCACCCGCTGTTCTATGTCGATGACAAGCAACTGGATGACGAACGTCTTAATAGTCAGGACGCGATTGCCCCGACGTTTCGTTTGCCGGCGGAGATTCAGGCGCATTACCAGGCGCTCAATTGCACCGCCAGTGCGTCCGACCGTGAGGGCATGGCGTTTCTGATTTTGACCGGGCGTTATATCGGTTACCTGCCGGATCATTACGCCAGCCTGTGGGTGCAGCAAGGTCGCTTGCGTGCGCTGAAATCGACGACACGTTTTTATGATTTGAGTCTGGCATCGGTCACGCGCAAGGGGCGGCGCCCTCATTTGGTGCTGGAAAGTTTTCTGGAGAGTCTGGCGGCGACGCGTTGAAAAATCCTGCAAGGCCCGACAGATCAGGTTTTCAACCACAAAATCACTGAATAACCTGAGCAAGTGGACAGCTTTTTGCAAAGCAGGATCAACCCCGATCCTTCAACAAGAAGCCTTAAGCCATGCAGCCAGATTCTGAACCGTCCAGCGACCTGATCTACGGCCTCGACGACCGCCCAAAACCACCCGCCGCGATCCTCGCCGCCCTGCAACACGTGCTCGCCAGTTTCGTTGGCATCATCACCCCGCCGCTGGTGATCGGCTCGACCCTCGGCCTGACCGCACACTTGCCGTACCTGATCAGCATGGCGCTGATGGTTTCCGGGGTCGGCACCTTTATTCAGGCGCGACGGCCGTTCGGCATCGGCGCCGGGATGATCTGTTTGCAGGGCACCAGTTTTGCCTTTCTCGGCGCGGTGCTGTCGGCCGGGTTTCTGGTCAAGCAGCGCGGTGGCAGCCCGGAAGACATTCTGGCGATGATCTTCGGCGTATGCTTTTTCGGCGCCGTGGTGCAGATCGTCCTCAGCCGTTTCATCGGTCAATTACGCCGGGTTGTTACGCCGCTAGTGACCGGGATCGTCATCACCCTGATCGGCGTCAGTCTGATCAAGGTCGGCATCACCGATCTGGGCGGTGGATTCAATGCGCCGGACTTCGGCGCGCCGGGCAATCTGGCGCTGGGGGTGTTCGTGTTGCTGACGATCATCCTGCTCAACCGCTCGAACACGCCGTGGGTGCGGCTGTCGGCCATCATTATCGGACTGCTGCTCGGCAGTCTGGCCGCGTGGTTCAGCGGGAAACTGGTTCCGCAAGCATTGCCTGACTTGCCGCTGGTCAGTCTTCCTGCACCCTTCAAGTTCGGTTTCAGCTTCGACTGGACCGCTTTCCTGCCGGTCGCGCTGATTTACCTGATCAGCACCATCGAAACCGTCGGCGACCTCACCGCCAACTGCATGCTTGCCCGCCAGCCGATCAGCGGCCCCTCTTATATAAGCCGACTGCGCGGCGGCGTGCTCGGTGACGGCGTGAGCTGCATGATCGCCGCCACCTTCAGCGCCTTCCCCAACACCACGTTTGCGCAGAACAACGGCGTGATCCAGTTGACCGGCGTGGCCAGCCGCTACGTCGGGCTGTACATCGGCGCGATTCTGTTTTGTCTTGGCCTGTTCCCCATGATCGGCGCGGTGCTGCAGCAGATCCCCAAACCGGTGCTCGGCGGCGCCACCCTGGTGATGTTCGGCAGCGTGGCGGCAGCCGGTGTTCGGATTCTCGCGCAGTCGCCGCTGGACCGACGCAGCATGCTGATCATCGCCACCTCGCTCGGCGTAGGCCTGGGCATTGCCGCGCAACCGAACCTTCTGCATCTGTTGCCGAAACTGGTGCAAAACCTGTTCGATTCGGCGATCACCAGCGGTGGCCTGACCGCGATCATCCTGTGCCTGTTGCTGCCGGAGGCGAAAACCACCCGCGTCGAATCCGCCGCAGCGCTGAACAAGATCGAACAGGCGTAACGGTTTTATTGCATCAGGACTTGTCGGATGCCTGTGGGTGCGTTATCAACGCAACTGGTTGCACCCACAGACAAACCGGAAGTGCCTATGACCTTTGAAGTCCCTGCTCACGGCGGCAAACCCGCCAGCCGCATTCGTCAGAAGAACGAAGAGACCATCCTCAAAGCCGCCGAAGACGAGTTCGCCCGTCACGGTTACAAAGGCACCAGCATGAACACCATCGCGCAGAATGCCGGCTTGCCCAAGGCGAACCTGCATTACTACTTCACCAACAAGCTTGGGTTGTACGTGGCGGTGCTGAGCAACATCATCGAGCTGTGGGACAGCACCTTCAACACCCTGACCGCCGAGGATGATCCGGCCGAAGCGCTGACCCGCTACATTCGCGCCAAGATGGAATTCTCCCGCCGCCAACCGCAAGCCTCGCGGATCTTTGCGATGGAAGTGATCAGCGGTGGCGAATGCCTGACCGAGTATTTCAACCAGGATTACCGCGCCTGGTTCCAGGGCCGCGCAGCCGTGTTCCAGGCCTGGATCGATGCCGGCAAGATGGACCCGGTGGATCCGGTGCACCTGATTTTCCTGCTGTGGGGCAGCACCCAGCATTACGCCGACTTCGCCACGCAGATCTGCCGCGTCAGCGGTCGCAGCAAGCTGACCAAGCAGGACATGGAAGACGCCGGCAACAACCTGATCCGCATCATTCTCAAAGGCTGCGGCCTCACCCCGACTATTTAAGACGTTTATGCCTTTCACCCTCAGCGGTTTTTGCGAGTACCGCGAAGAGATTCGCAAAAGCCGCTTCATCACCGTCGCCGCGCCGATCGGCAGCCCCGCCGACGCGCAGGCGTTCTTCGAACAACACAGCGACTTGAATGCCTCGCACAACTGCTGGGCGTGGAAACTCGGTGCGCAATACCGCAGCAACGACGACGGCGAACCCGGCGGCACCGCCGGACGACCGATTCTGGCGGCCATCGAAGCGCAGGATTGCGATCAGGTCGCGGTGCTGGTGATCCGCTGGTATGGCGGCATTCAATTGGGCACCGGCGGTTTAGCCAGGGCCTATGGCGGCGGCGCGAACAAGTGCCTGCAGAATGCGGAAAAAGTGGAGTTGATCAGCCGTGTGCCGCTCAGCTGTGCCTGCGGCTTTGCCGAGTTGGCGCTGGTGAAGCTGCGGGTGGCGGACCTGGGTGGCTTGGTAGTGGAAGAAAACTTCACTGCCAATGGTGTTGAGTTGCAGTTGGCAGTGGGTGAGGCGCAGATCGAGTTGTTGCAAACGCAACTGGCGGATCTCAGCCGTGGGCGGATAGTGCTGCAGCGTTAGAAGAGCAAAAGATCGCAGCCTTCGTCAGCTTCTGCACAGGACTTTGCGTTTCCCTGTAGGAGCTGCCGAAGGCTGCGATCTTTTAGGGCATCGACGGATTTCTTTATTCCAGCAACTTGCCCACATCTGCTGTGCACCCGACTGTGGATAACCTGAGCACATATGGCTGTAACCCTTCTGTCACGTGGCTTTGCGCGATTTGCTCACTTTTCGTCCATTGCGCATGAAAAAAGAGAAATCCCACGTAAAAACAGATAGTTAGCGCTGTTTATCACCATTGGGAGATAGCATCCCAGCGCTTATGCCAAGGATTTCCAATTGCGCACAAATACTGTGGAACAACCTGTGGATAAGCCGTTCATGGCTGGCGCAGTAGCCGGTTCTGTATAGCTTCGACCCGGCTGCTCGTTTTTTAACCAGTTCGTCACGGTGCAAAAGTGGAGCCGGATCAACGGCTTTGCGCTGAATTGGTGCCCGCTCCCACTGCGTTTTTCAGCGCGAAGCTCTGCCGCCGGCACGCGGCAACAGTGACGGCGGGCGTTCCTGACTCAATGGCCAGGAAATTGCTTTATCCACAGGTACAACTCCAAGTCAGTCGAGCCTGTCATGCCAAGCCCAGATTCAACGCCGCGCCTGCAACTGCGCCAGATCAGCAAACACTACCCCGGTTGCCTGGCCAATGACGCCATCGACCTGTGCATCGCGCCCGGGGAAATCCACGCGCTGCTCGGTGAAAACGGCGCGGGCAAAAGTACCTTGATGAAGATCATCTACGGCGTGACCCAGGCCGATACGGGGGAAATGCTCTGGCAGGGTCAGCGAGTAAATATTCGCAACCCGGCGCAGGCCCGGCAGTTGGGGATCGGCATGGTGTTCCAGCATTTCTCGCTGTTCGAAACCCTCAGCGTCGCGCAGAACATTGCTCTGGCAATGGGCGCCGAGGCCGGTACGCCGAAACAGCTTGAGCCGAAGATTCGCGAAGTGTCGCGCCGCTACGGCATGGCGCTGGAGCCGGAGCGACTTGTCCACAGCCTGTCGATCGGCGAGCGGCAACGGGTGGAGATCATTCGCTGCCTGATGCAGGACATTCGCCTGCTGATTCTCGACGAACCGACGTCGGTGCTGACGCCGCAAGAGGCGGACGAGTTGTTCATCACCCTGCGCCGTCTCGCCGCCGAGGGCTGCAGCATTCTGTTTATCAGCCACAAGCTCGCGGAAGTGCGCGCGCTGTGCCATAGCGCCACGGTCTTGCGCGGCGGGCGGGTCGCCGGGCATTGCCAGCCGGCCGAATGCTCGGATCAGCAATTGGCGCAGATGATGGTTGGCGAAGCGGCGGCGTTGATCGGCGAATATCCGAAGGTCAGTGGCGGCGCGGACTTTCTACAGGTCAACGGCTTGAGCTGGCACAACCCCGATCCCTTCGGCTGCTCGTTGAGCGACATCAACCTGCAAGTGCGCGGCGGCGAAATCGTCGGCATCGCCGGGGTCGCGGGCAATGGCCAGGATGAGTTGCTCGCCCTGCTCAGCGGTGAACAAACCCTGCCCCGCGACGGCGCGACAACAATTTGTTTCGCCGGGCAAGCGGTCGCCGATTTGCGTCCGGATGCGCGGCGCCAACTCGGTCTGGCGTTTGTCCCTGCAGAACGCCTGGGCCACGGCGCAGTGCCGGAACTGAGCCTTGCCGACAACGCCTTGCTCACGGCCTTTCAACAGGGGCTGGTGAGCAACGGTTTGATCGAGCGCAGTAAAGTCGAAACCCTCGCCCAACAGATCATTCAGCGCTTCGGGGTGAAAACCCCGGGCACTCACGCTGCCGCGCGCAGCCTGTCCGGCGGCAATCTGCAGAAATTTATCCTCGGCCGGGAAATCCTCCAGCAACCGAAACTGCTGATCGCCGCGCACCCGACCTGGGGCGTGGACGTTGGCGCAGCGGCGACCATTCACCGCGCGCTGATTGCCCTGCGCGATGCCGGCGCGGCGATCCTGGTGATCTCCGAAGACCTCGACGAACTGTTCCAGATCAGCGACCGCCTCGGCGCCCTGTGCGCCGGGCGTCTGTCGCCGCTGCAGAACACCACCGACACCCTGCTGAGCGATGTCGGCGGCTGGATGGCCGGGCACATCAACCCCACGCATTCATCGGCCACGGCCTGACGGAGTTTTCCCAACATGCTGCTTTCCCTCGAACCCCGTGGCCAGCAATCGCGCCTGATGTTGTGGTGCTCGCCGTTGCTGGCGGCACTGTTGACCCTCGGTTGCGGCTCGCTGCTGTTCATCGCCCTGGGGCATGATCCGCTGCAAACCTTGCACACGTTGTTGATCGCACCGGTCAGCGATCTGTATGGCGTCTCCGAACTGCTGGTCAAGGCGCTGCCGATTCTGCTTTGCGCACTCGGTCTGGCGGTGGCTTATCAAGCGCGGATCTGGAACATCGGCGCCGAAGGCCAGTTGCTCCTCGGTGCACTCGCTGGCAGCGCCTTGGCGGTGAACATTATCGACCTGCAAAGCCGTTGGGCGCTGGTGCTGATTCTGCTCACCGGGACCTTCGCCGGGGCCGCTTGGGCCGGGCTGACGGCATGGCTGCGCACGCGCTTCAACGCCAACGAAATCCTCACCAGCATCATGCTCAACTACATCGCACTGAACCTGTTGCTGTTCTGCGTGCACGGGCCGCTGAAGGATCCGGCCGGCTACAACTTTCCCGAGTCGGCGATGTTCGGCGACGCCAGTCGCCTGCCGCTGCTGATGGAGGATGGCCGGGTGCATGCCGGGGTGTATTTCGCCCTGCTCGCGCTGGTTGCGGTGTGGGTGTTGTTGCAGAAAAGCTTCGTCGGTTTCCAGATCAAAGTGCTCGGTCTGGATAAACGTGCGGCGGGTTTTGTCGGCTTTCGTGAGAAGCGTCTGATCTGGCTCGCGCTGTTGATCAGCGGTGGTTTGGCCGGGCTGGCCGGGGTTTGCGAAGTGACCGGGCCGATCGGGCAATTGGTGCCGCAAGTCTCGCCGGGCTATGGCTATGCAGCAATCACCGTGGCGTTTCTCGGGCGGTTGAACCCGATCGGGATTCTGTTCTCAAGCCTGCTGATGGCGTTGCTGTACATCGGCGGTGAAAGCGCACAAATGACCCTCAATCTGCCGCAAGCCATCACCCAACTGTTTCAGGGAATGATGCTTTTTTTCCTGCTGGCCTGCGACGTGCTGATTCTCTATCGGCCACGCCTGAAACTGCGCTGGGCACGGCGCGCGTCGACCACCGCCGTAACCGCCGGAGCGCTGTGATGGATATCGATCTGCTGAGCAATATTTTCTACGCCATGGTGCGTTGCGGCACGCCGCTGTTGTTGGTGGCGCTGGGTGAGTTGATCTGCGAGAAGAGCGGCGTGCTCAATCTCGGCCAGGAAGGAATGATGCTGTTTGGCGCGGTGATCGGTTTTATCGTCGCCCTTAACAGCGGCAACTTGTGGCTCGGCGTGTTGTTGGCGATGCTCGCGGGAATGTTGTTGTCATCGCTGTTTGCCCTGGTGGCGCTGGTGTTCAACGCCAATCAGGTGGCGACCGGGCTGGCGCTGACGATCTTCGGTGTGGGCCTGTCGACCTTTGTCGGTGCAGCGTGGGTCGGCAAGCCGTTGGCCGGATTCGAGCCGTTGGCGATTCCGTACTTGAGTGAGATTCCGCTGATCGGGCGCATGCTGTTTGCTCAGGACTTGCTGGTGTACCTGTCGTTCGCGCTTTTTGCGCTGGTGGCGTGGGTGATCATCAAAAGCCGTGTCGGGCTGATCATTCAGGCCGTTGGTGAGAACCCGGACGCGGCCAGTGCGATGGGCCTGCCGGTGCTGACCGTGCGCACGCTGGCGGTGCTGTTCGGCGGGGCGATGGCCGGGTTGGCCGGGGCGTATCTGTCGCTGGCGTACACGCCGATGTGGGCCGAGAACATGACCGCCGGACGCGGCTGGATTGCCCTGGCGCTGGTGGTGTTTGCCAGTTGGCGGGTGTGGCGCTTGTTGCTCGGGGCTTATCTGTTTGGCCTCGCCAGCATCCTGCATCTGGTGGCGCAGGGCTTGGGGCTGGCGATTCCGTCGAGTCTGCTGGCGATGCTGCCGTATGTGGCGACGATTGTGGTGTTGGTGCTGTTGTCACGGGATGCCGTTCGTACCCGGTTGTATGCGCCGGTGTCGTTGGGGCAGCCGTGGCAGGCCGGGCATTAGGGTGGTGATGCCACGGGCCTCATCGCTGGCAAGCCAGCTCCCACAGTGTCCGTGTTGTGTATCTGACTTGCGAACACCGCTGAGGGTCCTGCGAATTTGACAAGCAACCGCGCTAAAGCCTGGAGTATGCTCCGGGCTCAACAGCTCTTTTGAGACCCGGCTCGATGTGTTGCGACGAGTGCTGCAACTACGGCTGGGTCAGGCGTGTCCATTGAATCCGTGAACCGTAATCTTCAAGGAACCGAGTCATGTCCCAGGCAAAAAACGCACTGATCATCGGCGCCTCCCGTGGTTTGGGCCTCGGGTTGGTGAAAACCCTGCTGGCCGATGGCTGGCAAGTGACCGCCACCGTGCGCAATCCGCAAAAGGCCGAGGCGCTGCAAGCGCTGGGCAAGGTGCGGATCGAGAAACTCGACATGGACGACCAGCAAGCGGTGATCGCCCTGAGCCAGCAGCTCAAGGGCGAGACCTTCGACCTGCTGTTCGTCAACGCCGGGGTCAAAGGCCCTGAAGTGCAAACCCCGGGTGGCGCGACACTGGCCGAAGTCGGCCAACTGTTTTTCACCAACGCCGTAGCGCCGATCAACCTGGCGCAACGCTTCGTCGGGCAGATCCGCGACGGCAGCGGCGTGCTGGCGTTCATGAGTTCCGGCCTGGGCAGCGTCACCGTACCCGACGCCCCGGAGCTGGCGCTGTACAAGGCGAGCAAGGCCGCGCTGAATTCGATGACCAACAGTTTTGTCACCCAGTTGGGCGAACAGAAACTCACCGTGCTGTCGCTGCATCCGGGCTGGGTGAAGACGGATATGGGCGGTGAAGGGGCTGACCTGGATGTGGAGACCAGCACTCGCGGGCTGATTGATCAGGTGAATGCGTATACCGGCAAGGGCGGCCATCACTTCATCAACTACAAGGGTGAAACCATTCCCTGGTAAGCACCACAGATCTTCCCTGTAGGAGTGAGCCTGCTCGCGATCGCAGTGTGTCCGTCACCGATGATATTGAATGAAAGACCGCTATCGCGAGCAGGCTCACTCCTACAAGGGGATGGTGGTGTCCTGTCGGGTTGGGCTTGCCCGATCCGGCGATTTGTTTGAAACTCCGCACCTCGTCCATCGCGGCGACCCTGGATCAGCAGACAGGGCAACACTGAGCTGGCAACCCTGAACCCCACTTTCAGAGGAGCCGGCCACAATGCCTGCGACCCGTACCTGGTTAAAAAACCCCCTCGCCATTTTCACGGCCAACGCGCTTGATGCCCGTGGCGGTCTGGTGCTGCAAGACGGCGTGATCGTCGAAGTGCTCGCTGCCGGTCAGCAACCGTCCGCGCCATGCAACGAAGTGTTCGATGCCCGCGAGCATGTGATCCTGCCGGGCCTGATCAACACCCATCACCACTTCTATCAAACCCTGACTCGCGCCTGGGCGCCGGTGGTCAATCAGCCGCTGTTCCCGTGGCTGAAAACCCTGTACCCGGTATGGGCGCGGCTGACCCCGGAAAAACTCGCCCTCGCGACAAAAGTGGCTTTGGCTGAACTGCTGCTGTCGGGTTGCACCACCGCCGCCGACCACCACTACTTGTTCCCGGACGGTCTGGAAAACGCTATCGATGTGCAAGTCGACACCGTGCGTGAACTGGGCATGCGCGCCATGCTCACTCGCGGTTCGATGAGCCTCGGCGAGAAGGACGGCGGCCTGCCGCCGCAGCAGACCGTGCAGGAAGGTCAGGTGATTCTCGACGATAGCCAGCGCCTGATTCACGAGTACCACGAGCGCGGCGATGGTGCGCAGATCCAGATCGCTCTGGCGCCTTGCTCGCCCTTTTCGGTGACCCCGGAAATCATGTCGGCCAGCGCCGAACTGGCGAATAAACTCGACGTGCGTCTGCACACCCATCTGGCCGAAACCCTCGACGAAGAAGATTTCTGCCTGCAGCGTTTCGGCCTGCGCACCGTGGATTATCTGGACAGCGTCGGCTGGCTCGGCCCACGCACCTGGCTGGCCCATGGCATCCACTTCAACCCGGATGAAATCGCTCGCCTCGGCCAGGCCGGCACCGGTATCTGCCATTGCCCGAGTTCGAACATGCGTCTGGCCTCCGGCATCTGCCCGAGCATCGATCTGACCGATGCCGGTGCGTTGTTCGGTCTGGGCGTGGATGGTTCGGCCTCGAACGACGCGTCGAACATGATCCTCGAAGCGCGGCAGGCGTTGTACATCCAGCGTCTGCGTTATGGTGCGGAAAAAATCACCCCGGAACGCGTGCTCGGCTGGGCAACCAAAGGCTCGGCGAGCCTGTTGGGGCGTACCGACATTGGCGAGCTGGCGGTGGGCAAGCAGGCGGATCTGGCGTTGTTCAAGCTCGATGAGCTGCGTTTCTCGGGCAGCCATGATCCGATTTCGGCGCTGCTGTTGTGCGGTGCCGATCGTGCGGATCGGGTGATGATTGGCGGCAAGTGGCGCGTGGTGGACGGTCAGGTTGAGGGGCTTGATCTCAAAGGCCTGATCGCCGATCACAGCCAGGCGGCTCGGCAGTTGATCGCCGGCACCTGATCCACGGCCGTTCAAAACTGTGGGAGCGAGCCAGCTCGCGAAGAGGGAGTGTCAGACAACATGTTTGTTGAATGACACACCGCTTTCGCGAGCAGGCTCGCTCCCACATTGGTCTCTGTCAGCCTCAAAGGCCGAGCAGGGACAGCATGATAAACGTCGCAAACAGCACAAAGTGAGTCATGCCTTCGATGGCATTGGTCTCGCCGTCATTCAGGTTGATCGCACTGACAATCAGCGTGATGAAGATCATCACCGTCTGCACCGGGGTCATCGCCATCTGAAACGGCTGACCGGTGTACAGCGCCATCGCTTCCATCACCGGCACGGTGAGGATCACCGTCGACAGTGACGCGCCCATCGCAATGTTCACCACCGATTGCATGCGGTTGGCCAACGCGGCACGCAACGCCGTCAGAATCTCCGGCGCTGCGGAAATCGCCGCCACCAGAATCGCCGTGATCACCGGCGGTGCGCCCGTACCTTCCAGGCCCAGATCGAGGGTCTTGGACATCACTTCGGCCAGAGCGCCGATCACCACCACGCCGAACACCAGAATGCCGATCGACCAGGTCAGGCTCAGCGGTTTCGGTTCATCTTCCACCGGTTCTTTCTTGCGGCGTTTATCCGGGTAGCTGTAGCTGAAAAAATAACTGTGCGGCCCAACCTGCATGCGCAGGAACAACGCATAAAGCACCACCATCGCACCGATGGTGAACGCTGAATAAATCTTCCAGTTGGCCGCCGGAATAAACTCCGGCACCACCATCGATACGCCCATGGCGGTGAGGATCATCACGCTGTAGCTGCGTGCCGAATCATCGTTGTACGACTGCTCGCCGTGCTTGAGCCCGCCCATCAACGCGGCGAGGCCGAGGATGCCGTTGATGTCGAGCATCACCGCCGAATAGATCGTGTCCCGCACCAGCGTGGCGGACGCCTCGTTGCTCATCATGATCGCCAGGATCACCACTTCCACCAGCACCGCAGCGAGGGTCAGGATCATCGTGCCGTAGGGGTCGCCAACTTTTTCTGCGAGCAGTTCGGCATGATGGGCGACGCGCATCGAGGCGGCGACGATGAAGGCGATCAGCACCAGACCGCAGATCAGCGCGACGATCTGGCCGCTGTGGAGCATCCAGTGTTCCAGCGGATAAGCGATGCACGCGGCAATCACCGCCAGCAGCAGAAAGCTTTCTTGCTTGAGGATCGTGAGCATGGCGGGCCTTTTTGCCGAGAGATTCGAATGAGCTACTGACTGCGGCGTGGCGCTAACGTTTCGTTACACCTTAGCGCACCAGTGGATGGCAGCTGGTTCAGGCATGCACTTTTATCGGCCTTGCCGGCCTCTTCGCGAGCAGGCTCACTCCCACATTTGATCGCGTTGCCCTGTGGGAGCGAGCCTGCTCGCGAAGGCCGCACCTCGGTTTTGGATTGTTTGTTGTCCTGTTGGTCAGCAATTTGCATTGCCCCTGACCACACACAACAAAATGGAGCTCCAATTCATGCAAATACGTCCGCTGCACAAACTGCTGTGCGCCGCCATCGGTCTGGGGATCAGTCTGAGCGCCAGCGCTGCCGATCCGCTGAAGGTCGGTTTTGTCTACATCGGCCCGATTGGCGACCACGGCTGGACGTATCAGCATGAACAGGGGCGCAAGGCACTGGCGGAGAAATTCGGCGCGCAGATCAGCACCAATTACGTCGAGAACGTGGCCGAGGGCGCCGACGCCGAGCGGGTGATCCGCAACATGGCCAAGGACAATTACGACCTGATTTTCACCACCTCCTTCGGCTACATGAACCCGACGCTGAAAGTCGCCAAACAGTTTCCCAAGGTCACCTTCGAACACGCCACCGGCTACAAGCAGGACAAGAACCTCGGCACCTATCTCGCGCGCACCTACGAGGGTCGTTATGTCGGCGGTTTCCTTGCAGCGAAGATGACCAAGACCAAGAAGGTCGGTTACGTCGCCTCGTTCCCGATTCCGGAAGTGATCCGCGATATCAACGCCATCCAGCTGGCGCTGAACAAGTACAACCCCGGCACCGAGATCAAAGTGGTGTGGGTCAACTCGTGGTTTGACCCGGGCAAGGAAGCCGACGCCGCCAACGCCCTGATCGATCAGGGTGTGGACGTAGTGTTCCAGCACACCGACAGCCCGGCGCCGATTCAGGCCGCCGAACGGCGTGGCGTGTACGCCGTGGGTTACGCCTCGGACATGGCGCACTTCGGCCCGAAAGCGGTGCTGACTTCGATCGTCAACGACTGGGCGCCACACTACATTCAGGCGACCCAGAGCGTGATCGACCACAACTGGAAGTCCCAGGATTACTGGGGCGGGCTGAAGGAAGGCACGGTTGAACTGCCGATCAGCGATCTGGTTCCGGCACCAGTGAAAGCCGAGGCTGAGCAGATCATTGCCGACATCAAGAGCGGTAAGTTGCAACCGTTCACCGGGCCGATCAAGGATCAGGCCGGCGTGGAGAAAATCCCTGCTGGGGTGAGCGCAACCAATGCCGAATTGGCGTCGATGAACTATTACGTGGAAGGGATGAAGGCCGAGATGCCGAAGTAATCCTCCGATTCACCACACAAAACCCTGTGGGAGCGAGCCTGCTCGCGAAAGCGGTGTGTCATTAAACAAAAATGTTGTCTGACACTCCCTCTTCGCGAGCAGGCTCGCTCCCACATTGGAACCCAGCGTATTCAAGGATTGTGTATGAACAGTCTTCCGATCATCGACATCTCACCGCTCTACACCAACGACCAAAACGCCTGGCCCGCCGTCGCCGCACAGATCGACCAGGCCTGCCGCGAATGGGGCTTTTTCTACATCAAGGGCCACCCGATTTCCGCACAGCGCATCGACTCGCTGCTCGACCACGCCCAGCGTTTTTTTGCGCAACCGACCGAAGAAAAACTCAGGATCGACATCACCCAGACCCGCCACCATCGCGGCTACGGCGCCATCGCCACCGAACAGCTCGACCCGGACAAACCCAGTGACCTCAAGGAAACCTTCGACATGGGCCTGCACTTGCCGGCGGATCATCCCGAGGTGCTCGCGGAAAAACCGCTGCGCGGGCCGAATCGACATCCGGCGCAAGCAGGCTGGGAAGCGCTGATGGAGCAGCACTACCTCGACATGCAGGCCCTCGCGCAAACCCTGTTGCGGGCGATGACGATTGCGCTGGGGATCGAACGCGACTTCTTCGATTCGCGCTTCGTTGAGCCGGTCAGCGTACTGCGGATGATCCACTACCCACCACGCCACACCGCCAGCAGCGCCGAACAGCAAGGCGCCGGAGCGCACACCGATTACGGCTGCATCACCCTGCTCTACCAGGACAGCGCCGGCGGCCTGCAAGTGAAGAACATCAACGGTGAATGGATCGACGCGCCACCGATTGACGGCACCTTCGTGGTCAACCTCGGCGACATGATGGCGCGCTGGAGCAATGACCGTTATCGCTCGACCCCGCATCGGGTGATCAGCCCGCTGGGGGTGGATCGCTATTCGATGCCGTTCTTCGCCGAGCCGCACCCGGACACCCGTATCGAATGCCTGCCCGGTTGCCAGGACGCACAGCATCCGGCGAAATATCCGACCACCACCTGCGCCGAATTCCTGCTGTCGCGCTTCGCCGATACCTACGCCTATCGGCGCGAGCCGCAAGCGGTGTGATGGATCGCTTGGTCAGGTTTTGCCAATTGTTTCGGCGCGCATCTGTAGAATGGCGGCCATCTGCACCTGATGAGAAAAGAATATGTACGATTGGCTCAACGCCCTGCCCAAGGCCGAACTGCACCTGCATCTGGAAGGCTCGCTGGAGCCTGAGTTGCTGTTCGCCCTGGCCGAACGCAACAAGATCGCCCTGCCGTGGAGCGATGTCGAAACCCTGCGCAAGGCCTACGCCTTCAACAACCTGCAGGAATTCCTCGACCTGTATTACCAGGGCGCCGACGTGCTGCGCACCTCGCAGGACTTCTACGACCTGACCTGGGCCTACCTGCTGCGCTGCAAAGCGCAGAACGTGATTCACACCGAACCGTTCTTCGACCCGCAGACCCACACCGACCGGGGCATCCCGTTCGAAGTGGTGCTCAACGGCATCGCTGCGGCACTCAAGGATGGCGAACAGCAACTGGGCATCACCAGCGGTTTGATCCTGAGCTTCCTGCGCCACCTGAGCGAAGACGAAGCACAGAAAACCCTCGATCAGGCGCTGCCGTTCCGTGATGCGTTTGTCGCCGTCGGTCTCGACAGCTCGGAGATGGGTCACCCGCCAAGCAAGTTCCAGCGTGTATTCGACCGCGCCCGTCACGAAGGCTTCCTGACCGTCGCCCACGCCGGTGAAGAAGGCCCGCCGGAGTACATCTGGGAAGCCATCGACCTGCTGAAGATCCAGCGTATCGACCATGGCGTACGCGCCATCGAAGACGAGCGCCTGATGCAGCGGATCATCGACGAGCAGATCCCGTTGACCGTGTGCCCGCTGTCGAACACCAAGCTCTGCGTGTTCGATCACATGTCGCAGCACAACATCCTCGACATGCTAGAGCGTGGGGTGAAGGTCACCGTCAACTCCGATGACCCGGCGTACTTCGGCGGCTACGTCACCGAGAACTTCCATGCGCTGCACGAGCACCTGGGCATGACCCAGGATCAGGCCAAGCGCCTGGCGCAGAACAGCCTGGATGCGCGTCTGGTAAAACCGTAAGCAACACCGCATAACCGATGTGGGAGCGAGCCTGCTCGCGAAGGCTTCATGTCAGTCACAGTTTGAGTTGTCTGACACGACGCTTTCGCGAGCAGGCTCGCTCCCACATTTATACCGGTGTCGACTCTGTCAGCTCTTCCAGCGTCTTGCCCCGCGTCTCCATCCCGAACAGCCACACCACCCCCGCCGCAATCGCAAAGCACAGCGCGCCCAGCGCAAACACTCCGCCTTGCCCGGTAATCGGGAACACCAGCCCGGTCACCAGCGGCCCGAGCAACGAGCCGACACGGCCAATCGCCGAGGCAAAGCCCGAGCCTGTGGCGCGCGCCGAAGTCGGGTACAACTCAGGCGTGTAGGTGTAGAGCACCGCCCACATGCCGAACAGGAAAAACTGCATCAGCAGCCCCGAGCTGATCAGCAACGCGACGTTGCCGCCGAACACCGCACTCTGCCCGTAGAGAAACGCCATCACTCCGCCGCCGAGCAACGTCACGATGCACACCGGTTTGCGCCCCCAGCGTTCCACCAGCCACGCGGCCATCAGGAACCCGGGAATCCCGCCCAGAGAAATCAGTACGGTGTAATACACCGACTGGGTCACGGCGAAACCCGACTGTTGCAACAACGCACTGAGCCACGATGTCAGCCCGTAGAAACCGAGCAAGGCGAAAAACCACAGGCTCCAGATCATCGTGGTGCGCTGACGATATTGCGGCGACCATATCTGCTTGAGCGCCGAGAAGAAGTTGCCCGGCGGCGTCACTGTTCTTGGCAGGCGCACCGGCTCCGGCAGCGTCGCCCCCCCGAGCGACGTGCGCACGCGCGTCTCTATTGCGCTCAGAACCTTGTCCGCCGCCTCATGGCGTCCGGCTTGCTCCAGCCAGCGCGGTGATTCGGGGATAAAGAAACGGATTGCCAGCACAAACACCGCCGGCACCGCCAACACCAGGAAGATATCGCGCCAGCCAATCAGCGGCAGCAGAAAGTACGACAGCACCCCGGCGGCAACAAAACCCAGCGGCCAGAAACCGTCCATCAATGCAATGTAGCGCCCGCGCCGCTGCGCCGGGATCAACTCCGAAAGCATCGACTGTGCAATCGGAAACTCCATGCCCATGCCGATCCCCAGCAGGATCCGGAACAGCGTCAGGCTCTCGACCGTTTGCGCGGTCGAACACAGATAACTGGCCACGCCCCACAACACGATGCTCCACTGAAACACCGGTTTGCGCCCGAAGCGGTCGGCGAGCATCCCCGATAACGACGCCCCCAGCACCATGCCGAAAAAACTCGAACTGGCGAGCAGGCCGGCTTGTGCACTGCTCAAGCCGAACTCGGTTTTGATCGAGCCGAGCAGGAACGTCATCATGGCCAGGTCCATGGAGTCGAAAAAGAACGCCAGGGCAATGATGATGAAAATAACCTGGTGATAACCGCTGAGCGGCAGCCGTTCCAGGCGTTCTGCTGCGCTGAAGTCTCGCGTATCCATGCCCATCCCCTCCGCAATGTGTGCGGATCGAGTGTGCGTGATAACGCCTCAGCGCTTTTTCTGGATACGACCTGTTCGCAGTCACAGGCGACGCCAGCGTCGAAGTGTCGGCCGGCGAACGCTCTATCAGGCCAATTCCAGCTCGGTTTCCTTGGCGAACCGCTGGATTTCCCGCTGCCCGGCCGGGGTCACTTGCAAGGCTCGGGAGTCCTTGGGCAGCGCCAGCCAGCCGGACTGCATGAACAGTTGCAGCACCGCCGCGCCGAGTGAACCGCCCAAGTGCGGGCGACGCTCGCTCCAGTCCGGACAGGCGCACGCCACCTGAGCCTTGCGATGAGCGAGGGCCTGGATGAACACCCCCCGGTTGGCCAGTTGCGTCGAGCCTTTGAGGGTCACCACGACCCGCTGCTCGATCTGTTCGAGCCAGCCGGCATCGAGCAGACGCTGATACAGATCGGCGGCCAGCGTGCCACCCAAATGATCATCGCAAAAGCGCGCACGCAGCAGTGAAGACGGCGCAGTCCGGGGATTGGCGCTCGGTGCCGAGCGTTTGAATACGTGAGGAATTTCCCGCGGTGCGCTGGCGATCGTGGCACTGGCCAGCGCTTCGATGGCCGCCGCGATCTCCGGGGCTGCCAGACGGAAAAAGCGCTTGCGCCCACGGACCTCGACTTTCAACAGGCCCCGGCGGACAAACGCCCCAGATGCGCACTGGCCGAAGATGGCGACAACCCTGCCAGCAGCGCCAGCTCTTCGGTCTGGCGTGCCGAGCCATCCATCAACGCCCACATCATCGCACTGCGCTTGGGGTCGGCCAGCAGCGTGGCGATCTGGCTGATGCAAGGTGCATGTTCCATGTATTCACTCCCTGTTGAATCGTATCGTCTACTGCTCGAAGACATCTTGACCAGTAATGGGTCATCGGCCAAGACGGGTAAAACGCCATGAACCGGAGCAAGCCAGGCCGGTGCTGCGGCACCCGTCAATGGAGTGTCCGCGGCGTTTGTGCAGCGCTCGCCCGGCTCTGAAAAACCGGCCGGATTCAGTCCTGACCGGTTATCGGTGCAGGTTTGAGGCGGTCGCTAGTATAAGCGGGATGCACGCTGCTTCCTGCGCCGTGGCTGACACGAATGGTGATAGTTCCTGAGTGAAATTTCGCTAATTGCCTGCGACTAATGATCAACTTTCGGGAAATGGGGAAATTGACTACTCAATTCGGCGCATCGGCTGGCGAGCATTTCCCTCAAAAGGTTCACCGGCTTACTCAATTGTGCGCGATGGGCGCACAACAGATTCAGCGGAGCACGCTCACAGAGCAGCTCTGGCAGCAACACTTTGAGGCGCCCGGCGAGCACATCCGTGCCGACATCGAGCCACGATTTGTAGGCGATGCCCGCCCCCGCCACCGCCCACAACCGGACGACGTCGGCGTCATCACTGAAGCGATCGCCACTGACCGTCAGGCCGACTTCACGTTTGCCGTCATGAAAACTCCAATGGTCGTGCACGCGGCTGCCGAGCATGTACAGCAGGCAATTGTGCTGCGCCAGTTGTTCGAGCTGACGCGGTTCGCCGTGGCGCGCCAGGTACGCCGGCGATGCGCAGAGCACGCGGCGATTGTCCGGAGCGATGGGCAGGGCCACCAGGCTCGAATCCTCGGGTTCGCCATAACGCAGGGCGATGTCCACCGGCTGGCGGAACAGGTCGGCGATGCGATCACCGAGCAACAGGCGCACGGTCAGTTTCGGATGCTCGCGCTGAAACTCGTCGAGCCACGGCAACAGCAAGTTGCGCCCGAAATCCGAAGGCGCCGACAACTGCAGGATGCCGCTGACCTGATCCTGCGCGCTGGAGAGAAATCGCCGGCCTTCGTCCAGCGAACTCAACGCGGCCCGCGCGTATTCGAGGAAGCCTTCGCCCTCGGCGGTCAGACGCAGGCTGCGGGTCGAGCGCGCCAGCAAACGCACGCCCAGTTGCTGTTCGATGCGTTTGAGCGCGGCGCTGGCCACTGCCGCGGACATGTCCATCACCCGCGCCGCTGCCGACAGGCTGCCCAGATCCGCCGCGCGAACGAACAACTGTAAATCGTCGAAACGCAGCATTCTCAGCCTCGATTATCAAAAAAATATTGAAAGAGACTGCTCTTTTAGCCGGTTTTATCGCGCCGAGAAATAGCCAATGATGGGTTCAAGCAAATTTATCCCGCGACTGGAGCCGCACATGTCCCAAGCATTCACCGCCATCGCCACCCTGATCGCCAAACCCGGCCAGCAGGACACCCTCGAAAACGCCCTGCGCGAACTGGTTGAGCCGAGTCGCGCCGAAGAAGGCTGCAGCCAGTACGACCTGCATCGCGACCTGGCCGATCCGCTGACCTTTTATGTGATCGAACACTGGGCCAGCGAGGAAATCCTTTCGGCGCACAACGCCAGCGCGCATTTTCAGAACTTCCAGGCCGCCGCCGGCCACTGCATCGAACACTTCCAATTGAAACGTCTGGGCGCCATCGCCTGAGCCCTTCTTCTATTACCGTTACGGAGCAAGTCATGAAAGCCATCGCCTATTACGCCTCCCTGCCGATCAGCGACGAAAAATCCCTGCAAGACATCGAACTGCCGGAGCCGGTCGCCGGCCCGCGCGACCTGCTGGTGGAAGTCAAAGCCATCTCGGTCAACCCGGTCGACACCAAGGTGCGGCAGAACGTGGCGCCGGAAAACGGCGCAGCAAAAGTACTGGGCTGGGACGTCGCCGGTGTGGTCAAGGCCGTCGGCAGTGAAGTGACGCTGTTCAAGGCCGGCGACAAAGTGTTTTACGCCGGCTCCATCGCCCGTGCCGGTGGCAACAGCGAGCTGCACGTGGTCGATGAGCGCATTGTTGGCCACATGCCCAAATCCCTCGGTTTTGCCGAAGCCGCCGCGCTGCCGCTGACCGCGATCACCGCGTGGGAACTGCTGTTCGAACGCCTGCAGATCCGTGAGGGCAAGACCGATGAAGGTCAAAGCCTGCTGATCGTCGGCGCCGCTGGCGGCGTCGGTTCGATCCTCACCCAACTGGCCAGCCAGTTGACCGGCCTGAAGGTCATCGGCACCGCGTCCCGCGCACAGACTCGCGACTGGGTGACGGAGCTGGGCGCCGACCTGGTGATCGACCACAGCCAGCCGCTGAGCGAAGAACTGAAACGCGCCGGCATCGATCACGTGACCCACGTTGCCAGCCTGACCCAGACCGATCTGCACCTGGAGCAACTGGTCGAGGCGTTGGCCCCGCAAGGCAAACTCGCGCTGATCGACGATCCGAAGTCGCTGGACGTGAGCCAGCTCAAGCGCAAGAGCCTGTCGCTGCACTGGGAGTTCATGTACACCCGCTCGCTGTTCGAAACACCGGACATGATCGAGCAGCACAAGCTGCTCAACCGAGTGGCCGAGCTGATTGATGCGGGGACGTTGAAGACCACCGTCGGCGAGCATTTCGGCACGATCAACGCGGCGAACCTGCGCCGGGCGCATGAGCTGCTGGAAAGCGGCAAAGCCAAAGGCAAAATTGTTTTAGAAAGTTTCTGAAAACCCGAACGACGTCATCGGCGCCAGTCCTTTCAAGGGCTGGCGCTGTTGTTTGCCGTCAGTCAGATGCTTGATCGTTGTCACAAATCCGATCGTATTCAGGTCTACACTCGAAGCCTCTGCGATGCATCTTTTACACAAGGGAGGTCAGTAATGAAGATCCTGATAAAAGAAGTGGCAAAGTCCCAATGGCAGGTTCGCCTGGACCAGCACGCCGTGACCTTTCGCAGTGAAGCCGAGGCGCTCGCCTTCACCCGCACCCTCGAAGCGCGCCTGCACGCGCCCCATCGGATTCCCGACCCCGGACAGCAACGCGCCGTCGGCTGAGGCAGTCAGGCTTCGGCCTGTGCTTGCGCCAACGCCCGGGCATTCTGCAAATGCCGGGTGTACATCGCGACGCTCACCACCAGCAACCCGCACAGGCTGATGACCATGGCCATCGGCATGGCGCTGCCATCGTGCAGAACGCCCACCAGCGAAGCCGCGCCGGAAGCCACGCTGAACTGCAGGCAGCCCATCAGTGCCGACGCACTACCGGCACGCGCACCCTGGCCGTTCATTGCACACGCCGCTGCGTTGGGCAGGATGCAGCCGAGGCTGGCGATACACACGAACAACGGGATCAACAGCGGCCACAACGCTTCGGTGTGCAGCGAGCTGACCGCGAGCAAAGAAACCCCGGCCAACAGATACACCCACACCGCCCGTGCCAGCAGGAATGCCGGACCGCGCTTGGCCAACAGCCGTGCGTTGACCTGGGCCACCAGAATGAAACCCGCCGCATTGGTGCCGAACAGCCAGCCGAAATGCTCGGCCGGTACGCCGTACAGTTTGATGAAGACGAACGGCGAACCGGCGATATAGGAAAACATCCCGGCGACCGCGATACCACCGGTCAGGGCGTGGCCGAGAAACACCCGGTCGCCAAACAGCCGGCCGTATTGGCGCAACGCACCGGACAACGGCTGGCGCGGCACGTAGTCCGGCAGACTTTCCGGCAGACCCAGCGCCACAGCGAGGGCGGCCAGTGCGCTGAAGCCGGTCAGTGCGAGGAAGATCGACTGCCAGCCCGTGGTATTGACCAGCAGACCGCCGAGCAACGGCGCGAGAATCGGCGCCAATCCCATCACCAGCATCAGTTGTGAAAAGACTTTCGCCGAACCGACCGCATCGCACTTATCACTGACCACCGCCCGGGAAATCACCATCCCCGCGCAGCCGCCCAGCGCCTGAACGAAACGCGCACCGATCAGCCACTCCAGACTCGGTGCATAGGCACAGGCCAGTGAGGCCAGGGTGAACAGGCCGACACCGACCAACAGCGGCAGGCGCCGCCCAAACCGGTCGGCCACCGGCCCATACAGCAACTGCCCGAT
This sequence comes from Pseudomonas sp. FW305-3-2-15-E-TSA4, assembly GCF_058787295.1. Classification (NCBI taxonomy): domain Bacteria; kingdom Pseudomonadati; phylum Pseudomonadota; class Gammaproteobacteria; order Pseudomonadales; family Pseudomonadaceae; genus Pseudomonas; species Pseudomonas sp. FW305-3-2-15-E-TSA4. The sequence continues at coordinate 390,112 of NZ_JBYSZP010000003.1, read as the reverse complement.
CGACAGACCGGCGAAATAGGCCGCCAGGGTCAGTTGCACATGCTTTTCATCAGTGCCAAAGGCCAGCGCCATCGACGGGAACGCCGGCAAATAGAAGTCGATCGCCAGCGGACCGAAGGCGCTCAGGGCACCGAGAATCAGAATGGTACGGAAGTTCATCAGGCATCCAGGTGGGATAGAGGTCGGCAGCCCGACAGTCTAGCCGCGCTGAGACACCTTGAACATTCCGATAGCTCGCTAACTATTAGAAATCAGATGACCTACACCTGAAACCTGTGGCGAGGGAGCTTGCTCCCGCTGGACTGCGCAGCAGGCCCAGTGTTTTTCAATTGAAAAAAAGGGCCGCTTCGCGACCCGGCGGGAGCAAGCTCCCTCGCCACAGGGATTTATCGTTATCCGGCGAGTTTTACCGGGTAGCCCTCTTCGCTGATCACCTCGATCACCTGCTCGGCACTCAGCGAACTCTCGACACCAACTTCTTTAGCCGCCAGATCGACCCGCACGCTGGCCGCCGGATCCTTCGCCTGCACGGCGTTGGTGATGGCTTTGACACAGTGGCCGCAGGACATGCCTTGAACGTTGAACACTTGCATGGATGGACTCCTTTGAGTGAGGTTGCCCGCAGTGTCGAGCTTGCCACCATGGCAAGGTCAAGTTCTGCAGAAAACTGCCGGGCTGGCAATCGGCGTCGCGCTCAGCCAAGCTGCGTGCATCAATGACTCAAATTCAGGAGATTCAGCCATGCGCTGGTCAGCTTTCAGCCTGTTTGGCTTGCTCAGCCTCTTTGCCGCCCTGCCCCAGGCCAACGCGACCGGTGAGGACTACGCCGTTCTGATCATCTCGCGCGAGCGTCTGGAAGTGCCGACTCCCTGCGAGATTGGCGTGTACGTCAATGATGAACTGGCAGCGCGCCTGCTTCAGGAACAGACCACTTCGTTCAACCTGCCCCACGGGACGATTTCCATCCGTCTGAAACAATTGCCTGGCCAAGTGCCGGGTTGCCAGGCAGGCATGCTCGCGCCGCCGGCGCAGGAGATCTCGCTTAAGGCCGGCGATGTGCTCAAGTACCGGATCGCGGCAAATGCCAAAGGCTTGTACCTGCGACCTGCCGCCCTCGAATACTAAGCAAAACTCCAAATGTGGGAGCGGGCTTGCTCGCGAATGCGCTGTGTCATTCAGCGATGATGTTGACTGACACAGCGCATTCGCGAGCAAGCCCGCTCCCACACTGTTTTTGTAGTGAGTCAAATATTGGCGCTTGACCTTGCCCGCGTGGCAAGGTTGATCCTTGTAGGCATCTTCTACAGGGAGTAAGACCGATGTCCGATTCCATCACTTTCGATCTGCCGATTGCCGGCATGACCTGCGCCAGTTGCGCCGGGCGTGTCGAGCGGGCGTTGCGCAAAGTCAGCGGCGCCAGTGCCGTCAGCGTCAATCTCGCCACCGAACAGGCCCGCGTCCAGGCGCCTGGTGACAGCTTGCCGTCGTTGATGGCGGCGGTTGAACGCGCCGGTTACAGCGTGCCGCAGCAGACGGTGGAGTTGAGCATCGACGGCATGACCTGCGCCTCGTGCGTCGGTCGCGTCGAGCGCGCCCTGAACAAAGTCCCCGGGGTGAAGAGCGTCAGCGTCAACCTCGCCAACGAACGCGCGCACCTCGAATGGCTCGGTCAGGTCGATATTCAGTCGCTGCTCGATGCTGTGAGCAAGGCCGGCTACTCGGCCAGCGTCTGGCAAGCCGAACACCCCGCCACCGATAACCAGCAACAGCGCCTGCAACATGAGCGCTGGGCGCTGATCTGCGCGATCGTCCTGGCGTTGCCGCTGGTGTTGCCGATGCTGCTGCAACCGTTCGGCATTCACTGGATGCTTCCGGCCTGGGCGCAATTCGCCCTCGCCACCCCGGTGCAATTCATTTTCGGTGCACGTTTCTACGTGGCCGCGTGGAAAGCCGTGCGCGCCGGCGCCGGTAACATGGACTTGCTGGTGGCCCTCGGCACCAGCGCCGGTTATGGCTTAAGCCTGTACGAATGGGCCACCGCCGCCGGGCGCATGCCGCATCTGTATTTCGAAGCCTCGGCGGTGGTGATCGCCCTGGTGCTCCTCGGCAAATACCTGGAAAGCCGCGCCAAACGCCAGACCGCCAGCGCCATCCGCGCCCTCGAAGCCTTGCGCCCGGAGCGGGCGATTCAAGTCATCGACGGTCGTGAACAGGACGTCGCGATCAGCGCCCTGCGTCTGAACGATCAGGTCTTGGTCAAACCCGGTGAACGTTTCCCGGTAGACGGCGAAGTACTTGAAGGCCAAAGCCACGCCGACGAAGCGCTGATCAGCGGCGAAAGCCTGCCAGTGCCAAAACAGCCGGGCGACAAGGTCACCGGTGGTGCGATCAACGGTGAAGGCCGACTGCTGGTGCGCACCACCGCCCTCGGCGCGGAAAGCGTGCTGGCGCGGATCATCCGTCTGGTAGAAGACGCTCAGGCGGCGAAAGCGCCGATCCAGAAACTGGTGGATAAAGTCAGCCAGGTGTTCGTGCCCACCGTGTTGCTGATCGCGTTGGCGACACTGATTGGCTGGTGGCTGTACGGCGCGCCTATGGAAACAGCATTGATCAACGCGGTCGCTGTGCTGGTGATTGCCTGTCCATGTGCCCTCGGCCTCGCCACGCCGACGGCGATCATGGCCGGCACGGGTGTGGCTGCGCGTCACGGCATTCTGATCAAGGACGCCGAAGCGCTGGAACGTGCCCATGCAGTCGACAACGTGGTCTTCGACAAGACCGGCACGCTGACTTCCGGCACCCCGCGTATCGCCCATTTCAGTGCGCTGGATGGCGATGAAAAAACTCTGCTGACACTGGCCGGCGCCCTGCAACGCGGCAGCGAGCATCCGCTGGCCAAAGCCGTGTTAGACGCGGCCGCCGAGCGTGACCTGAGCGTGCCGGATGTCAGCGACAGCCAGGCCCTGTCCGGGCGCGGTATCGCTGGCACGCTTGATGGTCGGCGCCTGGCGCTGGGCAATCGGCGCTTGCTGGAAGAAAGTGGCCTGAGCGCGGGCAATCTCGCCGAGTCCGCCAAGGCTTGGGAAAGCCAAGGCCGAACCCTGTCGTGGCTGATCGAGCAAAGCCCGGAACCGCGTGTACTCGGTTTGTTCGCCTTCGGCGACACGCTCAAGCCCGGCGCACTGCAAGCCGTGCAGCAACTGGCCGTCCGCGGTATTCACTGCCATCTGCTGACCGGTGACAACCGTGGCAGTGCGCGCGTGGTGGCCGAGGCGCTGGGCATTGAAAACGTTCACGCCGAAGTACTCCCCGCCGACAAAGCCGCGACCGTCGCCGAACTGAAGAAAACCGGCGTGGTGGCGATGGTCGGCGACGGCATCAACGACGCCCCGGCACTGGCGGCTGCCGACATCGGCATCGCCATGGGCGGCGGCACCGACGTAGCGATGCACGCCGCCGGCATCACTCTGATGCGCGGCGATCCACGGCTGGTGCCGGCAGCGCTGGAGATCAGCCGCAAGACTTACGCGAAGATCCGCCAGAACCTGTTCTGGGCCTTCGTCTACAACCTGATCGGCATTCCGCTGGCAGCGCTCGGCTTCCTCAATCCGGTGCTGGCCGGTGCGGCGATGGCGCTGTCGAGCGTCAGCGTGGTGAGCAATGCGCTACTGTTGAAAACCTGGAAACCGAAGGATCTGGAGGAACAGCGATGAACATCGGCCAAGCGGCCCGGCACAGTGGCCTGAGCGCAAAGATGATCCGCTATTACGAGTCGATCGGCCTGCTCAAGGCTGCCCATCGCACCGACAGCGGCTACCGGGTCTACAGCGAAGATGACCTGCACACCCTGGCGTTCATCAAGCGTTCGCGGGACCTGGGCTTTTCCCTTGAGGAAGTCGGCAAGCTGCTGACCCTGTGGCAGGATCGCCAGCGTGCCAGTGCCGATGTGAAAGCGCTGGCGCGTCAGCACATCGACGAGCTGAATCAGAAGATCCGCGAGCTCGGCGAATTGCGCGACACCCTGCAGGATCTGGTCGAGCACTGTAATGGCGACAATCGCCCCGATTGCCCGATCCTCAAGGAACTGGCGTCGGGCTGCTGCGCGCAACCCGCCCGCGCCTGAGCGCCAGCCACTTCACGGCCAACAATGTGCCGAGCGGGATGCCGTGGAACAGCATGACCACGGCACCCGGCGTCCACCAACCGTAAAACGGCGCGGCAATCAGCATGCCGACGCCGAACCCGGTCATTTGCAGCAAGGTCAGGAAACTGAAAATCGGCAGCCGCAAATGCTCCGGTTCACGTTGCAGGCGCGACATCAGGCCGACTTCAGAAATACCGTCACCCAACCCCGCCGGCAGGGAAAACAGCAGCAGACCGAAAAGGCTGTGCTGCTGGAACATCAGGATGAAACCGCAGGACATCAACGCCACGCCGAAGAAATACCGTCGCTCCAGATCACGGTTATCCGTGCCTTTGAGGCGACTGGCAATCCGCGCACCCAGCAGTTTGCCGCTGGCCCACACCGCCAGCATCAGGCCCAGCGTGGTGCTGGCCGAATCGGGTGTCAGCAGTTTGGAGATGATCGGGAACCCGACGTTGTGCGCGGCACTGCCCAAGGTGTCGGCCATGGTCACGGCGAGCATCGCCGCAATCACCGGAGCGCTGCGCAGGCCTTGTTTCAGGGCTGACCATTCGCCGCGTTCGCTGGTTGATTGTTCGCTGACTTCTGCAGCGGTGAAGCGCAACGGCGCAATCAACAGCGCCGCCAGCACATAGGTCAGTGCGTTGAGCGCGAAGACCGTTTCGAAACCGAAGGCTGCCACCAGCAAACCGGACACCAGGCTGCCGCCGACCATTGCCGCCGACGACGCCGAGGTGATCCAGGCATTGGTTTTCAATAGCTGCGCCGGTTCGATCAGCCGTGGCAACTGACTGTTGAGGCCGATGGCGAACATCGAATTGCCAAAACCCAGGCCGAAAGCGATCACCGGCAACAGCAACGCCTGCTGGCTCAGCGGCAGGATCAACAGCAGGCCAAGCAACGCCGCGCGCAGCAGATCGAAAGCGATCAGCGGCACCCGGCCATTCCAGCGCCGGTAGAAGCGTGTACCCATCAGGCTGGCAAAAATCCCCCCGCCGACCCGACTGGCGAGGAACACCCCGACGCTCATGGCGCTGTTGCTCAGCAGGTAAACGTAAGTCGCCAGCGCGACCATGTTGAGGAAGGCGCCGAAGTCGGAGATCAGCCGGGCGGTGATGATCAATTGGGTGTTGCGTGGGGTGATCACATTCAGTCCTTGAGTGTGCCGAGGCCGGACAGATTCACACACAACTATTAGCAACACCACCCATCCTCTGTGGGAGCGAGCCTGCTCGCGAAAGCGGTATGTCAGTCAACAGGGATGGTGACTGGTAAGGCCCCTTCGCGAGCAGGCTCGCTCCCACAGGGGGATCTGCGGTGGTTCTGGAAATGCGGCAGGCACAAAAAACCCGGCCGAAGCCGGGTTTCTGTTCATGCGCTTACTGCATCCACGGTGGCGGAGGCGGTTCGTCGGACTTGCCCTTGGGCTCGTCATCCGCCGCACGGATCGCCTGCTTGCGCTCTTCGTCGAGCCGGGCCGCTTCGATCTCGCGCAACACTCCGCCAACGTCGGCCAGGTCTTCAGGATCGTCGAACTCACCGGTCAGCACGCTGTTGGGGTGCAAGGTGCCGGCTTCGTACAGCGCCCACATTTCTTTCGCGTAGCGGGTCTGCTTCAGCTCCGGGGCAAAGCGCCCGAAGTACGAAGCCATGTTGCCCACATCGCGCTCGAGCATGCTGAACGCGTGGTTGTTGCCAGCGGCATCCACCGCCTGCGGCAGGTCGATGATCACCGGGCCGGTCGGGGTCAGGAGCACGTTGAACTCCGAGAGGTCACCGTGCACCAGACCGGTACACAACATCAGCACGATCTGCGAGATCAGGAACGCGTGATACTCGCGGGCCTGATCCGGCTCCAGCACCACGTCGTTCAGACGCGGGGCGGCATCGCCATATTCGTCGGCCACCAGCTCCATCAGCAGCACGCCATCGAGAAAGTCGTATGGCTTGGGCACTCGCACGCCGGCACCGGCCAGACGGAACAGCGCCGCGACTTCGGCGTTCTGCCAAGCGTCTTCGGTCTCTTTGCGACCGAATTTCGAACCCTTGGCCATCGCTCGCGCCTGCCGGCTGTTACGCACCTTGCGGCCTTCCTGATACTCGGCTGCCTGGCGGAAACTGCGTTTGTTCGCCTCCTTGTAAACCTTCGCGCAACGTAACTGGTTACCGCAGCGCACCACATAAACAGCTGCTTCTTTACCACTCATGAGTGGGCGCAGCACTTCGTCGACCAGACCGTCTTCGATCAGGGGTTCAATGCGTTTTGGAGTCTTCATCAGCTTTTATTGTGGGTCCTTTATTACCAAACACGCGAATGTCACTCGTTATACGGCAATCCTCGCGCTACGGGGAGGGGTTGCCGACCTGTGAACCCTGTGGATGCACACACTGTGCCGAAATAATCGACCGTTGCCGATCATAGCTGAGCCCGTTTGAAATGTTGGCAATCAGCGTCGAGGGCATTTGCGACAGAATCTGACATTGGCATTCATTTCCCCTGTGGGAGCGGGCTTGCTCGCGAAGGGGCCGTGTCAGGCGCCGTCATTGTGTCTGACAGACCGCTTTCGCGAGCAAGCCCGCTCCCACAGGGGATTGCGCTCAACGTTCGATGATCGCGGTGACACCCTGGCCGCCAGCGGCGCAGATCGAGATCAGCCCCCTGCCCTTGCCCGCCGCATCCAGCAGTTTTGCCAGGTTGGCGACAATCCGCCCGCCGGTCGCGGCAAACGGATGCCCCGCCGCCAGTGAGCTGCCTTTCACATTCAGCCGGCTGCGGTCGATCGAACCCAGCGGTGCCTCCAGCCCCAAACGCGTCTTGCAGTATTCGGGGTCTTCCCAGGCCTTGAGCGTGCACAGCACCTGCGCGGCGAACGCTTCGTGAATTTCGTAGTAATCGAAGTCTTGCAGGGTCAACCCATTACGCGCCAGCAAGCGCGGCACGGCATACACCGGCGCCATCAACAGGCCTTCGGCGCCGTTGACGAAATCCACCGCCGCCGCTTCGCCATCGCGCAGGTAGGCGAGGATCGGCAGACCACGTTCTTTCGCCCATTCCTCGCTGCCCAGCAGCACCACTGAGGCGCCGTCGGTGAGTGGCGTGGAGTTGCCTGCCGTCAGCGTGCCCTTCGCGCTTTTTTCGAAAGCGGGTTTGAGCGTGGCGAGTTTTTCCAGGGTCAGGTCCGGGCGCAGGTTGTTGTCGCGGGTCAGGCCGAGGAAAGGCGTCATCAGATCGTTGTGCCAGCCTTCACTGTAGGACGCGGCGAGTTTGTGATGGCTTTCGAGGGCCAGTTGATCCTGCTCCTCACGGGGGATGTCCCAGGTCTGCGCCATCAGTTCGCAGTGCTGGCCCATCGACAGGCCGGTGCGCGGTTCGCCGTTACGCGGGAATTCCGGGATCAGGTGCCGCGGACGCAGTTGCAGAAAGGTTTTCAGCTTGTCGCCGGTGGTCTTGGCGCGGTTGGCCTGCAGAAGGATTTTGCGCAAGCCTTCGCTGACGCTGATCGGCGCGTCCGAGGTGGTGTCGACGCCACCGGCAATGCCGCAGTCAATCTGGCCGAGGGCGATTTTGTTGGCCACCAGCAGCGCTGCCTCCAGCCCGGTGCCGCAGGCTTGCTGGATGTCATAGGCCGGGGTGGCCGGCGACAGCCGCGAGCCGAGCACGCACTCGCGGGTCAGATTCATATCCCGTGACAATTTAAGCACCGCCCCCGCCACCACTTCGCCGATGCGCAGGCCGTGCAGGTTGTAGCGTTCGACCAGGCCTTCAAGCGCGGCGGTGAGCATCACCTGATTGCTGGCAGTGGCGTACGGCCCGTTGGAACGGGCGAAAGGAATACGGTTACCACCGATGATGGCGACGCGGCGCAGCTGACTCATGAAAAGCTCCTTGTTGATCCGAATTCATGGATATCCCTGTGGGAGCTGGCTTGCCAGCGATAGGGCCGGCACCTCCAGCATTTCCAGTGGCTGACACTCCGCCATCGCTGGCAAGCCAGCTCCCACAGGGACGGTGGTCTACTCTGCTGTTCTAGCGTAGGCCTTATTGCGTGGATCGAACGATTGATTGCCGTTGGTAGTCCACACTTTGAACCCCAACTTTTGGAGAGCGTTCCATGTCTGACCGCTATATCGACTTCGCCAACTCATCCATCGGCCACCGTCTGGTCGGGGCTTTGGGCCTGCCGTCGCCGGTGCGGCTGGAACGCTGGCAGGCCGGACGCCTGCGGCCGGTGGACGGCGCGCTGTTGATCGGTGGCGGGCCGCTGGCCGAGCGGGTCAATGCGTTCGCCAACCGCCTGACCGATGCGATCTACAGCTACGGCACTGAACCGTCGCTGGCCACCGCGTGGATTCCCGGGCACGGGCCTAAACTCAAGGCCGTGGTGTTCGACGCCAGCGACCTGCAGCACACCGACCAGCTCAAACAGCTGCGCGAGTTCTTCCAGCCGTTGATGAAAAACCTCGACAGCAGCGCGCACCTGGTGATCCTGGGCCGCGCCCCGGAAACCCTGCGCGATCCGTTTGCGTCCAGTGCACAGCGAGCGCTCGAAGGCTTTTCGCGTTCGCTGGCCAAGGAGCTGCGTAGCGGCGGCACGCTGCAACTGATCTATGTCGGTGACGGCGCTGAAGATCAGCTTGAGGGGCCGTTGCGGTTTTTCCTGTCACCGAAAAGTGCCTTTGTTTCCGGGCAGGTGATTCGCCTGAGCCCGTGCGCCACGCCGGTCACCGATTGGACCCGGCCATTGGCCGGACGCAAGGCGCTGGTCACCGGCGCGGCACGCGGGATCGGCGCCTCGATTGCCGAGACCCTCGCCCGCGATGGCGCCGAGGTGATTCTGCTCGACGTCCCCCCGGCCAAGACTGATCTGGAAGCCCTCGCCGCACGTCTTGGCGGCCGGGCGATCACCCTTGATATCTGCGCCGAAGATGCCGCCGCGCACCTGATCGAACAACTGCCGGACGGCCTCGACATTCTGGTGCACAACGCCGGGATCACCCGCGACAAGACCCTGGCCAACATGACCCCGGAATTCTGGGACGCGGTGCTGGCGGTCAACCTCAATGCCCCGCAAGTGCTGACCAAGGCGCTGCTCGACAGCGGCACCCTGCACGACAATGCGCGGGTGATTCTGCTGGCCTCGATCAGCGGCATCGCCGGCAATCGTGGACAGACCAACTACGCCGCGAGCAAGGCCGGGCTGATCGGCCTGGCTCAGGCCTGGGCGCCAACGCTGCACGAACGCGGCATCAGCATCAACGCTGTGGCCCCGGGCTTCATCGAAACCCAGATGACCGCGCACATCCCGTTCGGCCTGCGTGAGGCCGGACGGCGCATGAGTTCGCTGGGCCAGGGCGGCTTGCCGCAAGACGTCGCCGAAGCCGTCGCGTGGCTGGCGCAACCGGGCACCGGCGCATTTACCGGCCAGGCGCTGCGGGTCTGTGGCCAAAGTGTTCTGGGGGCATAGGCATGAGCATTGAATGGCACACCCTCGACCGTGAACCGAGCCTGCCCGGCCTGTACGCGCGGGCCGCGACACGGCGCAAGATCACTGGCACCCGACTGCCCGACAGCGGTTTGCGCTGCTGGGTCGATGTCGACCCGCAAAAACTGGCGGCCTATCGCAAGGTCTGCGGCTTTACCGATGACGGCCTGCTGCCGCCGACTTATCCACACATCCTCGCGTTCGCCCTGCAGATGCAATTGCTCACGGCGAAGGAGTTTCCGTTCCCGTTGCTGGGGCTGATTCACCTGAGCAACCGCATTCGCGTGTTGCGGCCGATGGGCGGGATCAGTCGCGCGCAAGTCAGCGTCCGCGTGCACAACCTGCAGCCGCATCCCAAAGGGGCGACTTTCGAGGTGTTGACCACTCTGGATGATCAACTCGGGCCGCTGTGGGAAGCCGAAAGCCAGATGCTCTGTCGCGGCGTGAAACTCGACGGCGAACCCGTCGATCAACACTGGGAACCGTCCCAGGTGTTGACGCAAGTCGCGCAATGGAAAGCCCCGGCCGATATCGGTCGGCAATACGCCAAAGTCTCGGGCGACTACAACCCGATTCACCTGAGCGCGGCCAGTGCCAAGCTGTTCGGTTTTCCCACGGCGATTGCTCACGGTCTGTGGAACAAGGCACGAACCCTCGCCGCGCTGGCTGATCATCTACCCAAGGCCAACCTTGAAATCGCCGTGCACTTTCGCAAACCGGTGCGTTTGCCCAGCGAGGTCTCATTGCTGGCGAGCGCGCCGGGATCCAGCGGCGAGTTGCGCCTGATCGGAAACGGCGATCTGGAACATATGGTCGGTCAGTGGCAACCGGTTGCCTGAGTATCCGCCCAGGCAAGCCTGTAAATTGTGTATATATCACTTAAGTTTTTCCGCGTTTGGCGCCGCACTCTGAAAAACTCCAGGCCTTGATTTTCAAGGCCTTTTTTTATGCGTCTATATCCTGGGTATTAGTCCTTAGGCACGGCGCGGCGCCTTATATATAAAGGCGTTAATACCAACTTGAGAATGGTGGAAAAGCACCGCGCGATCGAGATTGGCACCACGGACGAGGCATCACCGGCGACAGATCGGTGAGCCATCGAAAACGACGAATGTTGTTACAGGTGCAAGGAATCTCAATCATGAAAACTCAAGTGTGGTGCAAATCGGCAACAGCTCTGGCATTGATCCTCTCCCTTGGCCTCGCTGGCTGCAGCAGCGGCGGTGGCGGCCATCACAGCAGCTCCGGCAGCTCTTCGCCAGACAGCGCGACGTCGGGCACTGGCGGCACTGGTGGCACAGGCGGTAGTAGTGGCACTGGCGGTACTGGCGGCACCGATACCGCTGGCACAGGTGGTACCGGTGGCACTGGCGGTACCGGCACGACCAATCCGACCAATCCGACGAACCCGACCAATCCTACCAATCCGACAGACCCTACGGATCCAACCAACCCGACCAACCCGACTACCACCCCGCTAGTGACCACCACCCTGGTGCAGGATGTCGGCAACACCGTCGCGGGCGTCGGCAGTGGTGTCGGTCAGGTCGGCGACTCCTTGAGCACCGTTCCAGTAGTGGGCGGCGTGGTGCAAAGCGCAGTAAAAACCACAGGCAATGTGGTCACTACCCTGGGTGATGGCGTGGCCAACGGCATCGGCAAACTGGGCACGGTCGACAATGGCCTGGGCGTCACGGCGTCCTCGGTCGGCGGCGTGGTTTCAGATGTCGGTACCGGCGTCTCGGATCTGAGCAGCAAACTGGCGACCGCCACCGGCAGCGTTCCGGTTGTCGGCGGCGTGGTCACCAAAGTCGCTCCGGTGCTCGACGGCGTCGGTGAAAAAGTCACCATGCTCGGCGACACCCTGAGTCTGGCCACTACCACTGGCCCACTGGGCTCGGTGACTAAAAGTGTCGGCAACGGTCTGGTACCAGTGATTGCCATGGTTGAAAGCACCACCGACAAAGTCGGCGATGCAACCGGCCTCGGCGCTCCGCTCAATGGTGTCCTCGGCCAGGTCGGTGGCGCCGTCAAAGGCGTGGGCGGTCAGGTAACCGGTGCTGGCGGCGGCAACGCGTTGACCAACACCGTCGGCGGCGCCTTGACCAATGTCGGCACTGCCGTCGGCAAAGCCGGCGGGCTGGTGGACAACGGCACCAGCAGCGGTGGCGGATTGGGCGGTGGTCTCGGCGGCGGCCTGGGCGGTACCGGCTTGCTGCAAACGGTTGGCGGCGCCGTGGTCAACGTCGGTGCCGGTCTGAACGCCGGCAGCACCAACGGCGTGGTCAGCGCCGGCGGCGTCACGGCTGGCGGACTGGGCAACACCATCGCTTCGCTCAACACCGTACTCGGCGGCTCGGGCACGCCGATCACCGCCACCACCTCGCCACTGGCCACCGTCGGCGCTACCGTCGGCGCAGGGCTGAACCCAGTCACCAGTGCGGTCACCAGCGTCACTCAACAAGTCGGCGCCGCGACAGGTCTGGGCGCGCCGGTCGCCGGTCTCACCGGCCAGGTTGGCGGCGCCGTCAGCGGCATCGGCAACACCATCGCCGCCACCAACAACCCGGTCACCACCGCCGTGGGTGGTGTGGTCAGCAACGTCGGCGCCACCGTCGGTGCGGTCGGCGGACTGGTCAGCGGCGGCACCGCCACCGGAGGCACCGCAACCGGAGGTCTGGGTGGCGTGCTCGGTGGTCTGACCGGCGCTCTTGGAGGCAACAAACGCTAAATTGCACCTGGCCGATTCGACGGCCTCACCTACAGCGCCTACGCTTGGTTGAGGGCGGAAGATTCCCACGAGTCTTCCGCTTTTTTCTTAGGAAAAATTCAGCCCAGCGCTGTGATCTGACCATGGAGTGTCCTATGCGCGTAATGGCATCCCTGCTGTTCCTCAGTCTCAGTTCCGCCGCCCTCGCCGACACCCTGCCCAGCTTTCTCAACAGCAACGAAACCACCCGCAACCTGCCCGTGCCGAATCTGCCGGCAGATGCCTATCGCCCCGCCGCCACGCCCCTGCAAGTACCCGACCCCGGCGCGGCCACGGCGCAGCCGTTGTTGATGGAGACCAAAGTCAATCTGAAAACCGTGCAGATCGAAGGCGGCACGATCTACCCGCTCAACGAACTGGCCGAAGTCTACAAACCCCTGATCGGCCATCAGACCAGCCTCGCCGACCTGATCGAAGCCACACGCGACATCACCCGGCGCTACCAGAAGGACGGCTATCTGCTGTCCTACGCCTTCCTGCCGCAACAGCGTTTCGACGACGGCGTAGCCCGAGTGGTGCTGGTGGAAGGTTATGTGCGCGATGTGCAGGTGCAGGGCGATGTCGGCCGGGTCAAAGGTCTGCTCGACGAACTGGCAGCCAAAATCCAGGCCGAACGCCCGCTGACCCGCAAGACCTTCGAACGCTACACCACCCTGATGACCCGCATCCCCGGCGTGACCATCCAGGCGCAAGTGCCGCCGCCCGGCACCACCGACGGCGCAACAACACTGGTGGCCCAGGCCAGCCGCAAACCGTTCACCAGCACCATGAGCACCACCGAAGATAACCGCAACGGCACGCAGGCATTGCTGGGGGTCAGCAGTAACTCGCAGACCGCCATGGGCGAGCAATTGACCCTCAGCGGGCTGTTTCCGCCGGGCGACGATCACGAACATTACTACCGCCTGGACTACAACCAGTTCCTCAATAGCGAAGGTACGCAACTGAGCCTGTTTGCCTCGCGCTACCGGGCCGATCCGGGCACCAATGTGCTCACCAGCGATGGCTTCGAACTCAAACCGCACAAGGAAGACAATCGTTACTCCATCGGTGTCAGCCACCCGTTCATTGCCGCCTCCAACGAACTGCTTAACGCGGGAGCGCGGCTCTATGCAGTGGATGACAAAAACCGCTACGACGTGGTCGGCTATCCGCTCAGCATCGAAGAGCGCACCAACGTGCGTGCCCTCGCATTCGAAGGCGACTGGCGCAAGAGCGATGCCCGGCAACTGCGGATTCTCAGTGGTGGCGTGTATCAGGGTCTGGACAGCATGGGCGCGCATTCCAACAACCCGGCGCTGGACCTGAACTTCCTGCGCCTGCGCCTCTCCGGGGTGCAAAGCGACAAGTTCTTCGACAACTGGCAAGGCGTGCTGTCGGCCGCGCTGTACTGGAGTGATGACACCCTGCCTGACAGCGAACGCGCGGTGTTCGGCGGGCAGAATTTCGGCCGTGGCTACCCGGACGATCAGGCATCGGGCGACAAGGGCTGGGGTGCGGCTTACGAGGTCAACTACAGTTTCAATCGCGACGGCAACTGGGTGCGCATCCTGCAGCCGTACGTGGTGCTGGACCGTTCGAAAACCTGGTTCAACAAGCTGGCGGTGCAGAGCAATGACCTGTCATCGGCAGCAGTAGGTCTGCGTTTTGGCGATGCCAAGTACTACAACATTGCGTTGGAGGCCGCCAAGCCGATGTCCGATGAAGCGCTGGATACGTTCAATCGTCGGGCGCGTTACAGCATCAGTTTCAGCTATCAACTGTAGGGTGTCAGATCAATCAACTGAGCAGGCAGACCGCTTGCTCTCACATTGCAGCGCACATCACTGTGGGAGCGGGCTTGCTCGCGAAAGCGGTGGATCAGCCAGCATTTTTGCCGACTGACACTACGCCTTCGCGAGCAGGCTCGCTCCCACAGGTTTTACCCGATGTGGATCAGAACGCGTAACGCACCTTCGCGGTGAAACTGTCGGAGTCGAAACCGCTGGAGGTCAGATAGTTGTAAGAGCCGCCGACGCTCCACGCGCCCATGCGGTAGTTGGCGCCCAGGCCCAGTTCATAGCTGTCACGCACCGGAGTGGTACCGCGGCTGACGGACGACTCGCCCCCCAGCACGAAGGCCGATGTGGTGCTGACCTTGTCACCGATGAAATCATGCCAGGCCATCAGCTTCGCTTCCGGTTCCAGGCTGCCGCTGCCGACATCGAATGCCGCCGCCAGACGTGCACCGACGCCCATCTCACCGACTTCATAACGCTGACTGCCGACATTCAGCGACGCCGAACTGCCCTTCTCGCGATACGCATCCATGCCGACATTGGCATAGCGCGCGCCGACCTGAGGCTCCAGCACCACATCAGGCATCAGCCGCAGGCTGTACCCGGCCAGTGCGCTCACGCCGAATACATCACTGTCGTAATCAGCCTTGGCCTGAGTGCCAGCGATATAGCGTTTGGATTCGTTATCGTTCCAGCCGTACATCAGCGACGAGTCGACGAACCAGTTGTCATGCACCCAGTTGCTGTACAGCGTCAGCGCATGCCCAGTGACCTTGGTCTTGTTGCCGAGGTCGGATTTCACATCGGTATCGAGGTAGCTGTAGGCCAGACCCAATGTGGTATCGGCATTCAACTGACCATCGGCACCGACCGCGATCCCGTGGCTGTCGGCGTCATAACCGGCGACACCGCGACGCTCGTCCTGATTGGCATCGCTGCTCAAGGCTTGCAGCCATACGCCTTTTTCCGGGGCGCCGGTGGCTGAGCGTGCGCGACTGGAGCGATCATTGATCACGCCCGAGACCAGCGTCTGACTGTTGGTCGCCGCGTGCAGTACACCACGGCTGACATCCGGGCTGAGGGTTTCACTCAGGCGCGCCAGTTCGGCATCGGTGCCAGCGTTGGCGAATGCCTGGAACACCGGATCCTGTTCATCGAGGCGTGCCAGCAGTCCTGGCACATGCCCGACCGCCGTCGCCGCGTTATCACTACCGCCGACTGCCAGGGTGTTCTCGGCCAGCACCTCGCTCGACTTGGTCGTCACCACGCTGGTGATGTCGTTACCGACCACACCGAAACTCTTCACATCCAGCAGCGCGGAGGTCGAGGTCACGGTCAGGTTGTTGCCACCGACCAGATTCCCCGAGCTGATCAGGGTGTAACGCGTTCCACCGGGGCTCACGCGAAAATCACTGGAGCGCGCCAGCAGACGCAGTTGCGCGCCCGGAGCGATATCGGTGGTGCCGGTGACTTTCAGCACAGGCAGCGCCGGGTTGGTGTCATTGCCCAGGTACATCTCCAGCACCGAGTTCGACTCTTCCATATCGAAGTCGCCGATGAAGGTGGTGTGCGGCTTCATCAGGGTCAGCGTGCCCTCTTCGATAGTGACGTAGCCGGAGCGGATGGTCGAACCGTCGAAAGTCGCATCACCGTCGACCAGTACTCCAGACAGGCCGAGCAAGTCACCCTTCACCGCGCCGCCATAGAAATAAAAGTAGCTCGTGCCGTCATCGACCTGGATCGCCGCCTTGCCGCCCTCGATCAACCCGTTCATTTGATAGATGCCGAAAGGCAGGGCGCCACTGGCCTGGCCGCTGACATGCACACCGATGTCCTCGCCGGAGATGGTTCCGCCGTTCCACAGCCTGGTGGAGCCGGAACCCGCTGCGCCGCTGAACTTGACGCCCTCGAACACTACCGCCTCGGCATTGGCACCGGTCGCACGGATAGTCCCGGTGTTGTTGACCGACTGGCTCAGCGTCGCGCCATCGAGCAATACGCCCAATGCGTCGGTGCCGCTTGCGGTGATGGTGCCTCGGTTGCTGAGCCCGGTCATGCTGGTATGCACCAGCAGCAGGCCACTGGCGGTCTGGCCGCTGACGTCGATGCTGCCACTGTTGACCAACGAATCGCCCAGCGTGCTGCCGAGATCGGAAATACCGCTGGAGGTGCCAGCGTCGGCCAGACCGTGAACTGAAATAGAGCCTTCGTTGAGCAGCGCGCCGGCGATTTTGGTCGGCACCACTCCAGCGGTCCCCAGACTGATCCCGGTGCCGAACCTGGCGCCGTCAATCCGGATATTGCCGGTGTTGCGCAGTTGATCCGCCGTGACTCCCGAGAGCTGTGCGCCGTAGGTCGTACTCACCTGGGAAACAGGAGCGATATTGCCGTTACCGCTCAGAGTGATCAGCCCCCAGTTCTGCAGGTTACTGGTCAGCGGGCCGCCACTCAGATCGTGGTTCAGGCTCGCGCCGGCGGCGATAGCCATAGAGGTGTGCAAAGCGGCGGCGGAGATGGAGAGCGCCAAGGCAGAGCGGCGCAGGCAAACGATAGTCACGCGAGATTCCCTTCCAAAACATGAGAAACAGTTTCAGCAGGGTTCATTACATGATTCAGGCATCCCTACCGTCCCACCAAGTCGTCCTGGTTCGGGCGCGGGGAATGTACACGAGCCATCATTTTGATACCACACAAAAGTCAAAGTGATGGCGTCAATTTTTCTGTTGATCGCGTCACGATCGAGACTCCGCCGGCCGGAATCGATGCTGCAGATTCCGCGCGGCCGACGATAAACGACGATGCAGGTTGATCTTAAGGCGTTCCCCCCCCCGATCCACTGTCGACCTTGCCGCCCTGGTCCTGGTCGAAAAACACTGGAATATCGTGCTGGTAACTTTTCAACCAGCGTTGCATGGCCAGCTCACGCTCGGCTGGGGTGACGGTTTGCAGTGTCGGCGAGGGCACCTTGTTCCGGGCCTGCAACTGCAACCAGCCTTCGGTTTCCTGTTGCTGGGCCGAGGCCGGCCCCGCGTCGATGGCGTGACTGGCCAGTGGCAAGGCCAACAGGCTGAAGCAGACAATCGCGGCTTTCATCGCAGCTCTCCTTACTTGAGCATTGCCGTGACGGCGGCCGAAGCCGGGGCCTTCGCCGGCACCCTGAGTTTTTCCGCGCGGCTCTGGGCTTCGCTGAATTGCGCAGGACTGAGGCCCAGACGACTGACCAGTTCACCGGCACGGGTCCAGTCATCCTGGTACAGCAACAGCGTCACCAGATTCAGCGCGGCCAGTTGATCGCTTTGCTTGAGTTCCATAGCCGTCAGGAATTCGAAGCGCGCGTCTTCGATACGTAGTTGATTGAGGTAGACCACGCCCAGGTCATTGCGGATTTTTTCGTCGGTTGGCGCCAACCGTGCGGCACGTTGCAGATGAGCCTGGGCCTGGCCGTAATCGGCCTTGGCCGCGGCCAGTTGCCCCAGACCGTGCTCGGCCTCGGCCGCCAGACAGGTGCCGAGCAAACCACGATAAAGCGGCTCGGCCTCGCTGCGCCCAAGCAAACGGTAAACCCGGGCTTTGCGCAAGCGCACATCGGCGAGGTTGTCCGGCAGGCTCTGCAGGTTGGCAAGGCTGGCGTGCAGCTTGCCGTCATTGGCCATGTCGTCGGCGAGGTTCAGGGACAATTGCTGCTCCGAATTCAATTTGCCGCAACTGGCGTTGCTGCTCAGCGCCTCCCAAGGGGTCTGTCCGGTATTGGCACAGCCACCGAGTAACACAAGGCATGCACCTGCAATCATTGCTTTCATCACGATCCCTCTAAGCACCCAAGGCCTTGGCCAGGGCGGTGAAGCCCGGGCCAGCCAGGACAATCAACAACGCCGGGAAGAGAAACAGCATCATCACGACGGACATTTTGGCGGACATTTTCGATATGTATTCCTGCAGCCGGGTGAGGCGCCGGTCGTCAAGCAATTGCTTGAGCGACAGCAACGATTTCATCGCGCCGCCGCCCTGATAGAGCAATTGCTGAAGGATCACGCAAGTGTCGGTGAACTCGTCCACCGCCAGCAGCTGGGTGGCCTTGTTCAGTTCTTCACCCAGTTCGAGACCCGAGTCGACCCGCACCAGGACCAGACGCAGCTCTTGCGTCAGCACGGGCAACAGCGCCTGGGCCTCGTGGCTCAACACCCGTAACGCCTGCTCCACCGCCATGCCCGACTCAAAGAGAATGCGCAGCAGCGGCAGGAACGTGATGATCTCGCTCGCCAGTCGTTTCTGCCGACGTGCCACCGCCATCACCAGCAGGCGTTTGGGCAGCAGGTAGCCGACGCCGAGGGCAAACAATGGCGCAATCCACTGTTTTTCCACGTGGGGGAAGAACACCCCTTGCAGCAACAGCACCAAGGCGAGCATTAACAGCGGAGAGCCGATCTGGCAGGCGGCGAACAGCGAACGTTGCTGCGCACTGCGCCAGCCGAGGCGGTTGAGCAGCGTCTGGGTTTCATTGTCAATCTTTACGCTGTGCTGGCCGACCTTGCTTTCGCCGAGCACTTGCAGGAGGTTGCCAAAACGATTCTCGCGAATCATCTCGCCATCGAGCCGACGACTGATCTGCCGGCTGCGCCGACGCTGCTCCAACAGATTGGCGATCAGCAGCACCGCGGCACCGAGCAAGAATAAAGCGCTGATCATCAGAGGCGTGGTCATAGGCTGCGCAACATCCGCCAAAGCAACAGGCTGCCGAGCACCTGCATGCCGAACGCCGCAGCGAGCATGTGCTGCCCGGACGGGTCGTGCCACATGGCGACCAGATACACTGGATTGGACAGCAGGAAATAACCCGCCATGGTGATCGGCAACAGTCCCAGTACCCACGCGGTTAGCCGGGTTTCGCCGGTCATGGCACGCAACTGGCGTGAGGCCTGGTCACGTTCGCGGATCATCTTGATCAGGTTTTCCAGCAGCTCGCTGGCGTTGCCGCCGTAGCGATGATTAACCTTGAGGCCAAGGGCGAACAGGCGAAACTCGTCCCGCTCGTAAAGCTCGGCCAGATCCGCCACCGCGTCAGGCAAACTGACCCCCAACTGCACGTTGCGCTGCACCCGACCCATGGCGTCTTTCAGAGGCGCTTCACTGGCCTCGATGCCACCGAGTACGGCATCTGCCAGGGTGCGTCCAGACTTGAGGCTGCGCACCGTGTGGTCGAGCAGTTGCGGCAATTGTTCGATCATGCGCCGCAATCGCCGTTGGTAACGCCAACTGACATACAGCCGCATGACTACCGGCGGCAACGCCATCAGTACCAGCAAACCCACCCACCCGGCGACGGCGAAGCCGATCAATGTTGCAAACGCCCACAACAGCAGCCACACGCCGAGTCGATCAGTCGGGCGCCCCAGACCGGCGCGCAAGAACGCACGCTCCAGACCCGCCCAACGCGGTTCTTCGCCTGCCAGTTGCGGCTGCCCCTGACTCAGCCGCTCGAGCACGCGCTCCGAGCCACTCTGCCGCCAGCCGTTGTAAAACAGGCGCAACGACAGGCCGAGCAAAGCCAGGCAAATCACGATCAGCAATAGCGGCTTGAGCATGCCGTGCCCCTCAATGCGGATGCGCCGGGTCGCGGCGCAATTTGTCACCGGCCGGGTTCACCGCTTCACGCAGAAAACCGAATCCGGTGCGACGGTCGAGGCGAAACAGCGTGTTGGTGACATAGACGTCGTCGCGCACACCGACCACTTCCACTACTTCGCTGACGCAGCGGCGGCCGTCGGGCATGCGAGTCAGCTGAATAATCACGTCGAGGGCGGCGCAGATCATCTGGCGCAGGGTACGCTCGGCGATCGTGCGGCCGGTAAGGCCCACCAGTGTCTCCAGGCGCAGCAGCGCATCCTGCGCATTGTTGGCGTGCACGGTGCTCATCGAGCCGTCGTGACCGGTGTTCATCGCGGTCAGCACATCGACCACTTCCACCCCACGAATCTCGCCAAGGATGATCCGGTCGGGACGCATGCGCAGGGCGTTGCGGATCAGGTCGCTGGCCTTGACTTCGCCGTGGCCCTCGGCATTCGGCGGGCGGGTTTCCAGCCGTACGACATGCGGGTGGCCAAGTTGCAACTCAGCGACATCTTCGATGGTCACCAGACGTTCGTGGGGATTGATCAACTGACTGAGAATGTTCAGCAAGGTGGTTTTACCGGTGCCGGTACCGCCGCTGATGAGGATGTTGCAGCGCTTGCCTACCGCCTCTTCGATAAAGTCGAAAATCGCCTGGTCGATGGTTTGCATCGCCATCAGGTCGCTGCTCTTGAGCATGTCCTTGCGAAACTTTCGAATCGACAGGCACGGGCCGTCGAGGGCAATCGGTGGAATGATCGCGTTGACGCGGCTGCCATCGGGCAGCCGCGCATCGACCATCGGCGAGGACTCGTCGAGACGTCGCCCGAGCGGGGCGAGGATGCGTTGCATGACGCGCTCGACGTGATGTGCATCGATAAAACGCAGATCACTCATGTGCAACACACCGTCGCGCTCGATGAACACCCGGTACGGGCCGTTGACCAGAATTTCGGTCACCGCACTGTCGCGCAGCAGTACTTCGAGCGGGCCGAAACCGGTCAGCTCGTCGACGATTTCTTCAGCCAGCCGCTCCATTTCATATCGCGAAATCGCCAGGTGCAGGCGTGCGATATATTCGGCCACCTTGTCGATGACAAACTGCGAAAGCACCTGCCGCGAACCTTCCAGCAGGTTTTTTCCGGACTCCTCGATGGCGTCGATGATGTAGCGGTGCAGCACCAGTTTGAGACCGTCGTGATCGGTATTACCGGTAGAGTGGCGTTGCTGCCCGCCAAACAGTTGCTCCCCGTTCATGAGGTGCCCCGCAGGCGGTTGAACCAGTTGATTTTGGGTTTCGCCAAGCCTTCGGAGCGTTTGGCCAGACGCTCGCCGAGAGTGCGCAGGCTTTGACTGAGGGCTTCGCGCGGGGCGAGTTCAAACAGCGTGACGCCCTGGTTTTTCGCGTTCAGGCGCAGCTCCGGATTACACGCCAGCACGGCGATCACCTCCAGGCCAAACGTCTTGCCGAGCGTGTCGGAGTCTGGCGCGACGTTGCGCAGATAACGGTCGACCAACAAGCGCCCGTGGTCGAGTTTCATGCCTTTTTCCCGCCACAGATTGAGCACCGTAAGGTTGCGCCGGCAATCGAGGACGTTCTGGTCGGTGTACCACAACAGCTTGTCGCAATGGCTGACGAAGGTGCGCAAGGCTTCGCTGTCCGGCTGACCGGTGAGGTTGACCACAATGTGCTGGAAGTGTTGACGCAACGCACTGAGCAGCATGTACAACTCAGCGGCACTGGTGCGCTCGAGCGGCTCGTCGCCACTGGCATACGCCAGAATGCGCAGGCCCGCCTCGGCGCTGGTGAATGCGCTGTCGATCAGGGTCGCGTCAAGGCGCCGCAAGTGACGCAAGGCATCGCCGAAATGGAACGAACTCTCCAGCCCCAGCAACGCCAGACTATCACCGCGCGGCAAGCCAAGATCGAGCAACAGGGTTTGCTGACCGCTCTTCTGCACGACCAGCGCCATGTGGTTGGCGAGCAACGCACCGTCGGCGTTGCTTTGCACGCCGTAAAGCACGGTCAGGCCACCAAGCTGGGCATTCGGCGTCACCGCCGGCAGGCGTTTGCTCAGGCGTCGAACCAGCCCCGCAACCTCGCTGGAACGTGAACCATAGGCAACGAAATCCCGCGCACCGGCGCGCATCGCATTGAGCACCAGTTGATTATCCATGCCATCGCCCAGGGCCACGATGGCGAGCATCGGCTTGGCTTCCAGTACGCCTTCGATCAAGGCACTTTGCGCCACCAGATGATCGCGATCGAGACCGACGAACACCAGGCTGGCGAAGGTCACATCGACCAACGCGAGCAATTCGTCAAGACTGCCGCCGCCGGCGCTGACCACTTGGCCCAGCGGCGCCAGTGCGCCCTGCAACCATTCAAGATCGGTGTCGTTGCGGGTGATGGCCAGGAAGGTCTGGCTGAGGCTCTGACTCATTGCGATAGCCCACTGCGTTTATCGAAGTTGCCATTTTCCAGGAAGTACAGGCGGTACCAGTTCGGGTCGTAATTACGCAGTTTTTCCCCCGGCAGCGACGGCAACGGTGCATTCGCGGCCAGCGGCTGTACCAGGTGCGGGGTGACGATCATCAGCAGCTCGCGCTCCTGGCGGTTGACCGAGGAGTTGCGGAAAAACGCACCGAGCACCGGGATATCGCCCAACCCGGGAAACTTGTTCACTTCGGAGGCGTTGTTGGTGCTGATCAGGCCGCTGATGACAAAACTCTCGCCATCGGCCAGTGAAATGCTGGTATCGGTGCGGCGAATGGTGAACGCCGGCACCCTGGTGCCACCGATGGTAACGCCGTTGTTGTAGTCCAGCTCACTGACCTCCGGTGCGACCTTGAGGGCTATGCGATCGCGGCCAACGACGGTCGGGGTCAGTGTCAGGCGAATGCCGAATTCCTTGTATTCGATGGAATAGCTGTTGCTGTTGGCGCTGGGGACCGGGATCGGGATTTCACCGCCGGCCAGAAAGCTGGCGCTCTGTCCGCTCAGCGCCACCAGGCTCGGGCGGGCCAGAGTGTAGGCAAAACCGCTGCCCTCAAGCGCATTGACGATGCCGAGGAATTTACTGCTGCCGCCGCCCCAGACAATGTTGAACATGTCGTTGGCCAGCGGGATGCTCGGCACCGCGATGCGCGGGTCTAGATTACGCAACGGCACCACGCCTGGCGTGACGCCGGTGTTAGGCACCGTGCCCGGTGCGCCGAACAGGAAATTGTTCGAGCCCTTGCCGAAAATCTGCGTACCAGCCTCTTTCAATTTGGTACGGCTGACCTCGACGAAGCGGATGTCGGTCTGCACTTGTGACGGCAGTGTCGGATCTTCGCTGGCCGGCAATGCCACGGCTGTCATCGCCGCACTGGCCTTGCCCTGGACGAACACCATGCTTTGACGCGGTGCACTGGCGCAGGCACTCCAGATCATCAGGGTGGTTGCGCCGGGAGCGACACCGGTCACCAACACCCCTTGATCGCCGGTCACGCGCACGTCGGCGATTTTCGGGTCGCCCACCGCGACTCGGGTGATCGCCACCGGCGATTGCAGCGCCTGCTGCAAGCCCTCGCCGACTTCCAGCGTGGCCGGCAACTGGCCGAGTGCTGCGCAATTGCCAGTCGCGGCGACGGCACTGCCGCTGGCGGCAATACCCAGCAGCGGGGCCAGAAGCAAGCCGTTGAACAGGGGCGTAAAGCGTCTGCGCATGTAAAGGCGTCCTTGCTCTATTCAGGGAGTGGGTGGGGTGGTTTCGGCGCCGCGGATCACTTCGACGGTCGCTTTGCGCGGGGCCGGTGCACCGGCTACGGCCATGGGTCTGGGTGGCGTCGCCAGTGACAGCTGACTGAACTCCAGGAGTTCGCGACGCGGTGTATCAAGGCGCGTCGCAACATCGTTTTGGCCTGCCCAATACTTCGCCAATTGCTGCTCATCGGCACTGCGCACGGCCAGGCGCAACACACCAGCACCGGACGCCAGCATCAAGCGGCTGAGCATTGGCTCCGGCACCGCCAGCACCACACTGCGTGCGGCCATGCGTTGCTGTTCCTGCTTGAGGCGTTCGTCGTCGCTGCGGGCCGCGCCAGTTGGCTGGCCGTCGTTGGTCAGTCCTGTCTGGCTGCCGACCACCAGCACCCGGACCGCCGGGATTACCAGTTGCGCAGAAGGTTGTGGATTCACTTCGTCCTTGCGCAGAAACAGCAGCACGTCGACGTAATCGCCCGGCGCCAGTTGCCCGCCGACATTGATCACTTCATCAACGGCCACAGCCAGTGCACGCTCGCCGGGACGAATCATCCTCGACAGTTGACTGCCAGGTTCGAAGCTCTCGTCACTGAGCCAGGTGCCGGCACTCAACGGCCGCCACGGCGTGCGTCCGATGACCTGATCGACATTGCCGAGGCTACCGGCCGGTGCTGTTCGTACTTTCTCCACGGCGACATCGGCGGCGGTGATTTTCACGAAAGGGGCGATATCGCGTAGCAGCACGACGACTGGCTGGCGGCTCGGATCCTCCACCGCGGCGGGAGCGGCTGGCGCTGGTTCCACAGGAACGGCTACGGGGGTCGCGACCGGTTCAGCGGCGACAGGTTGCCGACCCAAAGTGAGTCCCCAATACCCGGCGATGATGGCCCCCACCAGAAACAATCCGGCCAGGCCCAAAGTGACGCGACTGTTCATGACGGCTCTCCCTTTCCCGCTGCGTGCTCTTCTTATGCAATGACCCGTACTTCCAACGAGATAACTTCGCAATCAGGCAGCTATGAACAAGTAACTATTTCGCTATTTGACGGTAGCGCAGGAAGAACAAAACGCCATTACGAATGGTTGAAATATCCAGCGAAAGTAGAAGGCTGATGCGCCAAAAGCGGTTTTGAATCGCGAAACAGTGCCTCACTACTTTGGTATTAATTCGTTCTTACAGTTGTTGGTCCTGAAAATGCCGACAATGCTGATGCTGGCACAGGGAAATCATGTTGCGAACGCGCAACACCTGGTGTGCTCAAGGAGAACTCTCATGTCGTATTCCCGGGTAGCCCGCAAAATCAAAGCTCAAGTTGCGTTCGTCAAAGGCCTGGCCAAAGACACCGAAGGAGCATCAGCCATCGAATACGCGCTGGTCGTGGGTCTGGTGGCGCTGGTGATAGCCGCCTTCGGTAACGGCATTGGTACCCGGGTTACCGCAATCCTGACGTCGATCCAGACTGCGTTGGGCGGATAACTTGTCAATGTGCCCATTGGGTTCTACCGTCAGAACTCAGTCCATTGCAGGTGTTGCCCATGAACTCTTCCGTACCTCCTCGCCAGCAGTTGCTTCTCGTCGACGATGAAGAGGATGCACTGCTGGAGTTGGCGGAGTTGCTGGAAGGCGAGGGCTTCACTTGCCACACCGCGACATCGGTAAAGCTTGCGCTGCACCATCTGACCCGCCATCCCGATATCGCCCTGGTGATCACCGATCTGCGCATGCCGGAAGAAAGCGGCATGTCGCTGATCAAGCGCCTGCGTGAACACACTTCGCGCCAGCACCTGCCGGTGATCGTCACCTCCGGGCATGCGGACATGGAGGACGTCAGCGATATGCTGCGCCTGCAGGTTCTCGATCTGTTTCGCAAGCCGATCTATCACGTGCGCCTGCTGGAAACCCTGGACAACCTGTTTCCCAAGGCCAAGACCAATATTGGTTGAAATCGAAAGGTTTGACCCGGGCGGATGTCCGGGACAAACAGAGGTCAGTGCGCGGTCACTCGCTGGCGTAATCCTGAAGTGCCTGGTGACAATGCGAGGGCCAACTGAGTGCGGTTATGCATGTGTGTCAAACGCAACACCTGCGAGACATACAGCTTGACCGTGTTCTCGGTGATTCCCAGTTCACAGGCGATCTGGTAGTTGGTCTGGCCTTTGCCGACCAGCCGCGCGACATCGAGCTGACGCGGTGACAGCTGATTGAAGATCGCCGGGATTTCCAGCCCGTCGCCTTCAGCCGATAGCTCATCGCTTCTCGGTGCCGGCGCGCGCCGCACCTTGTCGAGATCTTGGTACAGGTCGTCGATCGACTCGGAGAGATACTGGAGCTTCTCGTTCAAGTGTCCCAGTTGCAGGGTTTTCTGCCGTTCTTGCAAGGCAGCTTCCTGACGTTGCAAACCCTCCAGCAGCTCGTCCATGTTGATCGGCTTCTGGTAGTAATCGGCGATTCCGGCACGCAATGCCTTGATCACATCCTGCTTGTCGGCGCGACCGGTGAGCATGATGGCCTCGAACACCCGGTGCTTGCCCGAAAGACGCTGCAGTTCCTGTACCAACTGGATACCGTCCATGTCCGGCATGTGCAGATCGCACAGCACCAGGCCGATGGCGGGGTTTTCGACAAATTGCTCGATGGCCTGCTTGCTGGATTCGCAAGGCACGCAACGGTAGCCGCTGCTTTCGAGAAATTCGCACAGTTCCTCGACAATCAGTGGCTGATCGTCGACCACGAGAACCTTCATAACGGACGTAAGCTTGTTCACTTGCAACTCCATGCTCAGGCCAAAAGGCTGACCGTTCCTGTACTCAGCGCAGGTGGCTGTATAACCGCTGATTTGAAAGTAGACCCACTTTCCTACTATGTACATAGCAGTAGTGGCAGCTGGCGACTAATGGATCCAAAGCAAAGCCAGCAGCGTTCCACTCAACACGAACGGTGCAAATGGCAGCTTTTTTGACTTTGATGGCTCCAGATATCGTAGACGTTGCCTAACCCCTTGACTCATATGCAGCCAGAGTTTTGGCGCAAGCAATAACCACATCAAACTGGCGAGTGCGGCGCCGATAAACGTGTAAAGCAACAGCTGACCGTCCGTCGCAAGACCAAAGGCTGTCATTAGTTTCACATCGCCGGCGCCCAATCGGCGCCATCGATAACCGGGCAATGTCAGCACCAGAGCGAGTAATGCGGCCCAACCGCCCTGAACCGCTTCAGCTCCAAGCCAGGTGTTGCCGGTGCCCAACAGATAGACCATTGCCAAGGCGCCGCCCCCCAGCGTGAGCACATTGGAGATATGCCGCTGTCGGGCATCCTGCGCCGCGCAAAGCGTCAGCCAGATCAGTAGGACAATGCTGTGCATGCGCTAAAAAACGTCCGTTTTGGCCGATTGATTCTATGCTGACATTACGTAGTGATTGTCAGGGTAGACGCACTCATGAAAACCAACCTCCCCCGCAAGCAAAAAGGCGCCGTGGCCATTGAGTTCGCCCTGGTGTTCGTGGTGTTTTTCGCGGTGTTTTACGGCTTGGTGAGCTACAGCCTGCCGCTGTTGTTGATGCAGTCATTCAACGAGTCCACCGCCGAGGCAGTGCGCCGCAGCGTGGCGCTGGATCCGGCCACCGCCAACTACTCGACTGCACTGACCAACCTCGCCCGCACCGAACTGACCCGGCAACTGGGATGGCTGCCTGGGGCACTGAACTTCAACGCCGCCACCGACAGCAGCATCACCTATGTCGGAGGGTTGCTGACGGTGAGCATCAATTACCCCACGTCCAAACTGAATCAGGCACTGCCGTTTCTGGTGCTGCCGGGAATCGGTCCGGTGCCGCGTCTGCCGGCGACATTGCGCGCCTCCTCGAGCCTGCAGTTTTGAGTGCGGGCCACACCTTGCTCGGCCGCCTGCTCAATCGACCGCCGGGCTTGCCTGACGCCCCGGGTTCTCCTCTGGTGCAGAGCGTCGGCCTGCAGGTGTATCTGGACAATGACGGTCACGTCGAGCACCTGAGCGGCCCGGTACGCCATGCGCTGGTGCAGTTGACGGCCCGTCCGCTCACACACCTGACCGACTACCTTTTGCCTCAGAGCAGCCTTGTGGTTGAAGGTCGGCCGCAGGACTGGCAGGGGCAAATACTCGATCTGGACTTCTTCAGCCAGGCCGGCCCCCCGCTGCATTTACGCGGTTGGATCGAGCCCCGGAGTGAAGGCTGGCTGATGCACTTGCTCGACATCGGTGACCTGTTGAGCGAGCGGCGTCAGGCACACAGTCGTGAGCAGTGCCAATGGCTCGCGGGACAGATCCGCGATCAGTTGTGTCAGTGCAGCCTCGTGCGCCTGGCCGATGTGCTCGGCGAACAATTGCAACGCGTCAGCCAGCACTTGCATATCCCGTGTCTGGCGGTGGCGTTGCTCGACGATCAGGAACAGGGCTGGCAGATCCATCAACACTACACCGCGCTCGACGCGCCGCAGTTGTGGCACCCGGGACAACGTCTGGGTACTGCGCTGGATAGCCTGAACAGCGCGGCGCCCCAACAACTGAATGCCAGCGAGCAGCCACGACTGAGCAGCGTATCTGGCCCCCATCCGGGTTTTGCCGTGCCCTACTGCGACGCTCGGGGTGTGGCGGCGTGGTTGCTCTGTGCCTGTTATGACGCCCGGCAACAGGCGCCAGACCTCAGCGATCGTGACTGGCAGTCATTGGCCACCGCCATCGCCGCACCACTGCTGGAGCGCTTGCGTGAGCACCATCATCAGCAACAACTGGAACGCCTGGAGATCCTCCAGGCGCTGCTGGGCACCGGGTGGTGGGAAGTGTTTGACAGCGCCGAGGTGCAACTGGCCAAGGCACTGGCCGACAACCTCGGCCTGCCGGCAACACGCCTGTCGCTTCAGGACTGGTTTGCCCGTGTACACCCCGCCGACCGGGATGAACTGCGCAGCAACCTGCAATCCTTGCAAGATGAAGGCTCGCCGCTGGAGCTTTGCGTGCGCCTGCAACGCACCGAAGAGGCACCACTGATGTGGTATCGCGTACAGGGCCAGGCGCTGGGCATCGGTGCCGAACGCCGACTCGTGGGATTCATGCTGGACATCAGCGACATCAAGAATCAGCAGCAACAGGCCGCCGCCGCACACGCGCGGCTGGATAACCTGATCGCCAGTTCACCGGCGGTGATCTATGTGCAGCGCTACGTCGAAGGTGCGCTGCAACCGACCTTTTTCAGCGCCAGCCTGCAACCGCTGCTGGGCTGGAGTCTGGCCGACTGCGCCGACGGCGCACTGGTAGAGCATGTGCACCCCGACGACCGCTCCGTCTATTTCCAGCGCACCCGCCAATTGCTGCGCGAGGGCACGGTGAGCACGCGCTACCGGATTCTCGACCAGCAAGGCCAGGCACATTGGTTGCTCGATGAAGCCAAACTGCTGCGCGACGATCTCGGTTTGCCGGTGGAAGCGGTGGGCCTGTGGCTGGATGTCACCGAGGCGACGCTCGCCGCTGAACAGGTCCGGGCCAGCGAAGAACGCTACCGGATTCTGGTGGAAGATTCGCCGGCGATGATCTGCCGCTATCGCCCGGACCTGACGCTGATCTTCGGCAACCGGCCCCTGGCGAAGTATCTGGAATGTGCACCGGAGGAGCTGACCGGGGTTAACCTCGGCAGCTGGATGTCCGACGAACAACGCGAAGCGTTCAACCAGCGCTTGGCGCAACTGACCCCGCAACTACCGGTGAGTACTGCCGAAATCAATCTGCGCCTGCCCGGCCGCGAACATGCGTGGTGGGTCTGGTCGGATCGCGGAGTGTTCGACGAGCATGGGCGACTGCTCGAAGTACAAGCAGTGGGACGCGACAACACGGAGGTGCGCCGCTCGCAGCAGCAGCTCACACAGAGCGCGAAAATGGCCACCCTCGGCGAAATGGCTACCGGTCTTGCGCACGAAATCAATCAACCTCTGAATGTGATGCGCATGGCCATCGTCAACGTGCTCAAGCGCCTGAGCAACGGCGATGTGCAGGTCGATTACCTGACCGACAAGCTCAATCGAATCGACGCTCAGGTCCAGCGCGCCGCACGGGTGGTTGATCACATGCGAGTGTTCGGACGCCGCTCGGAAATCGAACAGCAACCGTTCAATCCCCTCGATGCCATCGAAGGCACATTGTCGTTGCTTTCGGAGGGTCTGCGCGGCAAAGGCGTGGAGTTGCGGGTCAAGGAGTCAGGCTTGCAGGTGCAGGTGCGCGGTTATGTCGACCAACTGGAGCAGGTACTGATCAATCTGATGGTCAACGCCCGCGATGCGCTGCTGAGCAAGCGCGAAGCCAATCGTGATTTCCAGCCATGGATCGCCGTGTCTGCCGAGAGCGACGAGCACGTGGTGCGGTTGTGGGTAGAGGACAACGGCGGCGGTATCGATCAACGCCTGCTGGAGCGGATTTTCGAGCCGTTTTTCACCACCAAACCGGTGGGTGTCGGCACCGGTCTGGGCCTGTCGGTGAGCTATGGCATCGTCGAAAACATGGGCGGACGCCTGAGTGCGCGCAACGGCGATGAAGGCGCACGATTCTGCATTGAGCTGCCGGTTGCAGTGATCGACTAGATCGCCAGCATCGGCTGTCCGGGCGGCTTGCAACTGAGGTTGGCGCCAACATCAACCTTGTTCAGAGTGATGCCAAGGTTGGCGAGCAAACCATCAAGGATCGGATCGAGCACCGGACTGAGCAGATTATCGATCACGACGCCCAGCGTGCTGTTCACCCCTGCCAGCACATCCGCGGTGGTGGTCAGCAAACCACCCAAAAGGCTGGAGCCCGTCGGCTTGTATGCCTGCACCTGAACGCCGGCCAATGTTCCCTTGAGGCTGTCGACCAGCCCTTGAGTGCCGAAGCTGTAGTACTGCGGCGGTGTCCTGACTTCCGGCGGCTGATTGTAGATGTGCGTGTTTTGTGTGGCGGCCACCGAGGTATCGACCTTGATCCCCAGGCCACCGCCGTAGAACGGTATGCGGCTGTTCGGATCACAGGTCGCCGAGCCAAGTCCCAACAGCGGAATGGTGCAGGTGATGACCCCGACATCGATCAGCGCCAGCGGCTGCACAGTAATGTCCGCCGAGGACGAAAAGGCATTGGCAGCATCGATCCTGCCGACTTTGAGCTTGACCAGCGATGAGTTGGTCTGGGTGGTCAAGGTCTTGGTCGCATCGCTGACGCAACTGTAATCAGTGACATGACTATCGGCGGCGGCCACATCCAGGGCGATGTCGATGGTCGAGGTTGGCAGTATTTTCAGGTCGGTGCGCTGGCAGGTTCCGCCCAATGTGCAGAACAACGAGTTCAAGGTACCGGCAATGTTCAAGTGCAACAGGTTGTTCAGGGTGTCGGTCAACCCGCCCACCAATGGCGTGCTGACAATCGCGTTGGCCAGGCCGGCGACACCGCTGAGCAACGGCAGATTCAGCGAGATCACCGTGCGCACTTGGGCGGTTCGCACATAGATCCGGTTGGCGCCCATGGGGTCGGCCTTTGCCAGTGCCGGGTTACCGAACGCCGACAATTGCGGCGGCTCGATGACCTTGACCTTGACCGAGCCATTGACCAGCCCCGGAATGTTCAGCGGCACGCTCGCCACCAACGCATTCTGACTGTTGGCCAGTTGCACGAAGGCTTCCACCAACTGGAAAACTTGAAGATTGGCGTTGAGCGCCGAAGACGCAGCGCCGGTTTGCAGTTGCAGCAATTGCCCGAGCACCACCGAAGTACTGCCCACCACCGCCCGCAGCCCGACAAGGCCGTCGACCGCCACACTGGCGGTCTTGCCGCCCTGGGTCAGCACATTGATGGCGGTGTCGATCAGTTGTGTCAGCCGTATGTTCTGGCTGAGCAGTTGGGTGTAATTCCCGGCTTGAACGTTGACATCCAGCGCCAGCTGATTGAGGTAGCTCAGCACATTGATATTGGTGTTCACCAACCCCTGCCAGCCCGCCACACTGAGGTTGAGATTGCCGCCAAGCATCTGGCCTATCAACGCATTGAGGGCAGCCGACTTGCTGGCGTCGATGGTCAGCACGGTGGTGCCAATGGTCAGTTGGGCGATCGGCGGCAGTACCGCGTAAGTCCCGACTGCCGTGGCCGTAAGACGAGTGGTCGTGGACACGGCGCCCGGAGTGAACAGGCCGTAGAGGGCGGCGGCGACGCTGGTCGGTACCACGCGAGTGGCAACGACACTGATGGCTTGCTTTTGCGCAGCGTTCGCGCTGAACGAACGCAAATTGTTCGCCCCGGTCTGCACGGTGCCGCAGGTCACGTTCAACGTTGTACCCTGCCCCACCGTGAAGCCGTTGCGTGCAGCGCTCGCTGTAGCATAAGTGGCAGCCGTTGTGCCCGTGAGGCAATCGCCCTGGCGCGACACCGCTTCCAGTGCCGCCACATCCACCACCCGCTGCAGGCGGCGCTGCTCCATGTACAAACGGCCGCTATCGACCACCAGCACCATGCACACCAGAGCCAGGCCCAGTGTCAGCGCCGCCATCAACCCGATCGCCCCGCGTTGCCGGGCCGGGCCGTTGAACTGCGTACGAGGCGACATGGCGCACTCCTTTGCCGGCGCGTTGCCGAGCGCTACCTCCGATGGTGGATTTGAGTGTAGACGGCGCTAGTGGCAACGCGCCATTTGGTGCTGCACAAAACCCTGCAGACCTCGTCTTCTCGCGAATGCGCTGTGTCATTCAACATGGATGTGGCTGACACGCCGTCTTCGCGAGCAAGCCCGCTCCCACAGGGAGATTTGTGGTGGGGCAAAAAATGGGAGCCTCTTGGGCTCCCTTTTTTTTACAGCGAACTAGCGTGGTGGATAGTTGGCCAATATTCGGCCCACCGTTTCGCGCACCGCATTGCTGCGATCCTGTGGATTGGGCGTGCTGCTGAGCATCTGCTCATCGCTGCCACGCCACACCAGTTTGCCGTCCTTGCCATCGAGCAGATCGATCTGGATCGTTGCCACCTTGTAGGTGATGTTGCGGGTTTCGTTGTACATCGGCGCGCCCCAATACCCGTTCCACGGGCCACCCCAACCGCCGCCGTAGTTGGTGGTCACTTGCTGCTGGCGATCCTCGACAATCAGGTAGGTCTGCACGCTCAGGTCGCCTTTGGCCCCCGCAGCGGCAGGGCGCAAGCCGCGCTGATCAAGTTGATCGCTGACGGCCTGGCGGATGCGTTGCTCGGTCAGGTCGCTCTTGATCCGTGGATCATCCGGGCGATATTGCAGCGCCGGTTCTTTCCAGCTCCAGCTGCGATAGGCGGCGAAGTCGCGGCTGGCGTCGAAGTCATGGTTGACCTGGTTGGCAGCGCAGGCACTGAGCAGCGCGGCCATGGCCAGTAAAGCGAGACGACGGAACATAGTTGTTCTCCGGTTGAAGGCCTGAACCTGCGAAGCGTTCTCACCTGAAGTCTAGCTCGGCGGATAGGCCGACAGGGCTTTTTCCAGAGCCTCGCGAATGGCGTCGGTGCGCACCAGTTGGCTACCCTGGTTGGCGGTCTCGGCGCTGGCGCTCCACACCGGTTGACCGGTGCCGGCATCGAACAGATTGACCTGCACCACCACGACCTGCTCCTGATAAGTACGAACAATCGGCACAGTGTTGTACATGCCGTAACCGCGACCATAACGATCATAGCCGCCGTACCCACCGTAGTAACCGTAATCGTCCTGCACCTGACGCAAGCGGGTTTCCAGACGCAGATTGGCGCTGACTAGCAAATCGGCCGGACGATTGTCGTGCAACGGCCGCAGACCACGCTGATCCAGCGCATTGCTCACCGCTTCGGCCACTTGCGCCGAGTCGGCCCAGGCCGTGCCCGGCGGCAATTGCCCGTTGAGCCAGGCCCAACTGCGATAGCGCCCGTAATCACGCGGTGGCGCCGGGTAGGCGCTGCGATCGAAGGTGTTGGCCGCTTGCGGCGGCGCCGGCGGCAACGGCCGCGACTGCGCGACATACGGGTTGCTGCCCTGGCAGGCGGCCAACCCCAGACAGATCAGCAATAAACCGGATTGAGCTTTCATGTGGTGCTCCGATCAGATCGGCCGGCAGATCCAGTGCAAGTAACGCCCAAGCCCGGCGAAGCTTGGGTGGCGACGGTGAGCGAGCTCCATCTCCAGCAAATCCACGAGTTCGGCGCGGGCCTGGAATTCCACCGGCATATAGTCGTGGAAAACCCGGATCCCGCTCTGGGTTTCGACCTGCCACAACCCTTCGAGTTGCGTTGCCAGTTCCCGCGGATCAAGCGGCTGCTGCGGGGTCAGGCTCTGCTTTTCACCGGCCATGGTGTTTTTGCGCATTTTCTTGAAATGGCCCTTGAGCAGGTTGCGGTAGATCAGCGCATCGCGGTTATAGAACGCCAGCGACAGCCAGCCACCGGGTTTGGTCAGTTGATGCAGCACCGGCAGGATTGCGTGTGGCTCGGCCAGCCATTCGAGCACGGCATGGCAGATCACCAGATCGTAGGGTTCGGTGAGCTGACCGAGCAGTTCCTGCCACGGTGCCTGAATGAACGTCGCGCTCTGCCCGGCTTCGGCGAAGCGCTGACGGGCGCCCTCAAGCATCGGCTCAGCCGGTTCGGTAAAGGTCACCTCATGGCCGCGCTCGGCCAGCCACAGCGACATGTGACCCAGACCGCCACCGATGTCCAGCACGCGCAACGGCCGGTCCGGCAACGCTTCGGCCAGGTCGGCCTGCAACACCGCGAGGCGAATCGCGCCTTTGGCGCCACCGTAGATTTTTTCGGCGAACCGGGTCGCCAACTGATCGAAATGCCGGTCGCTCATCAGCTGAACCGCCGTTCGCTGTCGGCGAGCTTGCTGCGCACCACTTCATTCATGTCCAGCCCCAACTCGCTGCACAGCAGCAACAGATACAGGACGATGTCGCCGACTTCCTGCCCGGCATGCGCCAGTTTGTCCGCCGGCAACTGGCGTGACTGGTCTTCGGTCAGCCACTGGAAAATCTCCACCAACTCGGACATCTCGACGCTGGCGGCCATGGCGAGGTTTTTCGGGCTGTGAAATTGCCGCCAGTCATTGCGGTCGCGAATGGCGTGCAGGCGTTCGGTCAGTTCAACAAGGTTCATCGGGCTCTCCTGAAGGCGTATAGCTTCGGGGGGATGTCGGCTGAACGCAAGCGGCCATGGCTCGCTCCCACACAGGATTGAGGCAAACCCTCTATAGTTGCAGGGAACTCGGCCACCCGCGCGGTGGCCCAAGGCTCAGCTCTTTCATCAGGATGCACACATGCAGGTAGAAAGCTTTTTCGAATGGCTCGGCCAGGCACTCGGTTCGATCATCCGTTTCATCGTCGACGGCCTCAGCGGCCTGTTCAACATTCTGAGCAACGCCGGCGGCAACTTTGTCGATGGCCTGGCGAAGACGCTGGGCATGGACACTTCGATCATCAGCATCCTCGCGCTGATCGTCGGCCTGATGCTGCTGTGGTCGGCGATTCGCGCGTTCATGAATGCGTCGATCATTGCCGGGATCATCTGGCTGCTGTTGGGGTTGTGGTTGTTGAGCTGGATTATTCATTAGCCCTTGTGGGAGCGAGCCTGCTCGCGAAGGCGTCAGATCAGTCAAAAATGTTCTGAATGACACACCGCTTTCGCGAGCAGGCTCGCTCCCACATTGGTTGCATCGCAGGCCGTACGAATCGCTACAATCCCCGCTCCCCCAAGGAGCCCGCATGTCCAAACTGATTGCCGACTGGCGCGACCGCCCGACTCACCGCAAGGTCTGGGCGCTCGCTGCGCCGATGATTCTTTCCAATATTTCCGTACCGCTGGTGGCGCTGGTTGACAGCACCGTCATCGGCCACCTGCCCCACGCCCATCAGTTGGGCGCAGTGGCGGTCGGCGCCAGCCTCTACACGTTTCTCGCCTGGGCCATGGGCTTTCTGCGCATGGGCACTACGGGGTTTGCCGCTCAGGCCGCCGGGCGCAGCGACGGCGCGGCGTTACGGCAGATTCTGTTGCAGGGTTTGCTGCTGGCGCTGGGACTGGCGATCGTGCTCGGCACTCTCGGCGTGCCGTTGAGCGGCGTGGCCCTGCACTTCATGCAGCCGTCGGCCGAACTCGATCAACTGACCCGCGAGTTCTTCCACACCCGGTTATTCGGGCTGCCGGCAGCGCTGGCCAGTTACGCCCTGGTCGGCTGGTTCCTCGGCACCCAGAACGCCCGGGCGCCGCTGGCAATTCTGCTCAGCACCAACCTGATCAACATCGCTCTCAACCTGTGGTTCGTGATTGGCCTGGAATGGGGGGTGGTCGGTTCGGCCCGGGCCTCGGTGATTGCCGAGTGGAGCGGCGCCCTGCTCGGCCTGTGGCTGACCCGCGGCGCATTGCGCGCCTATCCCGGGCACATCGTCTGGGCAGCGTTGAAGGTGTGGCAGAGCTGGCGCCCTTTGCTGGCGGTCAACCGCGACATTTTCATCCGCAGCCTGGCGCTGCAATCGGTATTTTTCCTGATCACCGTGCAAGGCGCGCGGCTCGGCGATGCCACGGTGGCGGCCAATGCTCTGCTGCTCAACGGTTTGCTGCTGACCGCGCATGCGCTGGACGGTCTGGCGCATGCGGTCGAAGCGTTGTGCGGACACGCCATCGGCGCCCGCGACCGGCTCGCCCTGCGCCGTTCGCTGGTGGTGGCCGGCGGCTGGTCATTGCTGGCCAGCCTCGGTTTTGCCGCGCTGTTTCTGTTGGGCGGACACTTGTTCATCGAGATGCAGACCGACATCCAGAGCGTGCGCGATACCGCGTTCATCTACCTGCCGTATCTGGCGGTACTGCCGCTGATTGCGGTCTGGAGCTACTTGCTCGACGGCCTGTTCATCGGCGCCACTCGAGCCCGGGAGATGCGCAACGGCATGCTGCTGACCGTCGCCCTGCTGCTGCCGTTCGCCTGGGCATTACAGGGACTGGGCAATCACGGGCTGTGGATAACGTTCCTGCTGTTTATGGTCTTGCGCAGCCTGACCCTCGGCGCACTGGCCCTGTGGCTGCGGCGCAACGACGGCTGGT
Source organism: Pseudomonas sp. FW305-3-2-15-E-TSA4 (assembly GCF_058787295.1). Lineage (NCBI taxonomy): Bacteria > Pseudomonadati > Pseudomonadota > Gammaproteobacteria > Pseudomonadales > Pseudomonadaceae > Pseudomonas > Pseudomonas sp. FW305-3-2-15-E-TSA4. The sequence continues at coordinate 353,521 of NZ_JBYSZP010000003.1, read as the reverse complement.
TCAGCGGTGCCGCTCACTGAGCCGGTGTGTGTTTGACGAACGCGACGACCTGATCGAGTACCGGCGCCAGACGCCGCAGCGGACGCGACAGGGTCGCCACCAGCGTCACATGACTGGGGCGCGAGTAGTAAAGATCCTGCACCGGTACACCCGCCTCGCGCAGTTTGCGCGCCAGGCCTGCGGTGTTGCGCATCGGGTTGACCAGATTGTCCTTGGTCGCGGCGATCAGCAGCGCCGGAGGCTCGCCCTGCCTGACATGGTTGATCGGCTGCGATTGCGGCGGTGAGTCGGGCCAGAAGAATACCGGACGCACCTGCGGATTCTTGATGGGCAGAAAATCATACGGCCCGGCCAGGCCGATCCAGCCGCTGAGGTCTTTGGGCGTCATGCCCACCGCACCGAGCAGACCCGGATCCAGCGCCAGCATCGCCGCGTTGTAAGCGCCGGAACTGTGGCCCATCAGATACAGGCGTTGCGGGTTGCCGGAGAACTCGCGGATATGCGCCCGGGTCCAGGCCACCGCCCGCGCCGAGTCTTCAAGAAACAACGGATAGCGCACCTGCGGGTAGAGCCGATAATCCGCCAGCACCGCGACAATCCCCCGCGACGCCAGCGCCTCGCCGACAAACGCGTAATCGCCACGATCACCGCTATTCCAGCTGCCGCCGTAGAAGAACACCACCACCGGCGCGCCCTCCAGCGGCTGGCGCGGCACGTAGACGTCGAGCTTCTGTCGAGGATCATCGCCATAGGCAATCCCGGCGGTTCTGTGAAACGTGTCGGCGGGGGTCAGCGCATTGAGCACCTTGACCGGGGAACATCCCGTCAGCACCAGCAGCAGAAACCCGCCGAGGACTGCGCCGAACCGCTGCCACAGAGGATTTGTCATGGATGTCGCACCTCAAGATTGATCGTTCTGCCACTGTCGCCGCACATGCTCGAGCCGTTCCTGCTGGCTCAGCCCGTCCGGCACGCCCGGCAGTTGCGCCCGCGGATGCTGCAAGCGTAGCCACAACCAGCCATCCAGCACCGTACGGTCGCTGAAACCCAGGCTCAGCCCCTCCTGCACATGGGAGGCCATGCGCGCATAGTCGGTTCCCATTGATTGGCACCAGCGCCAGATGTGTTGTTCCAGCAAGCAGCTTTGCAAACGTTCGCGCTGACGATGGGTGAGGCTTTCGTCGATCCCCAGCGGCTCGACCACCCACTGCGGGTTGCGCAGTTGCTGCCAGCCTTGACTGCCGATGGCGAGGTCGGCCCAAGTGCCACCGAACCAGCGCACCAGGCGGATCGGCCCGAGCCAGCGGCTCAAGTCGGCGGCATCACAGGCGTCGAAAAAATAACTCGCTGTCTGTCGATTGTAGTAACCGAGCAAGGCGCGGTGATTGAGCCCGAACGAGACCGTCAGCATCCGTCGCAGGTGGCTCAGCATTACTGCCTGCGAGGCATCACTGGCGAACAACAACCCGCGCCAGGTCTGCGGATCATGCTGACACAGCGCCGCCAGTGCCGGGCAGTCATGCAGGTCGACCAGCAGCGGACCGTGCTCGCTTACCGCTTGAAACTCGGTGCCCTCGAACAGCCGCGTGCAACGTACGCTGGCGAACCCCAGGCGCAATGTCGCCATCGCCTGCTGCGCATCGGCACCATCGAGCAACAGCCACTGTACCTGCGGGGCAAAGCCGACGCCGCTCAAGCGGCGCCGTCCTGATCCAGCGACGCCACCAATCGGCAACTGCAGATCGACGCCGTGCAGTGGTTGTAACTGCCGCCGCCGGGCATCAGACACAACAGCAACAGCGGTTCGGCAGACTTGAGCCATTGCGCCAGGCCCGCGCTCGGCAGCACGTCCGGCAGCGCCAATGGCGCTTCGCAGTCTTCGATCACCGCCGGCTCCTGCAGCACACCACTGATCACCGGCTGATCCGGATCGCCTTCATGAAAACTCACCACCACTTCAACGCCTTCGCGCAACGATGTCAGTGAGGCGTCGCTCAACGCTGCTGCGAGCGGCAGCCAACAATGGCTGGCGGCAGCGCCTTCACCCTGATAAAGCCAGTCGAACTGCACCGCCACCGGCCGCTGTTCGTCAGGCTGCGGTTCATCGACCGTCACTACCCATGCACGTTGCAGACTGTGCATGCGCGGCCTGGCACAGGTGCTCGTCAATGTCGGCAGTTGCGCCTGGGCGGCGGCGACGATCCGGTTGCTGTAAGCCGGCTCGCTGGCGGGATCAGCACGATGCTCGATCCGGCTCAGCAACCAGCGGCGGTTGCATTCGGCAAACGGATGCGCGGTCAACGCCAGCCACTGCGCGGCGCGCAATGTCGGCAGATCGCTGTGGCCATAAGCTTTGCCGGCCTGCGCCGAACCCGCGTCCACATCGCTGGCGTCCACTTGCATCTGCCAGCGTCTTACCGCCGGGGTGCTCGCGCCATCGTCCACAGACGCCGCGCCGGCCACGGGAAAACGCCCTGGATCATCGACAAAGACCAGACAGTGTCCGTCCGGCCGGTGCTCGAAGTAGTAGTGGATCCGCGCCTGCGCGCACAGCCGCTGCACGAATTGCAGGTCCGACTCACGGTACTGGGTGCAAAAAGTGTGCACCGGGTATTCGCACTGCAAATCAAAACGCCGTTGCGCACCAACGATCCCATGCTCCTTGAGCACCTGCGCGAGGATCTTCGGCACGCACTGGCTGCTGAAGATCCGCTGACTGAAACGCAGCGCCAGACAACTCAGCTTCGGTCCCAGTGTCACTCGACACAATCGGGCGCCCTGATCGTGCTCATGCTGAACGACACTCTGCAATTGCCCGCTCAGGCCATTGTGTCCGGGACCGAACTGCAGGAACGCCGAGCGGAAAAGCAGGCCGGCCAGGTCCAGTTGCGGATCATTGATCAACAGATCGATATCAAAGGCGAAGGGTTCGCTGATGCCCTCACTTCCGGTAAAGGCCAGCACCTCGAAGGGCTCGGGCAGCCCCGTTACATCGAGACGAAACGACGGCTCGTTGACTGATTCGAACATGGGCGGATCTCTACAGGAGGGGCGGCCGGGGATTCTCGCCGAGAGCCATGGCCGAGTAGAGAGCTGAAGTACAACTTAGGAAATGACCTACGCGAAAAGCAGACCGGATCACTTCTCCGGCTGTGGCAGGCAATTATTTCGCAGGGGATTTGGGAAATGTCCCACCGGGTCATCCGAATTTTCCACAGTTTGAGGGAAAATTTCAGACAACCCGGTGCAACAGACCTGACTCAGGAAGACAGGTAGGAGGAACGGGTCAGGCCCAGACGCAAGGCATCGAGGAACTGCGTACGCTCGCTGGCACTGATGCGGGCACTGGCGCACTTGTCGCGGTAGTGGGTCATCAGTTCTTCCGGCGACAAGTGCACGTAGCGCAGCATGTCTTCGATGGTGTCGTGGGTCTCGATACCGGCGTGGTACACGCTGCCATCGGCGTTCTGGTAGATGTTCACCGAGTCGGTGTCACCGAACAGGTTGTGCATGTCGCCGAGGATTTCCTGATAGGCGCCGACCAGGAACACGCCCAGCAGATAGTCCTCACCTTCGTTCAGACCGTGCACCGGCAGGCTGGTCTCGATGCTCTGCTCGTCGACGTACTGGTTGATCTTGCCGTCGGAGTCGCAGGTCAGGTCTTGCAGCACGGCGCGACGCAGCGGCTCTTCGTCCAGACGATGCAGCGGGATGATCGGCAGTACCTGATCGATCGCCCAGGTGTCCGGCAGGCTCTGGAATACCGAGAAGTTGCAGATGTACTTGTCGGCCAGCTTGTCGTTGAGTTCGTCGAGCACCTGGCGGTGCGAACGCTGACGTGCCTTCAACGAGTTGTGCAGGCGACGGCACACGGCAAAGTAGCACTGCTCGGCCAGGGCTTTTTCCGCCAGGGTCAGTTTGCCGTCGGCATACTGGGCGGCCACGTCGCTCATGTAGTGGGTGGCGCGCCAGTAGGTCTCGGTGACCATTTCGATGTCGGTCGGGCCAAGCAGATCCACCAGCCACTGCACGGTTTCCGGCAGGGTTTCCTTGTTTTCGATCAGCGGGATTTCGTCGTTGTGCTTCTCGACGTCGGTCACCTGCACCACCAGCATCGCGTGGTGCGCGGTCAGCGAGCGGCCGCTTTCGGAGAAGATGTGCGGATGCGGCAGGCTCTGCGCGACGCAGAATTCCTTGAGCATGCCGACCACGACACCGGCGTAATCGTCCATGTCGTAGTTGATCGAACTGGCATTGCGCGAGTGGGTACCGTCGTAGTCGACACCCAGACCGCCGCCGACGTCGATGTGATCGACCGGCAGACCGAGGTTGCGCAACTCGCCGTAGTAACGGATCGCTTCCTTGAAACCGTGCTGGTAGTCAGCCAGGTTGGCGATCTGCGAACCCATGTGGAAGTGCAGCAGACGAATGCCCTGATCGAGGCCGGCGGCGCGGAAGCGCTCGACCACCGACAGCAGTTGCGCCGCCGACAGACCGAACTTGGATTTCTCGCCACCGGTGTCCGCCCACTTCGACGACGCCAGCGACGACAGACGCACGCGCAGGCCGACCTGTGGCTTGACCTTCAGCGAGGCAGCTTCTTCGATCACCAGGCCGACTTCGGATTCTTTCTCGATCACGATGAACACGTTGTGGCCGAGCTTCTGGCCCATCAGCGCCAGACGGATGAACTCGCGGTCCTTGTAACCGTTGCAGACGATGGTGCCGCCCTTCGGCGCCAGTGCCAGCACCGCCAGCAGCTCAGGCTTGGAGCCGGCTTCCAGACCGATGGAAACGTTCTGGGTGGCGATGATGTTCTCGATCACCGCTTCTTGCTGGTTGACCTTGATCGGGTACAGCGCGGTGTACTTGCTCTGGTATTCCAGGCGCTCGATGTTCGAGTCGAAAGCACCGGTCAGCTGACGGACACGGTCTTGCAGGATGTCGGGGAAACGTACCAGCAACGGCAGGGACAAGCCGCTCTTGCGCAGTTGGTCGACTTGTTCGAACAGGTCGATGGGCGAGCTGCTCGGGCCGTTCGGACGAACTTCGACGCGACCGGCGTCATTGATCGCGAAATACCCGGCCCCCCAATGGCGAATCCCGTAAACACTGCGGCTGTCCGCAACTGTCCATTGGCTGCCATCGTCTTTACGTGTGCGTCGTACGGACATCGAAGTCCCCTATAAAGAAGTCATAGTGCGTCGCCTGATCGCAGGCCGGCGCAGTCTAAAGAATGAAAATGACGGTTCGTCAGCGCGGCGGTAGACCGCGCTGACCGCGTGTAGTTTAGAAACCGGTCATGAACAGGCTCTGTGAAAACCATGGAGACGACGCCGGATCTGAACTGCTTCAGTGCCGGATCAAGCCGCAGATGGATTTCACAGAGGCTGCTAGCCGCCGGACTTCTTCGCTTTGAAACCGTGTTTGATCAGCTCTGCCAAGAGTAGCTCGACATGATCGCCCTGGATTTCGATGATCCCGTCCTTCAACGCCCCACCGGTGCCGCAACGTTTCTTCAACGTTGTCGCCAGCTCCTTGAGGGCGTCTTCGGCCAGTGGCACGCCGGTGATGGTGGTCACCGTTTTGCCGCCACGGCCCTTGCTCTCGCGACGCACGCGGGCAATGCCGTCCCCGGCCGGGATCACGGTTTGTTTGCAGATACAGGCGTCCACCGGTTTACTGCATTCCGGGCAATGACGACCTGCGTCGGTGGAAAATACCAGGCCACCAAGGGCGGCGAAGGATGCGGCTTTTTTGGCCACCGGCAATCCTCTTGGGAGGACAAAGACTGATCGCGACCTTGGGCAAGGTCATCGACCGCGAAGCCCCACTCAGGCAGGGGCAGCGCTACTGCACCGTGCGCTTGAACAAAAGCAGGTCGGTGCAGCTTGAAAAGGTCGCGCAGTGTAACGGCAAAAAGCGCAATTGCTAAGAGCCAATCGGCGCCAATTTATGTGTTCTTTGCGACGCCGCTTTGTTGAGCCTTCAGATAGCGCTTCAACGCGGCCAGAGAGTCCGGGCAGTAAGGCTTTTGCTCGATTTCCAGCATTACCTGATCGACCGGAATAAAGCGTGCTTCCAGCACTTCTTCCGGCTGCAGTTTCAGCGGGCCGTCCCACACCGCGGAAAATGCCGAGCACCACAGGCGGTTGCCGGTGTCTTCGAAGAAGAAATGATCGTGGGCGGTCAGCTCCACCCCGCTCACGCCCAATTCCTCTTCCAGCTCGCGGGCCGCCGATTCGGCGTAGGTCTCATCGGCCTGCACCATGCCGCCGGCTGCCACATCCCAGTAACCGGGATAGATCGCCTTGCTCAGGGTGCGCCGGTGTACGCAGAGCTCACCAGCGGAATTGAACAACATGATGTAGGTGCCGCGCCCGATCAGCCCGCGCTCACGCAGATCGGCCCGCACCAGGGCGCCGAGCAAGTTGTCCTGCTCGTCGACCCAGGCGATCTGTTCGGCATCGGAGGCGGCGCGGTGCGCCGCCTCTTTGGCGCTATCGACCATGACTCAGCCCTGATTGAGCAATTGACGCAGATCGATCACTGCGGCGTTGGCCCGGGAAATGTAGTTGGCCATGACCAGCGAGTGGTTGGCCAGCACGCCGAAGCCGCTGCCATTGAGGATCATCGGGCTCCAGACCGGCTCCTGCGATGCTTCCAGTTCACGGATGATCTGGCGCACGCTGACCGTGGCGTTCTTTTTCGCCAGCACATCGGCAAAGTCCACTTCGATGGCGCGCAACAGGTGCGACAGCGCCCAGGCCTGACCGCGTGCTTCGTAGAACACGTTGTCGATCTGCATCCACGGGGTTTCGACGACTTCCTCGTCGACCTGCGGTACTTCGCCAACCGCCGGCACTTCGGTTTTCAGCGCGGTGTTGAGCTTGACCCGGCCGACACTGGCCGAAAGGCGTTGCGACAGCGAACCGAGACGGGTTCCGACATCGCCCAGCCAGTTGTTGAGGTTGTCGGCGCGGGCGTAGAACAAGGCGTTTTTCTGCGTTGGATCAGACAGACGCGCCTGATAACGGCTCAGGGAGTTGATGCCTTCCTGATATTCCGATTCGCTCGACGGCAGGATCCAGCTCTTGTTGTCGAAGTTGAAACGCGGTTCGGCCTTGGCCAGATCAGCATCCTCGGCCGACTGCGACTGCGAACGGGCAAAGTCCTTACGCAGGGCACGGGTCAGGTCACGTACCTGCACCAGCACGCCGTATTCCCAGCTTGGCGTGTTGTCCATCCACAGGCCAGGCGGGAAACGGTCGTTGGAAATGTAGCCGCCCGGTTTGTTCAGCAACGTACCGGCAACGGTCTTGAGGGTTTCGACCGTGGTGTAGCCGACGACCATTTGCTTGCCTTCTTTCTCGGCAGCCGCCTGGGCATTTTGCGCCACCGGAAACAGCGCCGGCTCCTGGCTCCAGTACCAGCCCAGGCCGATGGTCACCAGCAGATAAATGCCGATCAGCGTGGCCAGCGCGCGGCTGAACAACAGCCCGCCCACATAGCTGCGGGTGGCCGACTTCGGCTCAGCGGCACGTTCAGGCGCGCTGCCCGCGCGGTTCTTCCAGTCCAGCATGGCGATATCCTTTCAATCACTTGGGTTCAACGGTTCGACCACAACCATACAACAACGTGCCAAGGCCGGCACCCGCCATTGAAGAGAAGCAGAAAATCCACGGAACGCGCGGCATCGACCCGCAAATTCTCTAGGGGTTTCCCTGATACAGCGCCATCAACAAAGCTGCGAAACAGGCATTTGCAGATCAGCGTCTGTCTGCAGCACAGCGTGGTGCACACAGGCTTGTTTACGCTTCGAGCAGCACCATATGCCCGGTTTTCGGGAGGTTCATCGACGAACAGGTCTCATCCAAAACCACCCGGTCAGAAACTGAATTGTGCAGCACCGCAGATTATTGACGCACGACACTCATATAAGGGAAAAGAGGTGCTAGCATAGAGCCACCAGTCGATCTCAGCATGCGCTCTAACTAGTAGTCAGGATATGACCGAGCCAGAAGACCCCAGCCGTGAGCGCCTCAAGCACCACTTTGCCCAGCGGGTAATTCATCAGGCACGTCAGATTCTTGAGATATGGCAGCGCCTGCAACGCAGTGAGTGGTCCACCGCCGACCTCGCCGAACTGAGCGAGGCCAATCTGCGCCTGCTGCGTTTTGCCGAGCGCTTCGAGCAGCCCGAGCATACGCAACTCGCGCGTCATATCGGCCAGTCGCTGGAAGCGGTGGACGCCAATCGCGGACGCCTGAGCAGCGGCCTGATCACTGACCTCAATCGTTTGATGCAGCGTCTGTCGCGCACCGGTCTGCGCCACGGTGATCAACTCGACCAGACCTTCCTGCCGCCGCTGCGCAAACCGATCTACGTCATGTTGCAGGATCACGACCGCGCCGAGCGGCTGGCCAAGCAGTTGGAGTTTTTCGGCCTGACCGCGCAGGCGCTGGACAGTGTCGCGGCGTTTCGCTCCTCGATGGTCGAGCGCTTGCCCGCCGCGATCGTCATGGACGTGGACTTCAGCGGCGCAGGCGTCGGCCTGCAACTGGCTGCCGAAGCCCAGGTTGGCCTGGAAGAACCGCTGCCGCTGCTGTTTTTCAGCCTGCACGAAACCGACACCCCGACGCGCCTCGCCGCCGTGCGCGCCGGCGGCCAGGAATTCCTCACCGGCACCCTCGAAGCGTCGAGCCTGCTGGAGAAGATCGAAGTCCTGACGTGCGTCGCCCAGTACGAACCTTACAAAGTGCTGATCATCGACGACTCCCGCGCCCAGGCCTTGCACACCGAGCGCCTGCTCAACAGCGCCGGAATCGTCACGCGCACCCTGATCGAACCGATCCAGGCGATGGCCGAACTGGCGGACTTCCAGCCGGATCTGATCATCCTCGACATGTACATGCCGGCCTGCACCGGCACCGAACTGGCCAAGGTCATCCGCCACAACGACCGCTACGTCAGCGTGCCGATCATTTATCTTTCGGCCGAGGACGATCTGGACAAGCAGCTCGACGCCATGAGCGAGGGCGGCGACGATTTCCTTACCAAACCGATCAAGCCTCGGCATCTGATTACGACTGTGCGCAACCGCGCCGCCCGCGCGCGCAATCTCAAGGCACGCATGGTCCGCGACAGCCTCACCGGCCTGTACAACCACACGCACATCCTGCAATTGCTCGAAGACTGCTCGTTCCGCGCCCGTCGCGAGAACAAGCCGCTGAGCTTTGCCATGCTCGACATCGACCACTTCAAGCGAGTCAATGACAGTCACGGCCATCCGATGGGCGACCGAGTGATCAAGAGCCTGGCGCTGTTCCTCAAGCAACGCCTGCGCAAGACCGACTTCATCGGCCGGTACGGTGGCGAAGAATTCGCCATCGTCATGCCCGACACGGATATAGAAGCGGCGCACAAAGTGCTCGACGAGATCCGCCAGCGCTTCGCCGAAATCCACTACCCGGCGCAACCGCACGATTTGTGGTGCACCTTCAGCGCCGGCGTGGTGGAAATGCACGAGGATTCCGACAGCCTGATGATGGCCAGCCAGGCCGACGAAGCGCTGTACCGCGCCAAAGGTGCCGGACGCAATCGAGTGCAGACCGCGCGCGACTCAAAGCAAAGTGCCACCTTTTCATCGGAATCCACTGATTCGGTCATAACCCTGTAACAGAACCGCAATAAATTCAGGCGCTTACCATTTCTGCCGTTGGTAGCCGTCATGCGCCTGAAGTTGCTCACCAATCTCAACACTCTGCTGCTGGTCGCCGTTTGCGTGGCCCTCGGCGCGACGCTGTGGTGGTCGCAAAAAGCCCTGGAGCGTCCGTATCTGTTGATGGAGCGCTACCTGGGTCTGTCGCAGCAATTTCAGAATGACGTGGCACGCAATATCGAGGACTACCTCGCCAGCGGCGACGCCCTGCGCCTGAGCAGCGCCAGCCAAGCCATCGACGGCCTGCAGAAGGAGCTCGGCGAACTGCCGCCGGCACTGGCCGAGACCCTGCGCCCGAGTCTGTCGAGCCTCGAAGAGTTCAGCAAAACCGACCTGCTCGCCGCCGGCAAACTGGCCGGTGATCCGCAAGCACTGCTGCTGCAAGCCGAACGCGAACTGAGCGCCAGTCTCGATCAACTCAGCACCTACGCCAATGGCAACGCGACGTATCTGACGCCGCTGCTGGTCGCTTCGCAGCACCTGGGCAAGCTGTCGCTGGCCCGCGACAAACTGGTCAGCAGCGGCCGCAGTGAATTGGCCGCCGACGTCGAGCGTGAAGTCGACAATATCCGCATCCAGGCTCAGGCCATCGACGCCCTGCCCCTGCTCGGCGTGGTCGCCAGGAACGAATCCGGCAGTGATGATTTCGCCGCAATGATGGGCATCGAAAGCACCGAAAAAGCCGCCGCCGAAGACGCCGGGGTCGGCCTCAAGCGCGAACTCAACAGCCTGCTCGGTCGCTATCCGGCGGAGCTGGCACGCACCCGCGAGCAGATCCAGAAACGCACCGACCTGAGCACCGCGACCCACCTGAAAATCGCTGCCGTGCAACAGGCGATCGCCGGACTCGAGCCGGTGGTGCGCGCCCAGCACGGACAGATCCAGGGCGAAGTGCGGCTGATGCAAGGCGTGATGATCGGCCTGATTCTGCTGATCGCGCTGTTGATCGACACCCTGCAACGGCGCCTGTCGCGCACCCTGACCAACCTCGCGCCGGCGCTGTCGACCTGGGCCGAAGGCGACTTCAGCAACGACATTCACTTGGGCAAGACCAACCGCGAGCTGCACGACATCGAAGCTTCGCTAAATCGCTTGCGCGCCTATCTGGTGGATCTGGTCGGCACGATTCGCGGCAATGCCGAACAAGTCGCCGGCAGCAGCCTTACCCTCGCCGAACTGAGCAACGAGCTGCACAGCGGCGCCGAACATCAGGCCGGCGATACCGCGTTGATCCGCGATTCACTGGGCGAACTGGAAGCGACCATTCAGCAGGTCGCTGGCGATGCACGGCAGGCAGCCGATGCCAGTCGCCATGCCGGACTGGCCGTCGAACACGGGCAAACCGTGATCGGCCAAAGCCTCACCGGCCTGCATGCGCTGGTCGGCGAAGTGCAAGGCAACGCGCAGATGATCGAGCATCTGGCCGAAGAGTCGGCGACCATCGGCGGCGTGCTGACGGTGATCCGCTCGATCGCCGACCAGACCAACCTGCTGGCGCTGAATGCGGCGATCGAAGCGGCGCGGGCCGGGGAAATGGGCCGTGGTTTTGCGGTGGTGGCCGAGGAAGTGCGCTCACTGGCGCAACGCACGGCGGGCGCCACGGCAGAGATCCAGACACTGATCGCCGGCCTGCAAACTGCTGCCCGACAATCGGTCGAAGGCATGCGCGCGCAAGTCGAACACGCCGAAGCCACTGCCAGTCAGGCACAAGCGGCGGACGGCGCGCTGGACAAGATCGTTGGCGCGATCCAGACCATTTCCGACACGGCGATCCGCATCGCCGATATCACCGCTCAGCAAAGCGGCGCGGTCAGCGAGATCCGCGACCATAGCGAGCGGATCCATCAATTGGGCGGGGATAACCTGCTACGTATCGGCCGCGGGCGTGAGCAGGGTGAGAATCTGCTGGAGTTGGGTGGGCAATTGCATACGGCCGTACAGGCCTTTCGCGTCTGATGAACCGCCTTCGCGAGCAGGCTCGCTCCCACATTGGAATATGTACCCCCTGTGGGAGCGAGCCTGCTCGCGAAGGCGTCAGCACAATCACTACAAGTGACCGGATCAAATCACTCAGTCACAAATTTCGCGCAAACATCGGTCATCGTGCTGGCTATTGCAGAGAACTGGACAGTCACAAAGCCTTTGCGGCATAGTCGCCGGGTTCTGACGACTGCTCATTCATAACAAGGAACACGCAGATGGCGACGCTACTGGTGCTGCACGGCCCCAACCTGAACCTGCTCGGCACCCGCGAACCGGGCACCTATGGGTCAACGACCCTGGCGCAGATCAATCAGGATCTGGAGCGCCGCGCCCGTGAAGCCGGCCATCATCTGCTGCACCTGCAAAGCAATGCCGAGTACGAATTGATCGACCGCATCCACGCCGCTCGCGGTGAGGGTGTCGATTTCATTCTGATCAATCCAGCAGCATTTACACACACAAGTGTCGCATTACGTGACGCGCTGCTGGGAGTGAGCATCCCATTCATCGAAGTGCATTTGTCCAACGTGCACAAGCGCGAACCTTTCCGCCATCACTCTTACTTCTCCGATGTAGCGGTGGGAGTGATCTGCGGCCTTGGCGCCAGCGGTTACCGACTGGCCCTGGAGGCCGCACTAGAACAGCTTGAAACACAGGCAACGACTTGAACCACAAGCGTTAAACGCCCCTGACCGACCCTTGGGAGTTGATGATTCATGGATATCCGTAAAGTTAAGAAACTGATCGAATTGCTGGAAGAGTCCGGCATCGACGAGCTCGAGATCAAGGAAGGCGAAGAGTCCGTACGCATCAGCCGTCACAGCAAGACCCCGGCTCAGCAGTACTACGCTCCGGCGCCGATGCAGGCTCCGGCCGCTGCGCCTGCCGCCGCTGCTCCAGTAGCTGCTGCCGCTCCGGCTGCCGCTGCTGCTCCTGCACTGAACGGCACCGTGGCCCGCTCGCCAATGGTAGGCACCTTCTACCGTAAATCTTCGCCAACCTCGCCAGCCTTCGTTGAAGTCGGCCAGACCGTGAAGAAAGGCGACACTCTGTGCATCGTCGAAGCCATGAAGATGATGAACCACATCGAAGCTGAAACCAGCGGTGTGATCGAATCCATCCTCGTCGAAGACGGCCAGCCGGTTGAGTACGACCAACCGCTGTTCACCATCGTTTGAACTGCGGAGAGCCTTTGATGACTGCGAAGTTGGAAAAAGTTCTGATCGCTAACCGCGGTGAGATCGCCCTGCGGATTCTGCGTGCCTGCAAAGAGATGGGCATCAAGACCGTCGCCGTTTACTCCAAGGCCGACAAAGAGCTGATGCACCTGGGTCTGGCAGACGAATCCGTCTGCATCGGCCCGGCTTCTGCCGCTCAGTCCTACCTGCACATCCCGGCCATCATCGCTGCCGCTGAAGTGACTGGCGCTACCGCCATCCACCCAGGCTACGGTTTCCTCGCGGAAAACGCCGATTTTGCCGAGCAGGTCGAGAATTCCGGCTTCGCCTTCATCGGCCCGAAAGCCGAAACCATTCGCCTGATGGGCGACAAGGTATCGGCCAAGCACGCGATGATCGAAGCCGGCGTGCCTACCGTTCCAGGTTCCGACGGCCCGCTGCCGGAAGACGAAGAAACGGCGCTGCGTATCGGTCGTGAAGTCGGCTACCCGGTGATCATCAAAGCCGCTGGCGGCGGCGGTGGTCGCGGCATGCGCGTGGTGCACAAGGAAGAAGACCTGATCGCCTCGGCGAAACTGACCCGCTCCGAAGCTGGCGCGGCGTTCGGCAACCCGATGGTCTATCTGGAAAAATTCCTGACCAACCCGCGTCACGTCGAAGTTCAGGTACTGTCCGACGGCCAGGGTCACGCCATCCATCTGGGCGACCGCGATTGCTCGCTGCAACGCCGTCACCAGAAGGTTCTCGAAGAAGCGCCGGCACCGGGCATCGACGAGCAGGCGCGTCAGGAAGTTCTGGCTCGCTGCGTCAAGGCGTGCATCGACATCGGCTACCGTGGCGCCGGCACGTTCGAGTTCCTGTACGAGAACGGTCGTTTCTACTTCATCGAAATGAACACCCGTGTTCAGGTGGAGCACCCGGTTTCGGAAATGGTCACCGGTATCGACATCGTCAAGGAGATGCTCAGCATCGCCGCTGGCAACAAGCTGTCGTTCACGCAGGATGACGTGGTGATCCGCGGTCACTCGCTGGAGTGCCGGATCAACGCTGAAGACCCGAAAACCTTCATGCCGAGCCCGGGCACGGTCAAGCATTTCCACGCCCCAGGCGGCAACGGCGTTCGCGTCGATTCGCACCTGTACAGCGGTTATGCAGTTCCGCCGAACTACGACTCGCTGATCGGCAAGCTGATCACTTACGGCGCCACCCGCGACGAAGCCATGGCGCGCATGCGTAATGCCCTGGACGAGATCGTGGTTGACGGGATCAAGACCAACATCCCGCTGCACCGTGATCTGACCCGCGACGAAGGCTTCTGCAAAGGGGGCGTGAACATTCACTACCTCGAGCACAAGCTGGCAGGCGAGAAGCACTAAGCTTCAAGTCCGCACAGACAAGGCCGCCTTCGGGCGGCTTTGTTGTTTCTACAGTTTTCAAATCCCCTGTGGGTGCAATGCAGCTCCCACAAACCCTGCGCGCTCGCGTAAACTTGCGCGCTTCTCGCTGGCCGCTAGGCTGCAATCATACTTTTTCAAAGGTGCCCGCCATGCCTTGGCTGCAAGTACGTCTCGCCATCAGCCCGGAACAAGCCGAAACCTACGAAGACGCTTTCCTTGAAGTCGGCGCCGTTTCGGTGACCTTCATGGACGCCGAAGATCAGCCGATCTTCGAGCCGGAACTCAACACCACCCCACTGTGGGCGCACACGCACCTGCTGGCCCTGTTTGAGGGCGGCACCGAGCCTGCGCCGGTGCTCGCGCATCTGGAACTGCTGACCGGCAGTCCGCTGCCCGAGCATCACAGCGAAGTCATCGAAGACCAGGACTGGGAACGCAGCTGGATGGACGGCTTCCAGCCAATGCGTTTCGGTCAGCGCCTGTGGATCGTGCCGAGCTGGCACGCCGCGCCCGAGCCTGACGCGGTCAATCTGTTGCTGGATCCGGGCCTGGCGTTCGGCACCGGCACCCACCCGACCACCGCCCTGTGCCTGGAATGGCTCGACGGTCAGGACCTGAAAGACTGCAACGTCCTGGACTTCGGCTGCGGCTCGGGAATTCTGGCGATCGCCGCCCTGCTGCTCGGCGCGAAAGAAGCCGTCGGCACCGACATCGACGTGCAGGCGCTGGAAGCCTCGCGCGACAACGCCGGGCGCAACAATATTGCCGACGAGCTGTTCCCGCTGTACCTGCCGGAAGATTTGCCGCAGGTCAAAGCCGACGTGCTGGTGGCCAACATTCTGGCCGGCCCGCTGGTTTCCCTGGCGCCGCAGCTGTCCGGCCTGGTGAAAACCGGCGGTCGTCTGGCACTGTCAGGCATCCTCGCCGAACAAGGTGAAGAAGTCGCTGCCGCCTATGCGCAGGACTTTGATCTGGACCCGATCGCCAATCGCGATGGCTGGGTGCGTATCACCGGCCGTCGGCGCTAGAATGACCGCCTGCATAAACCGGATCGCCGCATGACCGACAGCTTCGTCACCCAGTGCCCGCATTGCCAAACCAGCTTCCGCGTCAGCCATGCTCAGTTGAGCGTGGCCCGCGGGGTGGTTCGCTGTGGCTCCTGCCTGCAAGTGTTCAACGCCGCCAAACAGCTGCTGGAACAACACGCCGGCAAGGAAGCGGTCACTCCGGTGGCGCCGTCCATTGTCCAGCCTGCACCGTCTCAGGCAGTGGTCAGCGAGCCGCCGCCAGTGGTCGAAGCCCCCGTCAATGACGAACCGCCCGCGCCGCGCGCCCTCAGCCAAAAGCAATGGAGCGCCAGCGAGCTGGACCTGGACAGCCTCGATCTGGACGAAGAACTCGCCCGCCTCGAACAACGGGAAATCCAGCCGACCACCGAATTCGGTCGTCAGCGCGAAGAGTCCCTGAGCGCCCGGCGCGACAGTCCTGAAGCCGATGAAACGGAGTGGCGCGACAGCCTGTTCAGCGCACGCGACGATGAACGTCTGCCCGAGCCCGAAGATGACGTCGAGCCAGATGCCGTCGAACCGGAACCGGTAAACACCGCGCGCACCGAGCCTTCCCTGTCGCTGGAGCCGGTGGATCTGGACGATGAACCGCCGATCCCGCAACTGCGCCTGCACGACCCGATCGACCCGAATGCCCGTCGTGAACGCCTGTCGGCCAACGTCGAGCCGGACGATGACGACTTGCCATCGGTCGAACCGCTGCGCAAAAAACGTCAACGCGCCGAAGTGTTGCAGGACCTGACCGACGACCCGCTGCAACTGGACTGGCAGAAACGCCGTTCGCCCTGGGGCCGGCGTCTGCTCTGGGGTTTGCTGGTGCTGCTAGCTGCCGCCGGTCTGGCCGGCCAGTACATTGCCTATCACTTCGATGAACTGGCGCGGCAGGATCAGTACCGCCCATGGTTTCAGCAGTTCTGCCCGCAGATCGGCTGCACGGTGCCGTCCAAGGTCGACATCGGCAAAATCAAAAGCAGCAATCTGGTGGTGCGCAGCCATCCGGAATTCAGCGGGGCGCTGGTGGTGGATGCGATCATCTACAACCGCGCAACGTTCTCCCAGCCATTTCCGTTGCTGGAGCTACGCTTCGCTGACCTCAACGGTCATCTGATCGCCAGTCGTCGCTTCAAACCCGGCGAATACCTCAACGGCGACCTTGAGGGCATGGCGGAAATGCCGCCGCAAACCCCAATCCACATCGCGCTGGATATTCTCGATCCAGGCCCCAAAGCGGTGAATTACAGCCTGAGTTTCCACTCGCCCGAGTGAATCGCTTCATCGCTTCAGGTTTGACGGCAGTTTTCTGACTTCGCCCGCGCTTACCAAACCGCTGGTAATAACAGAATAACTGTTCAGATTTTGTTCAATTCAGCCTTTATCCAGTCATCGAGAGCGGGTATCATGCCAACCCTTTTTCGAACTCTCATGATCCGGCCCCACTTCAGGGAAGTCCTATGTCGGCGGTACGCATCGGCCCATATACATTGCAGAACGGTTTGATTCTCGCCCCGATGGCGGGCGTCACCGACCAGCCCTTTCGTCAGCTGTGCAAGCGTTTGGGCGCAGGGCTTGTAGTCTCGGAAATGGTCACCAGTGACATGAGCCTGTGGAATACCCGCAAGTCGCGCATGCGCATGATCCACGAAGGCGATCCCGAGCCACGCTCGGTGCAGATTGCCGGTGGCGATGCGCAGATGCTGGCGGACGCGGCACGGGCCAACGTCGAACTGGGCGCACAGATTATTGATATCAACATGGGTTGCCCGGCAAAGAAGGTCTGCAACAAGGCCGCCGGTTCCGCGTTATTGAAAGACGAAGCACTGGTGACCGAGATCCTGCAGGCCGTCGTCGCTGCAGTGGATGTGCCGGTGACCCTGAAGATCCGCACCGGATGGGATCGCGACAACAAGAACGGCCTGACTGTGGCGAAGATCGCCGAGCAGGCCGGGATCACCGCGCTGGCCGTGCATGGCCGCACGCGCGCCGATCTGTACACCGGCGAAGCCGAGTACGACACGATTGCCGCGATCAAGCAGGCGGTGTCGATCCCGGTGTTTGCCAATGGCGATATCGATTCGCCGGAAAAGGCCCGTTACGTGCTTGACGCGACCGGTGCCGATGGCCTGCTGATAGGCCGGGCTGCCCAGGGGCGGCCATGGATTTTTCGCGAGATCGAACACTTCCTGCGTACCGGCGAGAAATTGCCGGCGCCGGAGCTGAGCGAAGTGGAACGCATCCTGCTGGAGCATCTGGCCGCACTTCACGCCTTCTATGGGGATGTGATGGGCGTCCGTATTGCCCGCAAGCATGTGGGCTGGTATCTCGCAACCTTGCCGGGCGCCAGGGAGTTTCGCGCCCACTTCAATCGTTTGGATGGTACGGAAACACAATGCGCCAACGTTCGGGAGTTCTTCGCCGAGCGTTACAAGAGCCTGACAGGGGACGAAGAAGGGGTGGCCGCATGACGATGATGACCGAGACTTTAGTGAGTGGAACAGCACCCGTGAGCGACAACGTGAATTTGAAACAGCACCTCAATACCCCGAGCGAAGAAGGTCAGACCCTTCGCGGGAGTGTCGAGAAGGCGCTGCACAATTATTTCGCCCACCTTGAGGGCGCGTCCGTCACGGATGTGTACAACCTGGTGCTCTCCGAAGTCGAGGCTCCCCTGCTCGAAAGCGTGATGAACTACGTCAAGGGCAACCAGACCAAGGCCAGCGAGCTGCTCGGACTCAACCGCGGCACGCTGCGCAAGAAACTCAAGCAGTACGATCTGCTGTAAGCATTCAATCAAACCAGAAAGGCGCCCGCGTAAAACCGGTCGCCTTTTTTGCTGACTTCCTTTGCTTTTGATGGAAATTGAGATGACCGACCAGACTACCCGCCTGCCGATCCGCCGCGCCTTGATCAGCGTTTCCGACAAGACCGGGATCCTCGAATTCGCCAAGGAGCTTGAAGCCCTCGGCGTCGAGATCCTCTCCACCGGCGGGACGTTCAAGCTGCTGCGCGACAACGGTGTTGCCGCAGTGGAAGTCGCGGATTACACCGGTTTCGCGGAAATGATGGACGGTCGGGTGAAAACCCTGCACCCGAAAATCCACGGCGGGATCCTCGGTCGTCGCGGTATCGACGATGCAATCATGAACGAGCACGGCATCAAGCCGATCGACCTGGTTGCGGTCAACCTGTACCCGTTCGAAGCCACCATCAACAAGCCCGGCTGCGACCTGCCGACTGCGATCGAGAACATCGACATCGGTGGCCCGACCATGGTTCGTTCGGCAGCGAAAAACCATAAAGACGTGGCGATCGTGGTGAATGCCAGCGATTACGCCAACGTTCTGCAAAACCTCAAGGCCGGTGGCCTGACCTACGCTCAGCGTTTCGACCTGATGCTCAAGGCCTTCGAACACACCGCCGCCTACGACGGCATGATCGCCAACTACATGGGCACCGTGAATCAGGCTGCCGACGTGCTGAGCACCGAAGGCCGCAGCGAATTCCCGCGCACCTTCAACAGCCAGTTCATCAAGGCTCAGGAAATGCGCTACGGCGAGAACCCGCACCAGAGCGCGGCGTTCTACGTGGAAGCCAAGCCTGCTGAAGTCGGCATCGCCACCGCGACCCAACTGCAAGGCAAAGAGCTGTCGTACAACAACGTGGCCGACACCGACGCCGCGCTGGAATGCGTGAAGAGCTTCGTCAAGCCGGCCTGCGTGATCGTCAAGCACGCCAACCCGTGCGGCGTGGCCGTGAGCCCGGACGCCGAGGGCGGCATCCGTCAGGCCTACGAATTGGCCTACGCCACCGACACCGAGTCGGCCTTCGGCGGCATCATCGCCTTCAACCGTGAACTGGATGCCGAGACCGCCAAGGCGATCGTCGAGCGTCAGTTCGTGGAAGTGATCATTGCTCCAAGCGTCAGCGCAGAAGCCCGTGCTGTTGTGGCGGCCAAAGCCAACGTGCGCCTGCTGGCCTGCGGCGAGTGGTCGGCGGATCGCGCTGCGGCCTGGGACTACAAGCGCGTCAACGGTGGCCTGCTGGTGCAGAGCCGCGACATCGGCATGATCGGCGCCGACGACCTGAAAGTGGTGACCAAGCGTGCACCGACCGAACAGGAAATCAACGACCTGATCTTCGCCTGGAAAGTCGCCAAGTACGTCAAGTCCAACGCCATCGTCTACGCCAAGAACCGTCAGACCATCGGTGTCGGCGCCGGCCAGATGAGCCGCGTAAACTCCGCGCGTATCGCCGCGATCAAGGCTGAGCACGCCGGTCTGCAAGTGGCCGGTTCGGTGATGGCCTCGGACGCGTTCTTCCCGTTCCGCGACGGTCTGGACAACGCGGCCAAGGTTGGCATCACTGCAGTGATCCAGCCAGGCGGCTCGATGCGTGACGCTGAAGTGATCGCTGCAGCTGACGAAGCCGGTATCGCCATGGTATTCACCGGCATGCGCCACTTCCGTCACTGATACAACCCGATCCAAATGTGGGAGCGGGCTTGCTCGCGAATGCAATCTGTCAGCAACAGCCGTTTTGCCTGACACACCGCTTTCGCGAGCAAGCCCGCTCCCACATAAAGCGCTCCAGCAGCGCATGACAGATTTTTGAGGTTTTTGAAATGAATGTTTTGATCATTGGCAGCGGTGGCCGTGAACACGCCCTGGCCTGGAAAGTGGCTCAGGATCCGCGCGTGCAGAGGGTTTTCGTCGCGCCGGGCAACGCCGGTACCGCGATTGAAGCCAAGTGCGAGAACGTCGCCATCGACGTGCTGGCCCTTGAGCAACTGGCCGACTTCGCCGAGAAAAACGTTTCCCTGACCATCGTCGGCCCGGAAGTGCCGCTGGTGGCAGGCGTGGTCGATCTGTTCCGCTCCCGTGGCCTGGACTGCTTCGGCCCGACCGCCGGCGCTGCACAGCTGGAAGGCTCTAAAGCCTTCACCAAGGATTTCCTCGCGCGCCACAAGATTCCGACCGCCGACTACCAGAACTTCACCGAGATCGAGCCGGCCCTGGCTTACCTGCGTGAAAAAGGCGCACCGATCGTGATCAAGGCCGATGGCCTGGCCGCCGGTAAAGGCGTGATCGTTGCCATGACCCTGGCCGAAGCCGAAGACGCCGTGCGCGACATGCTCGCCGGCAACGCCTTCGGCGACGCCGGTTCGCGCGTGGTGATCGAAGAATTCCTCGACGGCGAAGAAGCCTCGTTCATCGTCATGGTCGACGGCAAGAACGTGCTGCCGATGGCCACCAGCCAGGACCACAAACGTGTTGGCGACG
Organism: Pseudomonas sp. FW305-3-2-15-E-TSA4; assembly: GCF_058787295.1. Lineage (NCBI taxonomy): Bacteria > Pseudomonadati > Pseudomonadota > Gammaproteobacteria > Pseudomonadales > Pseudomonadaceae > Pseudomonas > Pseudomonas sp. FW305-3-2-15-E-TSA4. Next base: position 332,899 of record NZ_JBYSZP010000003.1, on the reverse strand, counting down.
GCGACAGCGGCCCGAACACCGGCGGCATGGGTGCCTACTCCCCTGCCCCAGTGGTCACCGCCGACGTGCACCAGCGTGTGATGGACCAGGTGATCTGGCCGACCGTGCGCGGCATGGCCGAAGAAGGCAACGTCTACACTGGTTTCCTGTACGCCGGTCTGATGATCGACAAGGCCGGCAACCCGAAAGTCATCGAATTCAACTGCCGCTTCGGCGACCCGGAAACCCAACCGGTGATGCTGCGTCTGCAGTCGAGCCTGGTGCTGCTGGTCGAAGCCGCTCTGGCGCAAGCGCTGGACAAGGTTGAAGCACAGTGGGATCCGCGTCCGAGCGTCGGCATCGTACTGGCCGCTGGCGGCTACCCGGGCGACTACGCCAAGGGTGCGGCGATCAACGGCCTGGACGCAGCCGCAGGCCTGGAAGGCAAAGTCTTCCACGCCGGTACGGCGCTGAAGGATGGCAACGTGGTAACGGCCGGTGGTCGCGTACTCTGCGCCACCGCCATGGGCGCCAGCGTGAGCGAAGCGCAGCAGCAAGCCTACAAGCTGGCCGCCGCCATCGACTGGGAAGGTTGCTTCTACCGCAAGGACATTGGCTACCGCGCCATTGCCCGTGAACGTGGCGAAACGCAGGAATAAGCTGTCCTTCACGTCCGGCGCGGGATGCAGTCCCTCGCCGGGCTGTTCCGCCGCCGCGCATCGTTATATTCTGGCATCAACCTACGAAGGGATTTCGCCGTGCGCTGGCTCAGGATTGCCATAAGTTTCACCGTCACGTTGCTGACCTTGCTCTGCATGCTCCCGGCCCAGGCCGCGCAAGGCAGTGGCTGGTCGGTATTGCTTGACGATCAGGGCAATCTGCAACTGAGCGACATCCGCTCGGCTCGCTACACCAATCAATTCAGCCCCATCGAACTTGATCGCCTCACGGCGGCTGAGCCCGATGGCGCACTGTGGCTGCGCTTCAAACTGGCGCCGGGCAAGCACGAACAAGTGCTGCGGATCTTTGCCCCCGACCTGTCCAACCTCAGTCTCTACGTGCTCGACGGCGACAAGCTGATCGAACAACGCACCTCCGGCACCCAGCAGCCACAAGTCGAACGGCCGCTGCCGAGCAGCGATTTTCTGCTGCCCTTGCCGCAGAGCGACAAATCCCTCGATGTTTATCTGCGGATGGTTTCCGACCATCAGCTGCGCCCGCACATCACCCTGCAATCGGCGGTGATGAGTGCCGCCAACCAGAACCAGACGCTGATCTTCGGTCTGCTGTTCGGCTGCCTCGGCATGTTGCTGCTGCACAATCTTGTGCGCTACGCCTACTCCCGCTCGCGCAGCAGCCTGTGGCTGGCGGTCTGCGAAGGACTGCTGGGCCTGAGTCTGTTGCTGTTGCTCAACCTCGCCGGCCCGTGGTTGCCGAACTGGCACGCGATCCAGACCCCGGGCGCCTATCTGGCGTTGCTGCTGACCGCCCCGGCCGGGCTGATGTTCGCCCTGCGCTTCTTCGCCCCACTCGGCCCGCACCCGCTGAACAAACTGTTGCTGGGCGACATTCTGTTCATCGTGATCTGCAGCCTGCTGCTGTTATTCGTCAACACCCTGCCGCTGAACATCATCACCTACGCGCTGGTGGCGCTGGCCGGTCTGAGCATGTTGCTGGTCGGCTTCTATCACTGGCAAAAAGGTTATCGCCCGGCGCGGCTGTTCGTTGCCGGGATGGTGGTGTTCAACATCGGTACGCTGATTATTTTGCCGGCCCTGCTGGGGCTGACCCTGGTGGCGCCGCAAGGCCTGATCATGACCCTGATGGGTTTCATCTGCATCAGTGGCTTGCTGATGAGCATCGCCTTGGGTGAACGCCAGCGCAGCATCACCGAAAGCCGGTTCAGCATCAGCCGCGATCTTGCCGCGAGCAATGCCGAGATCAACGCCAAAGCCGAATTCCTCGCCAAGATCAGCCACGAAATCCGCACCCCGATGAACGGCGTGCTGGGCATGACCGAGCTGCTGCTGGGCACGCCACTGTCGGTCAAGCAACGCGATTACGTGCAAACCATCCACAGTGCCGGCAACGAACTGCTGACGTTGATCAACGAGATTCTCGACATTTCCAAGCTCGAATCCGGACAGATCGAACTGGACGATGTGCAGTTCGACCTCAACGCGCTGATCGACGACTGCCTGAGCATCTACCGGGCCAAGGCCGAACAGCAGAACGTCGAGCTGATCAGCTTCATCCAGCCGCAAGTGCCGCGCGTGATCAGCGGCGACCCGACCCGCTTGCGCCAGACCCTGCTGAGCCTGCTGGAAAACGCCCTGAAGAAAACCGACGAAGGCGAAGTGCTGATCGTCGTCGCCCTCGACGAGCGCAGCGTCAAACCGCGCCTGCGCATCGCCGTGCAGGACAGTGGTCAGCCAATGGAGGCGGAAGAGCGCGATGCGTTGCTGCACGCCGAACTGCACAGCAAACACTTCCTCTCGGCCAACCGTCTGGGTGGCAACCTCGGGCTGGTGATTGCGCGGCAACTGATCCGCCTGATGCACGGCGAGTTCGGGATCAAGAGCGGCACCAATCAGGGCAGCACCTTGTGGCTGACCCTGCCACTGGACCCGGATCGTCTGGAACACCCGACCTCCGACCTCGACGGCCCGTTGCAAGGTGCGCGCGTGCTGGTGGTGGACGACAACGATACCTGCCGCAAAGTGCTGGTGCAGCAATGCAGCGCCTGGGGTCTGAACGTCAGCGCCGTGCCATCGGGCAAGGAAGCGCTGGCGCTGCTGCGCACCAAGGCGCACCTGCGCGACTACTTCGATGTGGTGCTGCTGGACCAGAACATGCCCGGCATGACCGGCATGCAACTGGCGGCCAAGATCAAGGAAGACCCGAGCCTCAATCACGACATCCTGTTGATCATGCTCACCGGCATCAGTAACGCGCCGAGCAAGATCATCGCGCGCAACTCCGGGATCAAACGCATCCTCGCCAAACCGGTGGCCGGCTATACGCTCAAGACCACGCTGGCCGACGAGTTGAACCAGCGCAATAAAGGTCAGGTAGTGTTCCAGCCGCAAGTGGTCACTCCCGCTACGGCGGCCAAGGTGCCGAGCGATTTCCGCATTCTGGTCGCCGAAGACAACACGATTTCGACCAAAGTGATTCGCGGCATGCTCGGCAAACTCAACCTGCAACCGGACACCGCCAGCAACGGCGAAGAGGCCCTGCAGGCGATGAAAGCCCAGCGTTACGATCTGGTGCTGATGGACTGCGAAATGCCGATTCTCGATGGCTTCTCGGCGACCCAGCAGCTACGGGCGTGGGAGGTCAGCAATCAGCGTATACGCACGCCGATCGTCGCGCTGACCGCGCACATCCTCGCCGAACACAAGGAACGTGCGCGTCAGGCCGGGATGGATGGCCACATGGCCAAACCGGTGGAGTTGTCGCAACTGCGCGAGCTGATCGAACACTGGGTAGCCCAGCGCGATCAGCAGAACCGTACGGCGTCGACCTTTTAAGCAGGGGTACCACGCCAGTTCGAGCGTGACTCAATCGGCTGCGCCGTTCTCTTCGGCTGGAACGTCTTCATTCACCCTCAACAACGCCACGTTAGCTTCAAGCCTGTCCTGGACTTTCAGGGCGATGGCTGCGCGAACCGGCCCATAGAGCGTTTCGGACAAATTGGCACTGGCAGAGCGTCTGCAAACACTGCCGCGAATATCCTCAGCCTGGAATAGCTCGGCCAAAGGGTTGTCAGCGAGAATCCGTCCAGTCGCAAATTCGATGTAGACGCTGCTCATCGACATCGGCGAGTGCGCCACGACCACCAACAGCCGTATGATTCTGGAAACATCTGACTGATCCGTCGATGCATCGCTGGCGCTTTTCTGCATGTAACCACGCAGCAGCTCTAGTGCCGGCTCGCTTGCGGAAAGTGCTGCCAGTCGACGCATGACTGCGTTCGCAACGCCACATTGCTCCACAGCCCCACCGAACTCAGGAGCGACCACCCAGTCAACGACAGACACGCTGTTACCCTGTGCGACGGACAGATCCAACCGTGCTCTGAAATGTCGCAGCCAATATTTGTCCAGAAATTCCATGTAGACGTCATACCAGCCAATACCCGGATCTTTCTCAAGTTTCTTGTTAGCCGCCAGTTGCGCCAACAACAGAGAGTTTATTAAATCCTGATAGCGTTCCGGTTTGTCTGCCGGCGGAATCAGTACAACGGCACCCGCAACGATCAAAACGGAATATTTGCAATTCATATAATCGCCCTCAAAAAAAAGCAGTCGACCTTCGACTGCTTTTTTCGATTTATCAGATATCAATATCTTCAATCTGATCGATACCCACCAGCTTTTTCTTGATCGTCTCACGCACTGCGTTGGCGACGTCGGTGTTTTTGGCAAAGAAAGTTTGAGCTCGATACAAACTTACATTACGAACATCGACATCCACGAACATCACTTTGGTAGAGGTGTTCTTGCGCAGAAAACGCACCGTTCCCAGCGCCATGATTGCCTCACCGTCGAGTTCGACACACGCGCCGGTCGAGATGCCGCCCACGCCGTGGTCCAGCAAATTTCGCTCATAAGCGGTCAACGCAGCAGTGTCCCGTTTTTGCAGGGCCGAGATTGCATCACCCGCGACCTTCAGCATCAGAACGCTGGTTGGTCCTGGCAGTGCAACATTAGCCAGCACGGAACCCAGAATCTCCAGTACCAGCTTGTCCATCCGCACACTCGTGCCTTCGATACTGAGGTCATTGTAGTACTGATCGACAGGCGTCCAGCCAGCGAGGGTCATCACCTCACGGAACCGCTTATACCACTCTCGGCCCTGATGCTCTTCGGGGTATAGCTTGTTCGCTGCACGTGTGGCGAACAGAAGAGCGTTCTGGGCATCCGACTTGTTCTGATCCGAAAGTTTGCCAGAAAAACCCATTGTGACTTCGCCGACAACAGAGCCTTTCGACGGTGCCTCGATTTCGTCCCCTACAGCCAACAGGCCACGAGAGCGAATAACCGGCGCACCCACATCACAGGCTTCAATCGCGTTAATACAGGAAGAGATATAAAGCTCATTAACGATTTGACTATGCACAATAAAAGTCCTTATTAATTAGTAGGCAAGCCCCTCTTGAACTTGCAAGAAAACAATAAACAAACAAGCCCAGCACTACAAACTCAAATCTGTAACATCTTATCCAGCAAACAAGATGCAACTAACAACATCACACAAAACAACTATCAAACAAAAAACGAAAAACCGACTGCCTCGCGCAGAATCTTCTGCACACACAAGCAACTAACCGACTGATAGACTCGCCGTCATCACTCTCCGGATGCGAGTCGCCCTCATGCTCCACGTGTTATTCAGCGTTTACCTGAAGATGCTGGTGCTCTACAGCCCGTTCTTCGTGTTGTCCTGCTTCATCAGCCTGACTCGTGGCTACTCGCGCAAGGAACAGCGGCGCCTGGCCTGGAAAGTGGCGATCGCCACTCTGATCTCCAGCGTCTTGCTTTATCTGTTCGGGCGGGTGATTTTCGATGTATTCGGGATCACTGCGGACGCATTCCGCATCGGTGCCGGCAGCGTGCTGTTCATTTCGGCGTTGGGCATGGCGCAGGGCAAGCCTGTGGTGCAGAGTGACAACGTGCAACAGGACGTGACGATCGTCCCGCTGACCATTCCGCTGACCGTCGGCCCGGGCACCATCGGTGCGCTGCTGGTGATGGGCGTCAGCCAACCACACTGGGACGACAAACTGACCGCGATCATGAGCATCACTCTGGCCAGTTTCACCGTAGGGGTGGTGCTGTATCTGTCCAATCACATCGAACGGGTGCTCGGTGATCAGGGCCTGCAGATCGTCAGCCGGCTGATGGGCCTTTTCGTCTGCGCACTGGCGGCGCAGATCATCTTTACCGGGATCAAGGGCTATCTGGTGTCCTGAACGAAAAAGGGCTGCGGAGGACAATCTCCGCAGCCCGGTCTGATCTGCCAGCTCGCAATGGCTTACTGGTCGATGGACAGCCCGATCAGCGCGCCGAGTTCCAGCAGGGGTTCCGTGGCCATCGCACTCATCAGCTCCTCCAGGCTAACGGTCACCGAGATTTCGTCAGGTAACGCAATCCCGAATGTCACCTGCTGTTGCCGTGCCGCATCAAGGCTCGTGGCATTGCGCAAGATGATGCTGCTTCCCGAATCGGGATCCGTCAGCAGCAAATGGCCGTCGGACCTCGAGACCAGCCATCGCTGCATCGGCTCCAGTGTCAACGCCAGATGAATGCCTGCTTCCTCGGCGTCGACAATCAGGCAATCAAGCCGATCCCAAGTCTGTCGGGCCAGTGAAAGGTAATCTGCAGATTTCGCAAACTTGAGTACCAGTGTATCGACGCCATCCGGAATCGCTACAATCCTGCCCGATGAGCCAATACCGTCGATAACCAGCGTATCTGCAATCCGGCTGACCGCTTCCACAGTCATCCATATATCGATGGGTTCAATGTCTTCACTGGCATTGCTGAACAGGCGGCCCGTTACAGGGTCATGCAGCACCAGGGTCTGATCGTTCGCCACGCCCAGATATTGTGGCCATTCACGTCCTGACACCGCGACACTGAGCAGACGGCCGGCTGCGACGTCATACCAGCTGCAAATATTATCGCTCCTGCCCGCAAAGAGGTAAGGACCGCTACGCTGACCGGCAAGCAGTCGCGCCAGCTTTTCCTCCCGCGCCTGACGAGACGCCAGGCCATTGAAGAATTCGACTTCTACACCGACGATACGCGGTGGCTCGCCATCGACCAGGTTGAACAGCACGTGGTCATGCCGGCGGACGTGCAGGCCGGCTCCATGGGGCACGGCCCAGGCAAAAGTGTCCCGCGGCATGACTCGCTGCATCGGGGCCAGCAAGTGCGCCTGCAGCAGACGTGTCCCCGAACCGAATGCCGCCGCCAGGCTTTCAGGCGCCATGAAGGGCTGACGATAGATTCGTCCGGATGCCCAGTCCATCATCCACGCCGCTTTTTTATCTGGCGTCAGCCTCAACACGCGCATGGCTTTGCCCGCTGTGTCGGCAATCAGAAATTGCTGATCCAGATAGATGACATACAGCGATGTCTTGCCCGTTGCATCGCTGATACCTCCGACTTCCACGCCATCGGCGGACTCGTTCTGAATGCTGGTCCCGACCGTTTCCCACCACTTGAACCCTTGCACAGTGCGCTGCTGGCGGGCCGACAGCCATGCGTGATTGAGTCCCACCAGCCGCGTCTGGCCGTCGTCATTCATCTGGAACAGCATGCCTTCGTCAGTGAGGATGACGTATTGTCCGCCCTGGCGGTGCACATGCTGCACCTCAAGGTGCAAGACACTTTGTGCAAACATCTCGGGCATCTGATCCGCTGCGCCGATGTGCTGTCGATAAACAAGGCGATGGCCAAGATGATGAAACAACACTGTATCGCCGCTTGATTGAAGCGGATCAAGCAGCACCCAATCGAGAAAGTCAGGTGTACCTTCCGTATTGCGCAGCACAGGCCGAATGACGCGCTCATCTTCACTGCGCACCCAGGCTCGGGTGGCTTTGCGCAAATTCTCGTCGAAGGTGTCGATCGTAATCATTGCGCCCAGTGTGAATTCCACTCTCTGGTCATCAAGTACCTCATGGTATGGGTAGTCGTGCCGTCGGAGGAAATCCGAAACATTGTCGCGTCCTTCGCGAATGATCCACGGATGGTCTGAATTCATATCGGAGATCGCAGTAAGGGCGAGGTAGTCTTCGCCGAGCAGGTAAGTCAGCTTGTAGAAGCTTTTCCACATGTCTTCAAAGCGCTGGACCACCTGCAGCAAACCCTCTGGCGTCGCCTGAATCGAAACAATGCAGGGGTTTTTTGATGAATGTATTTTCATCACCCGGTAAGTGCGTTTGATCTGCCCGGTGACCAGATCCGTACGCCAGATGATTCCCTGCGCCGGGCAGTAATAAAACATCTCCTCGCCGATCTTCGGGCCGATGCAGATCTGCGCCGCATACTGTGGGTCCAGTCCGCGCACCAAGTGCATGGCATCTTCGGTGTGGTCGTACCAGGCCGTGGTACGAACACCAGTCAGGGCATCGTGATAGTTGCGGATGACCGTCGGGCCATCGGCCAGACGATGAGCGCGGGCGAGTTCGCGCAAATGCTTGCGCGTGGCCGGGCCGTCGGCATCGTTGAGCGCGTCGAGTTCAGCAAAGAGCAGCGCTCCCGTTGCCCAGCCAACCTGATAGAAGCCCTCCGCAAGTTGCAGGTACACGACACTCCTGGCGGGCACCTGCACCCGCATCGAGCCCAACTGAAAAGTATCCTGTTCCAGCTTCACCGCCGCCGCACTCACCCATGGGGCACGCAATGACCACGTCATTGGATCATCGGAGGAAACCTGCAGCCGCAACGACTTGACGCCCTCGGTCAGGGTGATCGAGCAGTGCCCGCCAGTGGCATCGATGTCATAGCAAAGGTAACCGTGCACCTCCTGCGGCAATGGGGGGACGTGCAGAAAACGCTGATCAGGGCCAATCGCAACACTGACGCGGGTTTCCTCGTAGTTGGGCACCATTTTTTCCATGATGTACTCGGTCGGTGCCTGGTAAAAGCTGAACCAGAATTGCCGCTTGCCTGCCAGCTTGTATTTTTCCAGTGCCAAAGCCGTTTCCATGTTTTCTGTGAGCGTTGTCGCAAATGGCAGACCTTCATGGACGAAGCCCAGAAAGCACTCCGGCACACTCGGCAGCACGACGCTTTCAATACCCGGCGCCATATCGAAGGAAATCGAGTCGCGAAGGTCGAGGGCCTCTCGAATGCTGAATGCCTTGCTGCGATCCCCGACGATCCTCGGCTTATGCAGAAAGGAGTAATCTTCCGCGGCGAAAATTTTGTGGCCGCCGAAGGTAATGAGCCCTTTGCGCAAATCAAGCCCGGTATAGACCGCACAAGGATTGGCAATGTAGGTATCGCCTTGCACCGAATGGCTTTGCGGTCGATAGGCCGAATGCACATCATTCAGATACCGGCCGATCCGTCTTCCACGTTCTGCCCTGGCGCTGAACCCCTCGACCAGGGCGCCGATGCCCACCGCCAGCCCGCCCAGAATCACCCCGGCGCCGCCGAGGAAGGCCGCCGCCGTGCCCGCACCGGCAACACCGGCGCCCAAAGCGCCAACACCCAGCGCCAGCCCAGCTGAATCGAAGGCCAGCTGCGTGGCATAGACCGCACGCTGGATATCGTTTTGGGCATTGACCAACAGATAAATGTCGAAGCCGATGCTGGCCAGCTGCAAAACGGTGCCGACACCTTCGTTCAAGACGCTGCCCAGCGCATTACTGACAATCGACGAGGTGGTTTTGGCCACCCGCAAACCGTCGGTAAAGGCATGACGCACCAGATTCAGCAGTTGTACTGCGTCGACCACCAGCCCGTGAGCCATCTGCGCGTAGGCCAGGTAACCGTGGATGCGCACTGCTGACGTCAACGCGGTCGACCCCATCCCGGACTCCGCGTTCTGCAACCCGAGCAGCAGGGCTTGAATGGCAAATCCGGCATTGAGCGTGTGCACCGCACCGACATCCGTCGGATCGATCACTGGCGCCCCCGCGCGTCTGCCGGACAACGCTTCAAACGTATCGCTCAGGTAAGACTTGATCCCTTGCAGGCGCGTGTCATCGGTCTGCACTGTGCGTGTGCGCTGCGGATCACTGGCACTGACCATGGTAATTTCGCTGCGCCCTTGCGCAGTGCTCTTCAGGGAGTCGAACACCGGAACGAAGTCACGAGACAGTTGATGCTGGTCCTGTAACCGCAGGGTCGCGCTTTCGATCGTCCGCGCCCACTTGTGGCTGTCCACACTGCTCAGCGCCTGTCCCAGACGCGCGTTCTCTGACAAGGAACGCGCGCGCAAGGCGGCATGCTGACTCCAGGGTTCGACGGCACGCCCGCCACCCAGCGGATCACTGCTGAGCAAATGCTCAACGCTAATTTCCGAAGGCAACGATTTACCGGCAATGCTTGCGCCGTCGAGTTCGATGACCTCGAAAACGCTGGCAGCCCCCCGTTCCAGACCATAAAGCCTGGCAATCACTTCCTCCTGCATGAAGCGCTGGACGCCTTGTTGCAGATCCTCGATCCGGGCGAACGCATACAGCCCGAAGTTGGGATCGTAGAAGCGATAGGATGTCTCGCCTTGCGCTAGAACCTTGCTCACCAGCATCGAATGATTGTCTGTGTTGAGCAACAGGCTGCCGGCAGCGGTTTTCGCTTCCAGCGTCTGCATCACAGTGGCCAGGTTCGCCGCCGGCCTCTTCTCGCCGAATCGCGCCATGGGTACGCCACGCAACTCGTCCAGCACCTTGAGCAGGGCATGGGCTTGCGGTGCGTCGGGAGTGAGATTGGCAATCGCCAGTTTGCCGATCAGCGCGCGCTCGGCCGAAGCGCCTTTCTCCAGCGCGGCGGCCATCACCAGCGCCAGTGGATAGCAGCGTCGGCCCGGATCCCCCGCACCGCGCAGCAGCAAATCCTGCGGCAATTGTCTGGCCGTATGCGCACCCGCCTCGAAGAACGTCTCGCGCACTGCCGCACCCCGCGCAAGGATCGACGCCCGGCGCTCATTCACGGCGGCGACCTCGACCCGACTCACGTACTCGCGCCATTGCCGCACGCTGATCGGTTCGGCAAATGCCTGCGCCTTCAGCACCCTGGAGTTCTGCCCGAGCGATTCGCGCTCCGATGCATTGACTCGTGCTTCCACCGGTGCAGGATCGCGATTGAGCAGTGTCTGTTCGATCACCTCGTAGCGCGCGACCAGGCCACGGTCGCGCGTATCTTCGGCAAAGGCGACGGTGGTTGCCCAGGCGTCTGCGAACCCGACCTGATCCAGTGTTGCGGCACCGAACAGGCCGCCGAACATCACCCGATGCAACGGGCTCAACTGATCCAGCGGCAACTTGCCCGCCGCGATGCGCGCCAAGGCCTCGTTGAGGTTACCCAGTGACTCGGCCCCCATGGACGTTGGAGCTTTGTCGACTGTCTGGTTCAGCACCTGCTGTCGAGTATCAAAGTCGAGGTGGATGGGAACGTTGAACGTCACATCACCGGTCAAGCGGTCATTCATGGCCCGTACAAACGGCTCACCCAGATCATCAAGCAGTTGCTGCAGGACCGAAGTCAGCAACACTGATTTTCCTTCTATGACCGGCCAGCCAAGTTTGAACGTGAGGGTCCGCTCTTTCAGCAAGTCGGCCAGATTACCGGCGTAGCGCGACTTGACCTTGCCCGAATTCCACTTCTCATGTTCTTTTGCCAGCCAGTCTTCGGGGGTATCCTTGACTGCCCAGCCGGAGATCATTTCTTCTTCGGTAAAGACGTTGAAGCCGTCGACCTGCTTCATATGATGGCGAATGTTGTTCAGCTGTTCACTCTGCAGTTCTCTTTCGACATAGCCGATTACACCGCCTTCAAGTGCGCCCGGACCGGTCATGTAGATGGTGCCCAAGGCGTCGAAACGAATCCCGTCCTGATAATACTGAGCTATGGCGCGTATGAGCTTCTCTGATGAATATTCACGCGATGTATTGGGCAAGCGCCCATCAGCCTGTGCTTCAGAGACGACCTTGATTGCAATATCATCGACTGACGACACATCTGCTGGCGTCACGCCTGCGAGTATCATGCGGCGCTCAACCTCATACAGGCAGTCATAAGCCACCCGGATGAAGTGCATGCTCGCATTGACCATCTTGCTGCCAGGATGAGCCAGAACATAGGCATTCATTTCCTTCGACGACGGATTGCCCCAGGCCGCGCCGCGCCCGATGGCATCCTGGGATAAAGACGTCGGCTGCGGCGAAGCGAAAATCTGCTCCACACCCGGCCTGCTCCGGGCAAATGCGCTCAGTGCCTCGAGATGCTCGGCGGGAATATGCCCGGTTCTGTCGACATAACGTTGCCGATCGCGCCCCGGCATCAAGGTATCGTCATGGTTGAGCAATAACTGCAGGACACCGATCTTCGCGTCTGTGCTGAAACCACTGATGTCCACGCCGCCCGGTCTCTCGATCAGCGGCGGCAAATAATCCATGTCGCTGTAACGCCCGCCCTCGAGAAACTCGGCCTGCAGTCGCACCACGTCACTGGCAGCAGCAAAGTTGCCGCGCATGGCGACTTCGCGCTGGTAGACGTCAGCCAGAAAATGACTGGCAAACTCCTGGCGAACATCGCGCAGGCGCAAGTCCTCACCCACCATGGCCTGATGCGAATCCAGACATTTCTGGCGGAAGGCTTCGAGCGTCGCACGTTCCTTGCCATAACCCCGCACCATCAGGTCGATCCGCGCCTCGTCTGCGCGTCCGGCCCAGCGTGGCTGATTCAGGTAGTCGAACATCTGCTGTTTGAGTACCCGTGCGCGGTCTTCGATCATTCTCGACAGTCCCGTCGGGGTTACCTTTTCGTCCTTTAATACCTTCATCGTGTCCGCACGGGCACTGTCGAGAATCACCCGATTCATTTCAAAGGCCAGCAGCGCATCACTGTCATACCAGAGATTGAATGCATATCCCTGCGACGCCAGTACCTTGCGCCAGATGTTCATGTAATCGCGCTGATTCGGCCCGACCTCACTGCCACCGACCCAGACAAAATGCATGATGCGCGGTATCGGTTTGCCAGCGGAGAGCATCTTCACAGTCGCACTCAAGCGGCGGTCGTAGTCGCCCAGTTTCAGGCGCAGTTTATTGACCTGAGCATCCGCGGCGTCCAGCTGTGTTGATTCAATCGCGTCCTTGAGCAATCTGATCGCTATCAATTGTTCTGCAAGACTGGTAGCCGCCGTAGCTCCGTCGTAGTAGCGCAAAGGAGCCTCCCCCAGGCTACCGCTGACGGACTCAAGTTCTGTGCGCGCAATAAGATCGGCGAACACTCTGCCCATCGTGACTTCATCCATAGTGCTCAATGCAATTTCCTTTTTTTTGGCCAAACGAACCCATCGCGACGACATGAACCGTCGCGACACAGAGAGAAAACAAACTTCAAAAAACCCAACGAAGACTTTCGTCAGGCCGGCACCGCTCCCAGCAACTGCGCCAGCGTTGTACTGCCGTCGCCATCATCGACTTCGACGATTTCCCGCAGCCTCTGCACCAGGCTCGATACCGGATAGGAACGCCCGCCCTCGAACCCGAGGAAGACGTCACCGCGCATCGCCGGATCCGCCGAGCACACATCCCGCAGGATCAGGCTGTGCTGGCGATCCGGGTCGACAATCAGCAAGTGCGCGTCGACAAACGACAGTTGCAGTGTTTGCGGTGCGTCCAGCGCCCAGACCAGCTTGCCGGGAATCGCCGGGATCTCGCCCAGCGGGTGACGGCAATCGACAATCACCGAGTCCAGCCGCAACCAGCAGGCCCTCGACAGGTGATACGTGACGCCGCCCTGCCCCAGGCGCAACACCAGACAGCTCACGTCATCAGCGATCAGTGGCAACAGGTCTTCAACCTTGTTCTGGCCCTCGACCACCAACACCTCGGCCTCGCGCCGCATGTATTCGAACGGGCCGATGCTCTGCTGACCGGGGTAGACGTGTACGCGGTGTGCCTGAAGTTCGTGCAGCAGCACATGCCGATGGCGGGTGCCGAGCAATTCGCAATCGTCTGGCAGGTTCTGGCCCGCTACCCGAATCAGTTGTGCATTCGCCACGTCGTACCATTGCAGGTTGCCCGCGCCAGACTCCACGGCGATGTAGGGCCCATGCTCGGCGGTCTCCAGCAATGCCTGCAGAGACTCCGGCAAATGTTCCGCGTGCTCGCTGGCCCAGTGATGATCGACGCCGATGATCCTTTCAGCTTCCTGATATCGCAACTTGAGTGACACGCCGTTGACCGATGTCCCGTACAGACCGGAGCCGTCATTGCGCACAGCGCTGAACCGCCAGTCGTCCCACTCGGCCTGCGGTGCCGGCAGCATGTCGCTCGCCAGTAACTGGGCGCCGCTGCCGAATGCTGGCTCGAGTTGCCGGCTGTCGAAGAACCGCTGACTGCAGATTTCACCGCTGGCGACATCGAACAGCCAGACCGCCTGGTTGTCCGGTGTGACCCCGAGCAGGCGCATTTCCCGTTCGTGCCCCGAATCGCACAGCAGCAAGCGGTTATCCACATACCAGGCACACAGGCTGCGATCACCGGCGGCGTTGCGCAGACCCAGAATGGCGAAACTGTTGACCGGGTACTTCACCGCCAGCGTTTCGAGTGCCTGCCACCACTGTGCGCGCCCCCTGAGCCAGCGCTCACTCAAGCCACCCAGATGCACTTCACCCTCTGCGGTCAGGTTGAAGAACAGACCGTCGTCGGTCAGGGCCAGATACCCGTCCTGCACCGGTACAACGTCATTCAACCCGTCGGGTTGCAGCCATTGATGCGTCCATTGTGTCGGCCAGCGCTCGCTGCCAGCGGACGCGCTGCGTTGCACCTTGCACAGCTTTTGCGCCAGCCGGTCGTAGATGAAAAACAGCTCGTGCTCATCGTTGACCGGCAGAAGCAGCAGATCACCAAGCTGTTTGATCGAATCGACCCAGCCGCGGTCATGCCCGAAGGCAAACGGATGAATGCACAACAGGTCACGGCTGCGAATCCAGACCAGGTCACGTTTGCCCGGATCGAACGCCCAGCAGACCGACACGTAAGCGGCCGGTTGCCAGTCGACGGTACTGACGCCTGCGCGTTCGGGTACCGGCGATAACGTGAAATAGTGACCAAGCACCGCCGTCCAATCCGTCAAGGTCGGGTTGGCGAACACTCGCTGGCCCAGCTCACGGTCAATCTCTCGGGTAACTGCCACCAGTTGCAGTTGGCCCTCATGGAGCAGGTAGTTGAACTGCGTGACTTGCTGATTGGCCCCCTGCCATTGCTGTTCGATATGAATCACGCCCTGCGCGTCGACATCGATACGCCGAATGCTGCACTGCCCCTCCATCACCAGCAGGCGGTAGCGGCACTTGAGCAAACCGCTGACGGCATCGATCTGCCAGATATCGTAGTTGTGCAGCTCATAGAAAAACGCAGAATCGTCGACCACCGCCGCCAGCAGCATTTCATCGGCCGCCAGTACCTCTTCACTGCGGATGTACAGAAAACGATCCTCGGCAGCGTCGTACCAGGCCGTGGTGTGACGCGGCTGGCTCTCGGGCTCGAAAGGAATCGGAAAGTGATGAACTGGCGTGTAAGGCAGCACCAGCCGATGCTCACGGGACAGTGTCTGGTAATGCGTGAGCAGAGACTGCTCATTCTCCCCGGCTGGCGCGCTCTGCTCGATAATGTCCAGTCGTCCGTCACTGCGGTTGACCTTGAACGATTGCCGCCCGGTCAGCTGAAGCATGACCTCATGCCGACCTCTGCCGCCGAACGTCACCTTCACCCCACCCACCGAAAGAACCCCGCCGACGTCGATCCGCACATCCCTCTCGGTGGCCCAGGCGGCTACCAGATTCCAGCGGCACTGCTGCAGGCTGGGGGACTGCAACTGGAGATTGACCCCGCGATTGAGGATCAGTGAGCAGGCGCCGCCCGCACCTTCGATGCGGTACGACACCTTGTCGTGCCAGAGCTGCGGCATCATTGGCACCGCCAGCGCACGCTCGTGGGCATCCAGCCGCACCTCGATCACGGTTGGCCGATACGACGGTGCGAGACGGTTGATGATGTAGTGCACGGGAAAGGAGTAGAACGAAAACAGAAACCGCCGCTGGCCAGCCGCATCCTTCTTCTCCAGCTTGCGGGCGGTATCGAAGCCGGTGTCGTGACGCAGCGTCGAGAAAGGGAGCGCCTTGTATTCGTAACCGTAGAACGTGGTCGGCGTGCACGGCAGGACGACCAGTTGCGTGGTCGGCGGATCGAAGTGGATGTAGCCGGGAAGTCCCAGTTCACGCCGCAGATCGAGCGCTTGTTGATCATCCGGATTGAAATCCGGCACCCCGAAATGGTCGCGCAGCCGATACACCTTCGGACTGTCGAGCACCAGCATCGTGCGATTGAAGTCCAGGCTCTGGACGACCAGCGAAGGGTGAGCGACCCACGCCCCGAGTCCGTCGTCATACCGATAACCGACACCCCGACAGGCCCGCTCCAGCTCATCGAAGAACAGCCCGACCTCCTGCGCCTGCTCAGCGATCCTGGCAAACCCCTGGGCCAGGGCCGCCACACCCACGGCCAGTCCGCCCAGGATCACCCCGGTTCCACCGAGCACGGCGGCCGCTGTTGCCGCGCCCGCCGTGGCAGCCCCCAGACCACCGGCGGTCAACGCCAGACTGGCGGAGTCGAAGGCCAGTTGGGTGCCGAATTGCGCGCGCTCGATCTCGTTGTCTGCCGTCGCCAATTGATAGATGTCGAAACCGACATTGGCCAGCCCCAGCACCGCGCCCACGCCTTCGTTGGCGACATGTCCCAGCGCCTCGCCAACCACCGGCGCACAGGTGCGGGCGATGATCTTCTCTTCATTGAGCGCGGTTTTTACCAGACTGATCAGGCCAGCGACATCCGTGACATTGCCATGCACCAACTGCGCGTAATTGACGTAAGCGTGCAAGCGCACGGCGGTGGTCAGGGTGCGGTCATCCCCCTCTCGTCCACGCAGGACGTTCATCAGTGCCTGGATGGTGAAGCCGGTATTGAGCGTGTGTACGGCACCCGCCTCTGCCATCTGTGGCGAGGCTCGGGTGCCCAGTGCCGAAAACTGCTCCGACAGATAATTTCTGATGCGCAGCAGACGGTGATCGGAGCTCACCACCTGCACCACATGCTCGGCCTGCGAGGGATCGATCAGGTTGATCCGGTACTCGCCGGCAGGCGTCATCTCCAGGGTTTCGAACAACGGCACCAGCGGTTTTGCCGCAGCATGCAAGTGCTGTAGAGCGTCAGTCGCCTGGGCAATCTGCTGTCCCCACCAATGACTGTCCAGATCGCGCAGGCTGCGCCCCAGGTGCGGATTACTGACCAGCGAATGGCCGCGAGCACTGTTCAGGCGCCGACGGATCGGTCGCTGTGTATGCTCCGGCAGCACATTGTCGGATTCCAGCAATTGCCCGACGCGCAAACCGCCGGACAGATCCAGCGCCGCTATCTTTTGCCCCTGCAGCTCGATCAGATCAAATGTCGGGCGCGCGTCGTCGCCATAGGCCGCATAGTATTTCGCCATGCCCTGTTTCTGGAAAAGGTCGGTCAGTGCCAGTTGGAGCTGGTCTGGCTGGCCGAACTCGAACACGCCGAAATTGGGATCATAAAAGTGATAGGTGGCGCGCCCACCATTGAAGGTTTTCGCCACCAGCATGGCGTGGTTATCCGAGTTGAGCATCAGCGTGCGCGAGCTGGCGAACGCCTCCAGCGTGGTGCCGAGCTGCTGCAGATCGACCCGCCCCAGCGGCTTGCCGATATCGTGCAACTGCACGCCGCGCAACTCCTCGAGCGCCTCCAGAAATACAATTGAATCGCGCTGCTGCGGCTCGACGGTGGCCAGAAAGAATCGCTCGCGCAAGCGTCGCGACGCCGCCACGCCGTGCTCCAGAGCAGCGCTCATGATCAGCGCCAGCGGGTAACAACGGCCACCGGGATCCCCTGGCCCCTGGAGCAACAGATCCTGCGGCACCAGTTTGACGTCACTGGCCTCGATTTGCCCCAGTACCTGACCCAGCCGCAGGATCACCTGCTCACGATGTTCGCGGGTGGCGATGGTCTGGATATGGGCAACATGACGGCCCCATTGAAACAGCGTGTGCGCCTGCGACAGCGCAGCTCGTTTCAACGTTAGCGCGCTGTCCGACGAGACCATCGGCTGGTCGACATGGCTGGCGAGACCGGCCATGAATTGCGGCGCCCGATGCTGATACAGATGGCGTTCAATGGCCGCATAACGCACCGATGCTCCTACCTCGGCAACGCTGTTGGCGAGGTTGTCGAGCTCGGGGGCAAGTTGCGTGAAGCTTGAGTTATCCAGTGAGCGTACGCCGAGCATCTGTCCCAACACTACCCTTTGCAAGGGACTGATCTGGAAGAACTGCAGCGAACCCTCGGCAATGCCGCTTAGCAACTCATCCAGCGCCAGCCCCTGAATCCGCGCATCACTGAGCGACGCCGGAGCTTGCAGAGTGACGGGTTGGGCCTTGATGGCCTGACGATCGTCGAACCCCAGACCCGGCCCTTCGGGAAAAACCAGCGGACCGTTATGACCTTGCCTCATCGCCGCCACAAACGGTGCACCGAGTCGGTCGATCATCCCTTGCAAGACCTCCGTCAATAACACCGGGCGTCCCTCGATGAGCGGCCAACCCTCTTCGAACAACACAGTCTGTTGTTTGAGCAGGGCAGCAACATCACCGCTGTAGCGGGCACTGAACTGTCCTTGCCGCCAACGCTGCTGTTCGTCGACAACCCATTGTTCATCATCGCTGGCGTTGTCTTTCCACGAGTGATCCTGCTCCTCCTCGGTCTTGTCGTTGATCATCCAGAGCGGCTCGATGGCAGTCTCGACGCGCACTGTTTCATCTTCGCGCGGGACGAAGTTGTGCCGTTCGTAATCGCGCATGCCAGCGCGCATCGCGGCCGGGCCAGTCAGAAAAATTGTCCATTCGCTCTGCGGGCGGATACCGTCTTCGAAATATCCAGCGACCGCCAGAATCAGTTCGTTCGCCGTTGCATGCTCGATCGAGGACAGAGCGGCAATCGAGCCGCAGTTTTGCTCGAATACCTCGCGCGCAAGCGTCGACATGCCGTAAAAATCGCTCAGCGCAACGCCGCGCTTGGCCGCCAGTCGAGCCGTCAGGTCGATGAAGTCATAATTGAAGCGAAACCGGTCGATCACGCTTTTGAGCATCGGCGATCGGGCATGGGCCATCAGGAAGGAATTGCTCAGCGAGCTCTGCACAGCAACTGCCCGCAAGTCCTGTGGGCGGACGAGCAACTCGGCCGGCGCCTGGAACACTTCATTCAGCGCCGGTTTTTGTCGGGCAAACGTCTCAAGCGCGGCGCGGTGTTGCTCGGGAATGCTTGCCAGATAATCAGTGTACTGGTGGCGCAGCGCCTCGCGTGCAGGCATCCAGTGCCGATTGTGATCGAGCAGCAGTTGCAGAACGCCAACGCGTGACCGGGGATCAAACCCGCTGATGTCAACGCCTCCCAGAGTCTTGACCAGTGGCGGCAGATTATCGACATCGGCATATCCGCCGCCCTCTTCGTAAAGGACCTCGGCGCGCACCACATCGGAAGCAGCGGCCAGATTGCCGCGCAACCGGATTTCACGCTCGTAGATATCCTGTAATTGCAGCGGAGTATCCAGGGCGTTCAAGTCGCGCAACTGCAGGTCGTCTCCTGCGAGGTCCAGCAGACTGCGGCGGTTTTGCTCGATCAGCGCCTCCAGTTGCGCGGCGTCCTGCCCATAGGCACGGGCCAACAGATCGACGCGTGCTTCATCAGCTGAAAGTCCCCGCGCCAGTGCGGCATCGATATGCATGGACATCTGTTGTTTAAGGACGATGGCCCGTTCTTCGTACAGCGTGCCCAACTGGTCTTTGGAAATACTGTCGCTGCCATCTTGTTGCAGGGCGTCAGCCTTGGCCGCCTCGACGATCAGCCTGTTGGTTTGCCAGGCCAACAATGCGTCGCTGTCGTACCAGAGATGGAGGCTGTAACCTTGCCCGTTCAGCACCTGTTTCCAGAGGTTGAGATAGTCACGCTGTATCGCGCCCAGTCCTCCACCGAGCCAGACAAAGTGCAGATTCTTCGGCACCGCAGTCGGGGTGCTCTTCGCGTACGCCAGGCTGTTTTGCACACGGGTCTCGAAAGCCTGGATGCTGTTATAGATGCGCGACAACTGTGCAGGCTGGCTATCGGATTGCGAGTATTTATGTGGCGAACCGATCAACTGGCCGATCGACTGCTTGAGCAGTGCCAAAGGCTCGATCAGTCGTGGAGAATCGAGCAAGCCGATACAGGCAAAATAATAACGCCACACTGACTGATAGGATTCACTGCCCCTGTACGCCGACATGGCCTGTTCCAGATCCGCCTGCTTGAACAGTTTGATGAATTTGACAAACCCGCTGGCGTCTTGAGTTCTTCGGTCCTGCATGAAAGTTGCTCCTTTGCCCTGACCAGTAACGAAAGTGCCCGCTGGCACTTGCATAGCGGCCAAACTAACTTCTGGCGAATCGGAGCTCAAACTTCAAAACTTTCAATACATGTCAAAATCAACAACTAAAAAACAACTGATAACGCATGTAACGGCAACAAGTTATTTCTACAATCAATATATAAATCAAACGCACCCGAGCAGAACGCGAAATTATCAAGGCTGCAATTTCAGGTCTGCCTATCAGTATTCAAGATAAGTCGAACAGAATGTAAGCAAAGAGAAAGCTCTCACACAGAAGCGGAGCAGATCGTACAGGTCGCGTTGAACAATATGACGCGGTCAGATCCGGAAACAATCTGTGCGGGAGATCGCGGTTGGCGAGGCAGCAAGCTCCCTCGCCAACGGCTCAGGACTGGGGCTTTTCGCCGTACCAGCGCGGCGTGTAGACCCACTCGCCACCTTCAGCCTTGGGGAAGGTGCAAGTCGTTGAAGAGCCAACCAGCACCATGGTGCGCATGTCCACCTGATCCGGGGTCAGTTGCCCCAGTGTCGTCACGCGCAGAGTTTGCCCCGGGCGACCGATGTCGCGCCCCAGCACCACCGGTGTTGCCGCGCTGCGATGCTGCGCGACGATTTCCAGCGCACGCCCCAATTGCCACGGGCGTGCCCGGGAAATGGGGTTGTAGAAGGCCAGCGCCAGATCGGCCTCGGCCGCCAGATCCAGACGTTTTTCAATGATCGACCACGGCTTGAGGTTGTCCGACAGCGACATCACGCAGAAATCATGCCCCAGCGGCGCACCCGCTTGCGCAGCCGTGGCAAGCGAGGCGGACACTCCCGGCAGGATTTCCAGCTCGACGCTGTGCCATTTCGGGTCGGTCGACTCGTGCAACGCTTCGAGCACCGCCGCGGCCATGGCGAACACGCCGGGGTCGCCGGATGAGACCACGATGACCGAACGCCCCTCGGCCGCCAGCCGGAAGGCGTGGCGGGCGCGCTGCATTTCTTCGCGATTGTCGGTGCAGTGCTGCACCTGATCATCGCGAAACGGGCCGGCCATGCGCACATAGGTTTCGTAGCCGAGCACATCGGTGGCCCGCGCCAGTTCCGCCTTGACCGCAGGCACCATCAACTCGGCAGCGCCGGGGCCAAGGCCGATCACCGCCAGGCGCCCACGTTGACGACCGATCTGCGCGACGTCCAGCGGCTGTTCGGCCCGCGCAATCGCCAGACCGTTGGTATTGCTGATCGCGGCCTGCGGCAGTGCCTGACGAGCCAACTCGCCGAGGTCTTTCTGCGCCGCGACAAAGCGCAGCGGCACCCCCAGTTCGAGGGCGGCTTCACGCAGTCTGGCCGACGCCATTTCAGTGTCAGCCGCCAGCAGACAGGCCAGCGACTGCTGCGCAACCCCGGCCTGCTGCAACGCGGCGCGCACGGCATGCGGCAGATCGTCCAACTGCGCACTCACCGCCACCGCCACACTGCGGGGATAGATCAGCAACTCGTTGGCGCTCGCGACACGCTCGGCACTGCCGACATGAATCGAGCGCTGCGCCTGCGGGTCTTGCGGCAACTGCGCCTGATCCAGCCACGGCGCCGCCCCTTCAATGCGCACGCTGTGCCCCGCCAGCAGATCGGAAACGAAACGCTTGCCCAGTTCCAGATCAGCCAGCGCATAACCGCTGGGTGGATTGAGCAGGCAGGTGCCAAAACGCAATTCGCCACTGGTGGTGATCGCCGCGGCGACCTGCAATGCGGCGGCGATTTCCCGGGCCATGACATTCACTCCGCCGAGGCCACCGAGCAGCGGCACCACGGCGCTGCCGTCTTCAGCAACGGCGAGCACCGCCGGTTCAGCACCTTTTTCCAGCAACAACGGCGCCAGGGTGCGAATGACAATGCCGGCCGCGCACAGGGCAATGATCGGCGTGTCTTGCTGATACAACTCACGCAGGGTCGCGCCGAATTCCTGATAGCTGCAGTCGGCGCCTTCGACGCGTCCGGCGAGGCCATGGATCTGCGCTGTCGGATACAACTGCTGGATCCGCCGTGCGGTAGCGAGCGCGCCTTGTCCGAGGATGACAATGGCCGGTGTGGATGGCGTCATCAACCTTGCCACCGTTCGCCCGGGACGATGATCAGCGAGAAGTACGGCGAGGACATCGGCTCGACCTGATCCAGCGGCACGATCTTCTGATTGGCCATGGTCGCGCGTTCGACGTACAGCGCCCGCTCGGCCAGACCGAGTTCTTCGAGTACCGCACGGACCTTGGGAAAGTTGCGCCCCAGTTTCATGATCACCGCCGCATCGGCGTCGGCCAGACGGCGCTTGAGATCCTCATGCGACAACACACCGGAGAGCACCGACAGGCTCTGGTTGCGATACACCAGGGGCGCGCCGAGCACCGAGGCGCCGCCGAGCATCGAGCACACGCCCGGCACCACTTCGGCTTCGTAGCGTGTGGACAACCGGTCATGCAGATACATGTAGGAGCCGTAGAAGAACGGGTCGCCTTCACAGATCACCGCCACATCGCGGCCGGCGTCCAGATGTGCGGCCACAGTCTCGGCGGCTTCATCGTAGAAATCGCTGATCACTTGCTCGTAGGACAGCGGTGCCGGCAACACTTCGGTGGTCACCGGGTACACCAGCGGCAGCAGATTCTGCGCATCCTGCAGATGCGCCTCGATAATGCCGAAGGCATTGCCCTTCTTGCCCTTGGCGACGAAGTACGCCACCACCGGCGACTCGCGCAGCAGGCGCAGGGCTTTGACGGTGATCAGTTCCGGATCACCGGGGCCCACACCGAGGCCGATCAAACGTCCTTTGGCCTGCATCATTCGATCTCCGTGGCGAGGGCATTGACTGCTGCGGCGGCCATGGCGCTGCCGCCGAGCCGGCCTTGCATGATCACGAACGGTACGCCGCGACTGTCAGCCGCCAGCGCCGCTTTCGATTCGGCAGCGCCGACGAAACCCACCGGGAAGCCGAGGATCAGCGCCGGTTTCGGTGCCCCGGCGTCGAGCATTTCCAGCAGATAGAACAGCGCGGTCGGCGCGTTGCCGATCACCACCACGCTGCCTTCCAGATGCGGACGCCACAGTTCCAGCGCGGCCGCCGAGCGGGTGTTGCCCAGCTCACGGGCCAGCTGCGGCACGCTGTCGTCACGCAAAGTGCAGATCACCTCGTTGTTGGCTGGCAGACGGGCGCGGGTCACGCCTTCGGAGACCATCCGCGCGTCGCACAGGATCGGCGCACCGGCCGCCAGCGCATCGCGCCCGGCCTTGCCGGCACCTTCGGAAAACTGCAGACCATCGACCGCCTCGACCATGCCGCAGGCGTGGATCACCCGCACCGCGAGTTTCTCCAGATCGGCCGGGATGCGCGCCAGATTGGCCTCGCTGCGAATGATCGCGAAGGAGTTGCGATAGATCTCCTGACCGTCGCGGATGTAATCAAGCATCAAGGGGGCTCCGTGAGCGGGCGTCGAGCAGGATCGCGGCCGCTTCAATAGTAAGGTTGCGTGCGTGCAGCGTGCCAAAACCCGGCAGCGTTGCATCGCGAAAATAGAGGTCGTAGTGACCGGGGCTGACCGCCAGCAATGTCGCCGGTGTGCGATGGGCCGCAGCACAAGAGCGCGGGCAACCGGACAGGTGCACGTGCTGCGCCTGTGGCAACAACGTCGCCAGCAGCCGCGCGTCGTGTTTGGTATCGGCCAGACCTTTGCCACAACCGCTGGAGCCGGTGCAGGCAATCAGCCGGGACAGCGGCTCGCGGGTGTCGGTCAGCCAGTGCAATTGCCTCAGGTGTTGCAGGACTCGCCCCGGGTCGGCGGGTTTCACGTTCGGCAGCAGCAGACTTTGCCAAGGGGTGAAACGCAGGCTGCCATCTCCGAACTCGCGAGCCAGCCGGGCCACGCCCCGCAGCATGGCCGGATCGAGACGGCCGAGCGCCGGCACCGCACCGACATATACCCGGTCGTCAGCGTTTTGCGCGTGAACACCGATATGCAGCGCATCCGCCATCGGCGTGCGCTGTCGAGCAACGGCAGCTTTGATCGCCACGCGTTCGCGCAATTGTTCGAGAAACGCCAGCAGCGGCAGTTCATCGAGCAAATGGCGCATGCGGGTCTGCTCCGGCCGAGCCAGCTCAAGGAACAACTCCAGCACCGCGACCACCAGTGCATGGCCGTTTTCCACGCTCACGGCACCGGCCGCACGATCGGTCGGGCAGCCGGCCAGACCGAACGCCAACAACACTTCACCGTCACGTTCGAACGCCGACAGCCACAGATCATGCGGATGCTCGAGCATCGCCAACGCCTCACCGCCGTCCAGTTGCACGGCGAACTTGGCGCTCAATTCGTGAAAACGCGGATGCGTCTGCAATGTCGCCAGAATCTGTTCGGCCAAAGGGCGGGTATCGAACAGCAACTGCCGATCGATCCCGGCACTCGGGCTGAGCATCAGGTTGCGCACATCGTCGCCCGCTGCGGTTTGCGGCCCCAAACCGGCGGCCAGCAAACTGTCGATCAATGCCGCTGAGTGCTCGCCGATGCCGCGAATCTGCAGATTGGCGCGGTTGGTCGCCTCGATCGCGCCACTGGCAAAACGCTCGGCTGCATCGGCCACCGCGTCGGCCTGATTGGCAGTGATCGAGCCGCCATTGAGCTTGATCCGGCAAATGCCGCCGTCCAGCGCCTGGACAATACGCAGCAACCCCGGACAAGCCGAGGGGCGCAGAGCGGTGGACATTGAGCGTTCGTTCAAGGGATGACCGGCTGACGGGCAGCGCTGTGGTGGGCGAAAGGTCGCCATTATGCCTGCTTTGCCCGAGCGCATGAAAATGCCTGCCGGTCGGAAACTGCGGCTTTTCAGAGTTCGACCTCCTCGAGGTCGGGCACGCTCTCGCGAATCGCCTGATCTACAACGTCCCGGTTTTTGTCGATGTCCCGTCGATTGATCACCATTCTCCTGGCGCGGATGTCCAGTTGCGACATCGGTTGATGGACCTGCCAGAACAGGTAGTTGGTACTCAACACCAACTTGAAAAAGCGGATATGGCTGAGCAACACAACCAACTCGCCGTTGGCGTTCTGACTGACCGGCACAATGTGCGAGGTGAAGGTCTTGCCACTCAGGGCGGTAAACTTTTGCAGTAGCGCTACATCTTTTTCAAGCGCTGCCAGCCCGGCTTCAACCTGCGCTAATTGAACGCGGGCGAGCAAGGGTGCTGTCGACCGCCGCCACGCCTCCTGCACACTTCCGGAAAACGCTTCCTGGACCAGCACCACCGGTTTCTCCTCCTGTTCCCAGCCACATGACCACAAGCCTCCGACAAAGTAATCGAACCACTCTGCAGGCTGAAGACTGCTGTCACAACGGCTGTCCGCCGCGATCTGGGCGAGATAAATGCAGTTCCTCACAAATCTGTTATCGGCCTCTGCCCGCCCCTCCAGTCCGGTGAACAACATATTATTAACGGCAACTGCATTACTCTGACTTAAACGTGTAGCTGAATTGATATCCATATCGCTCCCTGCCAACTTGGCACGTATTAATTTTATAGCTTCATTGCGCCAGACTTATTAAAAAGAACTGACTTGGAATCAAACTAACAAAAACGGAAGTTGAAAAAATCACTATTACTCGACATTAAGTTTCCGCGTTGTTCTCGACACGCCGCGACGACAGACCTGCGTCAGGTGCCGGCAGTCGCGTTATCATGCCGCCCGTGAAGATCTACTCAGGATTAAGGAACGGCATGACACCCTGGCTGACGGTTGTGGGAATCGGTGAAGACGGCTTCAAGGGCCTGGGCAAAAACGCCCGGCGCGCCCTGCTGGCTGCTTCGCGGATCATCGGCGGCCAGCGGCAACTGGACTTGCTGCCGGTGTGCATTCGTGGCGAACGCACTTTGTGGCCGAGTCCGTTTTCCCTCGCGCCGGTATTGGAGCAGCGCGGCCGAGCGGTGTGCGTGTTGGCCAGTGGTGATCCGATGTTCTACGGCGTCGGCGCCAGCCTCGCGCGGCACGTGCCGAGTGCCGAGATGCTGATCCTGCCCGCGCCCTCTTCCTGTTCGCTGGCCGCCGCCCGGCTCGGCTGGCCGTTACAGGAGGTGGTCACCCTCTCGCTGGTGGCGCGACCACTGACGGCACTCAATGCGCAGCTGTTCAGCGGGGTGCGCCTGTTGCTATTGAGCAATGACCGGCACAGTCCGGCGGCAGTCGCGGCGCTGCTGCGCGAGCGCGGTTTTGGCGGCAGCCGCCTGACTGTGCTTGAGCATTTGGGCGGCGATGCCGAACGGCGCCTCGAAAGTACTGCCAATGACTGGAATGACCCGGCGATTGCCGATCTGAATGTGATCGCCATCGAATGCCTGGCCGATGCGCAGGCACCGCGCCTGTCACGTCTTGCCGGACTGCCCGATTCGGCATTCCAGCACGACGGCCAACTGACCAAACGCGATGTCCGCGCCATCACCCTAGCCCGCCTCGCGCCGATCCCCGGCGAACTGCTGTGGGATGTCGGCGGCGGTTGCGGCTCGATCGGCATCGAATGGATGCGCGCGCACCCGAGCTGCCGCGCGATTGCCATCGAGGCGGACGAAGGCCGACAGGCCTTGATCGAACACAACCGCGACGCGTTGGGCGTACCCGGTCTGCACCTGGTGCGTGGCCGCGCACCGCAGGCCCTTGCCGGGCTGGAGCGACCCGACGCGATCTTCATCGGCGGCGGCGTGACCCGTGAAGGCGTGTTTGAAACCTGCTGGGAACAACTCAAACCCGGTGGTCGACTGGTTGCCAACGCCGTGACCCTGCAAAGTGAAGTCACTCTGATGCACTGGCGCGAACGCCACGGCGGCGAACTGACCCGAATTCACATGGCCCAGGCGCAACCGCTGGGCGAGTTCGACACCTGGCGTCAGGCGTTGCCGATTACCCTGCTGGATCTGGTCAAACCCCTCGATGCGTGACGAAACCGCCGAACAACCCGCGCCCCTGCGCAGCGGCCTGACCACCGGCAGCTGCGCCACCGCCACCAGCCTCGCCGCCGCCCGCCTGCTGCTCGGCGGTACGTCGGCGGATGCGGTGCAGATCGTTCTGCCCAAAGGCAAACAAGTGCAGATGCGCCTGGAGTTCTGCCGCCTGACCGAGGGCGGCGCCGAGGCCGGGACGATCAAGGACGCCGGCGACGACCCCGACGTAACGCACGGTGCTCTGCTCTATTCGCACGTGCGGCTGCTGGCCGAGCCGGGGATTCGCTTTGTCGCGGGCGCAGGTGTCGGCACCGTGACCCGGCCGGGGCTGGTGCTCGGCGTCGGTGAACCGGCGATCAACCCGGTGCCACGCAAGATGATCAGCGACCACCTGACGCTGCTCGCCACCGAAAGCGCTTATGCCGGCGGTTTCGAGGTCACGGTCAACGTCGAGGGCGGCGAGGCGCTGGCGCTGAAAACCATGAACCCGCGGCTGGGCATTCTCGGTGGTTTGTCGATCCTCGGCACCAGCGGCATCGTCCGGCCGTTTTCCTGCGCGGCGTACATCGCCTCGATCCATCAGGGCATCGACGTTGCCAAAACCAATGGCTATCTGCACATTGCCGCGTGCACCGGCAACGCCAGCGAAGACACCATGCGCCGGGTCTACGACCTGCCGGAAATCGCCCTGATCGAAATGGGCGACTTTGTCGGCGCAGTGCTCAAGCATCTGCGCAAAGTGCCGGTGGATAAACTCAGCCTGTGCGGCGGCTTCGGCAAGATCAGCAAACTGGCGGCCGGGCACATGGATCTGCACTCGCGGCATTCGAGTATCGACCTGCCGCAACTGGCTGAATGGGCGGCGGCGATTGGCGCTGATCAGGCGTTGCAGCAGAGCATTCGTGAAGCGAACACCAGTCAACAGGCCTTGGCGATGGCCAGCGCGGCGGGCATTGCCCTCGGCGATGAGGTCTGCCGCCACGCGCTTGATTTCGCACGCAGCGTGGTGCCGGCGCAGGTGCAGGTCGAGGTGTTTGCGATTGATCGCCAAGGCGGCATTGTCGGCCACGCCGGAGGTTTTGCATGAAACGCATTCTGTTGCTTGGCGGCGTCACCGAGGCGTTGGCCATCGCCCGTACGCTGGGGCCAGAACACATTTACAGTCTGGCCGGCGTGGGCCGGGTGCCGACCGACCTGACCTGCCAGGTGCGCGTCGGCGGCTACGGCGGGGCCGAAGGTCTGGCGCAATTCATTCGCGCTGAAGGCATCGACCTGCTGTTCGATGCGACCCACCCTTACGCCGCGCAAATCAGCCACAACGCCGCCATCGCCGCACAACTCGCCGGCATCCGCTGCTGGGCCTTGCGCCGCCCCGCATGGCAGCCGCAACCGGGCGACGACTGGCGAGAAGTCAGCGACTGGGCCGAACTGATCGAAGCCCTCAAACCGTTCCGCCGCCCGCTGTTCACCCTCGGCCGCGAACCGCTGCAACACCTCGACGAAATCCCTGCCAACCAGTATTGGACCCTGCGCGCCCTCGACGCTTATCCCGGTAACGAACGCTGCGAAGTCATCGGCGCCCGTGGGCCGTTTCTGCTGGAGGATGAACGCGCACTGTTCGAACGCCGGCAGATCGATGTGCTGATCAGCAAGAACAGCGGCAGCACCGCGACCGAGCCGAAACTGGAAGTGGCGCGGGAGTTGGGGGTACCGGTGCATGTGTTGAAGCGGCCAGTCTTGCCGGGGGTTGATCGGGAGTTTGGGTCTACGTCTGAAGTCCTTAATGCACTGCTGACGTCAGACTTTTCCTGATTTCGATTTAATCTGCGAATTAGCCGGCCTGTTTTGAGGAAGCAGCCGACTGTTCTTCGCTATTCCCTCACCTAATACTTCGGTTCCTTTAATCCATACAGGCAGACAACCGTCAAAAAGCGGCTTGCCAGCCTGTATCCCAAGGAATACGATCCTGACATGATCGAACTCGAACGATCCCGTATATTTTCCGAATGGCTCGACTCGTTGAAAGACATCATCGGCAAAGGCCGAATCATCTCCAGACTTCGAGCAGCCGAACATGGCAACTTTGGCGATTGCGGATTTGTCGGTGACACCGTTTACGAAATGCGTGTTCACTACGGCCCTGGTTACAGGATGTACTTCACTCGTCGAGACGAAGTGATTTATCTGCTGTTGATCGGCGGCGACAAATCGACACAACGGCGTGATATCAAGCGCGCCGTACAAATGGCACATAGCATCGGTAATGAGGAGTAAGTCATGACCGAAAAATTCACCCGTTTCGACGCCGCCGAGTACCTTAAAACCCCCGAGGACATGGCGGCTTATCTGGGCGCTTGCTTTGATGATGATGAAGGCGATGGCGTACTCATCCGTGCAGCACTGAATGACATAGCCCGAGCCCAGGGCATGACACAGGTGGCACGTGATGCTGGCCTGGGTCGTGAAAGTCTCTATAAAGCGCTGAGCAGCACTGGTAACCCCGAATTCGCAACTATCATGAAGGTCATGAAGGCTTTGGGTTTGAGATTGCACGCCGTCGCGGTGTGATTGATCTGCGACACCATACCGCACGACGCCTTTTTACTTATCGGCCCTGATCAGGCTAAATAGCCCGCGCCTGATCGCCCACCCAACGGATCTGTCCCATGAACCGACACCGGCTTGCATTTGCCTGGATCGCCTGCTTCGCAGTGCTGTTCAACATGCTCGCCATGCCGATGACCGGGGCGATGGCGCAGGCGGCCAGTTCACCGGCCGAACAGTTGCTGTGGAGCAGTTTCTGCACCGGCAGCGGGACGAAGATGGTGGCGATCAACATCGGCGCCCCAGAGCAGAAAGCCCCGTCCAACGACAGCCATTCCAACATGCAGCATTGCTGGTGCTGCTCGGGTTCAGCGCCGCTGGTGGCGTTGCCGGGCCATGCACCGCAGCTGTATTTCGCCCGCTACGAAAGCAATCGCAGCGTGGCGCCACCCTCGTTGCAACCACCGACACCGCGCCAGCAATGGCCGAGCCTTAATCCCCGCGCCTCGCCTCTGGTTTGATTTGTTCTCGCAATTGACCTGCGTATCAAATCGTTCTGGAGAACTGCCATGTTGAACAAACTCTTCGTCATCGCTGCGCTGTTGCTGCCGGCGTGCTTCGCCCATGCCCACGAATACAAGGCCGGCGAGCTGGAAATCGCTCATCCGTGGTCGCAGGAGCTGCCGCCCAACGCGCCGACTGTCGCGGCTTATTTCGTGATCAGCAATCCCGGCAAGACCGACGACCGCCTGCTCGGCGTCGACTCGCCGATCACCGCCGAAGCGCAACTGCATGAGCATGTGATGCAGGGCGATCTGATGAAGATGCAGCAGGTGCCCGACGTGGTGATTCCTGCTGGCGGCAAGGTGACGTTCGCGCCGATGGCCTATCACGTGATGCTGCTCAACCCGAAAGACCGCAGCCTGCTCAGCGACGGCAAACGCTTCCCGCTGACCCTGCATTTCGAGAAGGCCGGTAACGTCACCGTCGAAGTCGCGGTGCAGAAGAAACCTCCGCAAGATACCCAGGCACACGATCACGCCCAGTAACCGATCCGGCTGACCACGCCCGTGCGCCTGCAACGCGCCGGGGCATCCCGCCTGCATCGCCAGAGCCAGACTCTGACCCGCGGTAGCTGGATCGCTCTGTTCGCCATGTTGATGATCTTCATCGGCCCGCTGATTTCTCAGTCGATGCCGATGGATCAGCACGCCTCGACTTCCATGCCGATGAGCATGGACTTGGCGATGGATATGCCGGGCATGGATCACGCCGCGCACGGTGCACAACCGGCTGCCGAACACTGCCCGCCACAATCCTCGCACCACGCCCTGTGGGAAAAATGCGGTTATTGCAGCCTGCTGTTCAATTGCCCGGCGCTGACCGGTGGCGGCACGTTCGCCACGTTCAGCATTGCCCACGTCAACACCTTCACCCCGCCCTCCCCGCGTCTGGGCCATGCCCGGCAGACCTTCTTCCCCGGCGCCCGCACCCGCGCCCCGCCCGTCAACGCGTAAGCACCGCACCTTTGATTGCACACGGTTGAGAAGACAGCTTCAGGCTGCCGGCCGTGTCGTTTACGACTGTTTGATGGAAATTGTCATGTCCAGGTTTTCTGCTGTTCCACGCTCGGGTTCTGCCCGGGCGTCTTTCGCGCTGAACGCATCGCGCATTGGTTTCTCGCACGCCACCGCCGTCCTTTGCGGCGTCCTGCTGTCGCCGCTGGTGTTGGCCGATGACCACGCCGGGCACAACGAAGAACTGAGTCCGACGGTGATCACCGCGATCGCTCCAAGCTCGCCACTGACCATCGTCACCAACCCCAAGGACCCGCGCCAACCGGTGCCAGCCAGTGACGGCGGCGATTACCTGAAGACCATTCCCGGCTTCGCTCTGGTGCGCAATGGCGGCACCAACGGTGATCCGGTGCTGCGCGGGATGTTCGGTTCGCGCCTGAACATTCTCACCAACGGCAGCATGCTGCTCGGCGCCTGCCCGGGGCGGATGGACGCGCCGACCTCGTACATCTCGCCGGAAACCTACGACAAACTCACGGTGATCAAGGGCCCGCAAACCGTACTCTGGGGGCCGGGCGCATCGGCCGGCACGATCCTCTTCGACCGTGAGCCGGAAAGCTTCGGCGAACTCGGCACGCGGGTGAATGCCAGCGTGCTGGCCGGCTCCAACGGACGCTTCGACAAAGTTGTCGACGCCGCTGCCGGCGGGCCATTGGGCTACGTACGGGTAATCGGCAATACCGCGCACTCCGACGACTATCGCGACGGCAACAACGACATCGTTGCCTCGCGCTACGACAAATGGAACGGTGACATCGCCGTCGGCTGGACCCCGGACGCCGACACCCTGATCGAACTCACCGCCGGCAAGGGCGATGGCGAAGCGCGCTACGCCGGGCGCGGCATGGACGGTTCGCAGTTCCTGCGCGAAAGCCTCGGCCTGCGCTTCGAAAAATCCAACATCACCGACGTGCTGGAGAAAGTTGAAGCACAGGTTTACTACAACTACGCCGACCACGTGATGGACAACTACACCCTGCGCACGCCGTCCGGCACTGGGATGATGGCCGGGCCCATGGCGTCCAACGTCGACCGGCGCACCCTCGGCGCGCGGATCAAGGCAACCTGGCGCTGGGCCGACATCCAACTGATCACCGGTCTCGATGCGCAGACCAACGAGCATCGCCAGCGCAGCGGCATGGGCATCGACACCTACAAGGATCAGCCCTACACCAAGGACGCCGATTTCCATAACTACGGCGTGTTCAGCGAAATGACCTGGTACGCCGCCGACCGTGATCGGCTGATTACCGGCGCCCGGGTCGACCGTGCTTCGGCCAAGGATTACCGGCAGCGCATTGGTTCGGGAATGATGAGCCGGCCAAATCCGACCGCCGACGAGACCCGCGCCGACACCTTGCCAAGCGGCTTCGTGCGTTACGAGCATGACCTCGCTGACAGCCCGGCCACGCTGTACGCCGGTCTCGGTCACGCGCAGCGCTTCCCGGATTATTGGGAGCTGTTTTCACCGAAGTCCGGCCCGGCCGGTTCGCTGAATGCGTTCGACTCGATCAAACCGGAAAAGACCACCCAGTTCGACTTCGGCGTGAACTACAAGACCGCCGAACTCGAGGCCTGGGCCTCGGGCTACATCGGCTTAGTGCGCGACTACATCCTGTTCGACTACACGCCAACGATGATGGGCATGAGCACTTCGCGCGCGGAAAACATCGACGCACGGATCATGGGTGGCGAGCTCGGCGCCGCCTACAAACTCACCGATAACTGGAAAGCCGATGCCACTCTGGCCTACGCCTGGGGCAAGAACAGCAGCGACGGCAAGGCCCTGCCGCAAATGCCGCCGCTGGATGCGCGCTTCGGCCTGACCTACAGCGAAGACAACTGGAGCGCCGGGGCACTGTGGCGCGTGGTCGCGGCGCAAAACCGCATCGACCAGAACAAGGGCAACGTGGTCGGCAAGGACTACGACAAGAGCGGCGGCTTTGGCGTGTTCTCGCTCAACGGCGCCTACCGGATCAACAAGAACTGGAAGGTCAGCACCGGCGTCGACAACCTGTTCGGCAAGGCTTACGCCGAGCACCTGAACCTGGCCGGTAACGCCGGTTTCGGCTACCCGGCCAACGACCCGCAAGCGATCAATGAACCGGGGCGCACGCTCTGGACCAAGGTTGATATGAGTTTCTAACCGAGCGGCACGCCCTGCCCTTGTGGGAGCGGGCTTGCTCGCGAAGACGGCGGCACATCCAGCATGGGTGGCGCCTGACACGACGCGTTCGCGAGCAAGCCCGCTCCCACAGGAGTGCAGTGGTGAAACTCCCCATACAGAACAAAGAAAAGATCCAAGCCAAGCGGAGCAAACGTGATGCAAAAGCCCAAAGCGAATTTCTACAACCTGGCGTGGCGCTGGCATTTCTATGCCGGATTATTCGTCGCGCCATTCATGGTGATGCTGGCCCTGACCGGCATCATCTACCTGTTCAAACCGCAGCTCGATTCGCTGATGTACAGCAGCCTGCTCAACGTCCCCGCCGGGCATCACATGGTGCCGGCCGATGATCTGCTGCAACGGGTGAAAAGCGCTTATCCACAAGGCCAGATCACCCAGTACCTGCCGCCGGCCAACGCCGAACGCAGCGCTCAGTTTGTCGTGAAGAATGAGGGTCATGAACTCAATGTGTTCATCGACCCGTACCACGGCGACATCCTTGGCGAGCAGGATGCGAAGAAAAATCTGCAAGCCGTCGCCCGCGCCATTCACGGCGAGTTGATGATCGGCACGCTCGGTGACCGCCTGATCGAACTCGCCGCCGGTTGGGGCGTGGTGCTGGTGGTGTCGGGGGTGTTTCTGTGGTGGCCGCGCGGTCAGGCGGCGGGGATTCTGTGGCCACGCCTGAACAGTCGCGGTCGCGTATTGTGGCGTGATCTGCACGCGGTCACCGGGTTCTGGGGCGCGGCATTGCTGCTGGTGATGCTGCTCAGCGGCATGACCTGGACCGGCTTCTGGGGCAAGCAGTACGCCCAGGTGTGGAACGTGTTCCCGGCCGCGATGTGGAACAACGTGCCGACCTCCGACGTCGAGGCCGGCAGCCTCAATAACGCCGCGCGCCAGACCGTGCCATGGGCAATGGAAAACACGCCGATGCCGATGTCCGGCGACCACGCCGAACACATGGCCCACGGCGGCATGCAACACGGTCCCGCCGCACCCGCGATCAGCCTGCAAGAGGTGCAGAACATCGCCATTGAACGCAAGGTCGAACCGGGCTACAGCATCACCCTGCCGACCACCGCAACCGGTGTGTTCACCATTGCCGTGTTCGCCGACGACCCGCGCAACGACGCGACCCTGCATGTCGATCAGTACACCGGCAAGGTCCTCGCTGATGTGCGTTTCGAGCAGTACGGCGCGGTGGCACGGGCCACGGAAATCGGTGTGATGCTGCATGAGGGCAAGATGTTCGGCACCTTCAACCAGATTGTCGTGCTGCTGATCTGCCTGATGATTCTGCTCAGCGCCGTCAGCGGTGTGGTGATCTGGTGGAAGCGGCGTCCGCAGGGCAAGTTCGGCGTGCCGCCGCTGCGCCATGACCTGCCGAAATGGAAAACCGGCGTGGCGATCATGCTCGCTCTGGCCGTGATCTTTCCGCTGGTGGGCGCTTCGCTGGTGCTGGTCTGGCTGCTGGATCGGCTGCTGTTGTCGCGTCTGGGCCGCCAAGCTGAATCTGCCTCAACTTCAACGTGAAGCAGGCGAGATGCGCGTTTCAGACAGATCTTTAAACTGCCGGGGCTTAAACTCCGGCATTTTTTAGTGTTACTGTATAACGCAAATAGGCCGCCCTGCCCGCAACCAAAAGTTGCGGGCTTTCTTTTGAAGAAGTGATTCACCGTCCCGATGAACAAGTACCTCTTGTCCAGCCTCTGCCTGTTCGCCCTGAACAACGCCAACGCCGACGGCCAGCCGCTGACGCTGCCCACCGGCACCATCTCCGCGCCGGCGGTTGACGCAGAAAGTGTCAGCCTGACCACGCCGACCACCGCCGGCTCGCGCCTGAACCTGACGGCCATGGAAACCCCGGCCAGCGTCGAAAGCCTCAGCGGCGAGCAGGTTCGCGCCCGTGGCGATCGCAGCGTGCAGGACGCGGTGTCGCGCAGCACCGGCATCAGCCGCACCGGCACCCCGGGCGATGGCGGCACCTCGTTGCAGGCACGCGGTTTTACCGGGCAGAGTTCGGTGATGCAGTTGTATGACGGCAATCGGATGTACACCGGCATGGGCACCGTGACCTTTCCGGTCGACACCTGGTCGGTGCAGCGCGTAGACGTACTGCGCGGCCCGGCCTCGGTGCTGTACGGCGAAGGCGCGACCGGCGCGGTGGTCAACGTGATTCCGAAGAAGCCGTTCGAGGGCGAAATAGAAAATCACCTGCGCGTCGGCTACGGTTCCTACGACAGCCAGCAGCAGGCGTTCGACAGCGGCGGTTCGCTGACCGACACCCTGAGCTATCGCCTCAATCTCAATCGTCTGCGCAGCAACGGCTGGATCGATCGCGGTGACTCCTCCAGCGACTTCATCAGCGCCGCGCTGCGCTGGCAAGCCACTGATGACCTGGCCTTCACCCTCGCCCACGACTACGGCGACCAGCGTCCGCAGAACTACTTCGGCACGCCACTGATCAACGGCCGATTGCAGAACAGCCTGCGTAACAAGAACTACAACGTGCGCGACGACCAGCAGCACTACAACGATCAGTGGACGCGCCTGACCACGGATTGGCAGATCAACGACGCCGTCAGTGCCAGCAACGAGCTGTACTACCTCAAGGCCCAGCGCCGCTGGCAGAACGCCGAAAACTACAACTTCGACACCGCCACGCAACAGCTCAGCCGCAGCGGCTACTTCGGCATCGGCCATCAGCAGGAACAGATCGGCGACCGCCAGACCTTCACCTTCAAACACTTGCTGTTCGGCCTCGACAGCCAGACCGTGACCGGCGTCGATTACAACCGCATCCGCTTCCAGCTCAACAGCAACTCGCCGTTCAACGACGTGCTGCCCAACGGTCAGCCCTTGGATCTGTATCACCCGCAGCCGGGCTATTTTGAAAGCGCCAACCCATACCGCGACCAGTTCGACAGCACCACCAAACAGATGTCAGTGTTCGCTGAAAACCGCACGCAACTGAGCGAGCGCTGGTCGCTGGTGACCGGCGTGCGCCGTGATTACGTGCACGTTGATCGCAACAATCTGATCGACGACAGCCAGAGCGACAAGACCCTGACCAGCAACAACTGGAAGGCCGGACTAGTGTTTGCCCTGACGCCCGAGACTTCGTTCTACGGTCAGGTCGCGACCAGCACCGACGGCATCGGCGGCCTGATATCCCTCAGTCCGAGCCAGCAGCAATACGACCTGTCGACCGCGCGCCAGACAGAAATCGGCCTGAAGCAGTTGTTCTGGGATCAGCGCGGCGAGTTCACCCTGGCGGCCTATCGCATCGTCAAAAAGAAACTGCTGACCGACGATCCGGGCAACCCGACGCTCAAGCAGCAAGTTGGCCAGCAATCTTCCAACGGCCTGGAAGCCAGCCTCGATCTGCAACTGCCGCACGCCTGGCAACTGCAGGCCAACGCGGCGATTGTGAAGGCCAAGTACGATGACTTCTCCGAAGTGGTCGACGGGCAAACCCTGTCGTACGACGGCAATCGCCCGGTGGATGTGCCACGGCGCACCGCCAATCTGTGGCTGAACAAAAACCTCAGCGATGATCTGAAGGCCGGTGCCGGCGTGCGTTATGTCGATGCGCGTTACGCCGACATGGCCAACCGCAACGAGCTGCCGAGTTACACCGTGGTCGATGCGACGCTGTCGTGGCAAGCCCTGCGCAACACCACGCTCGGTCTGCAGCTGAACAATCTGTTTGACCGCCAGTACGCACAAAGCCAATACAATGCGGGCCAGCAGTGGATTCTCGGCGAGCCGAGGTCGTTCTTCGTCACGGCGGATTACACCTTTTAAAAGCTCAAACATTCCTGTGGTGAGGGGATTTATCCCCGATCGGCGGCGAAGCCGTCGCAATCCGATGAATACAGTCTTCTGACAAATCGTGATTACAGGTTTTGGGACCGCTGCGCGGTCCATCGGGGATAAATCCCCTCACCACAAATGATGTAATGAATTCAGGAATTTGATGACCTCGCTAAATCTCGCCAACCTCGCCTGGACACCTCTGGGCCACGGCCACTGCCATCACCAGTTCCAGCTGCGTGACGCCTCGTTGCAGGTTGCCGCCGGTGAGTTTGTCGGGCTGATCGGTCCCAACGGCAGCGGCAAGACCAGCCTGCTGCGCTGCGCCTATCGCTTCAGTCAGCCGGAAAGCGGCGAGGTCAGACTCGATCATCACAACGTATGGAAGCAATCCTCGCGCTGGTGCGCGAAACGCATCGCCGTGGTCCTGCAGGAATTCCCCGACGCCTTTGGCCTGACCGTCGAAGAAGTGGTCGCCATGGGCCGCACGCCGCACAAAGGCCTGTTCGATGGCGACACGCTGGAAGATCGCAATCTGGCGACGCAAGCGCTCAGATCAGTCGGACTCGACGGCTTCGAAGACCATGCGTTCGCCACCCTGTCCGGCGGTGAGAAGCAGCGGGTGATCCTTGCCCGCGCCCTGACTCAGCAACCGCAACTGCTGATCCTCGACGAGCCGACCAACCACCTCGACCCGCGTTATCAGCTCGAACTGCTGCAACTGGTCAAACGTCTGCAGATCGGCACCCTCGCGAGCATTCACGACCTGAACCTGGCCGCCGCGTTCTGTGACCGACTGTACGTGATCAATCACGGGCGGATCGTCGCCAGCGGCACGCCGCAACAGGTACTCACCACCGAGCTGCTGCGCGACGTGTTCGGCGTCGAGGCGTTGATCGATTCCCATCCCCTCCACGGCTACCCGCGAATCACCTGGATAACCCGACCATGACTGTGCGTTCCCTGCTTTGCGTCGCTCTTTTGTTGTGCAGTGCCCAGGCTTTCGCCGAAGCCACGAAATACCCGTTGACCATCCACAGCTGCAACCGTGAAGTGACCTTCAACGAGGCGCCGAAGCACGCGGTCAGCCACGACATCAACATGACTCAGATGATGCTCGCCCTCGGTCTCAAATCACGCATGGCCGGTTATAGCGGCGTCAGCGGCTGGAAGTCGGTGACGCCCGAGATGCAGTCGTTGCTCGACGGTTTGCCGGAGCTGGCTGCGAAATATCCATCGGTGGAAACCCTGCTCAACGCCAACGTTGATTTTTTCTTCGCCGGCTGGGATTACGGCATGCGCGTCGGCGGCGACCTCACGCCGCAGACCCTGCAACCGCTGGGCATCAACGTGTATGAGCTGACCGAGTCCTGCGCCTTCGTGATGAAGCGCCCGGCGGCGACGCTGGACGACACCTACAACGATCTGCGCAACCTCGGGAAAATTTTCGACGTGCAGGATCGCGCCAATACACTGATCGCCGACATGCAGAATCAGGTTGCCGAGATCCGCAAAGACCTGCCCACCGACAAGCCGCGCGTGTTTCTCTACGACAGCGGTGAAGACCGCGCCATGACCTCCGGGCGACTCGGCATGCCGCAGGCGCTGATCGACGCGGCGGGTGGGCGCAACATTCTCGATGACGTCGAAGCGAGCTGGACCCGGGTCAACTGGGAGACTGTGGTCGAACGCAATCCGCAGGTGATCGTGATCGTCGACTACAGCGAAATCACTGCCGAGCAGAAGATCGAATTTCTGCTGAAGAACCCGGCGCTGCAATCGGTCGATGCGATCAAGAACCAGCGCTTCATCGTCATCCCTTACGTGCAGGCCACGCCGGGGATCGATAACGTGCTGGCGGTGGAAACCCTGGCCAAAGGATTCCACGGCGAATGATCGACCGTCGCTACGCCCTGTTACTGACTGCCCTCGGCGCCGTGTTGCTGGTGTCGTGCGTGGTCTCGCTCGGTTTTGGTCCGGCGCGGGTGCCGGTGGAGGTGGTGTGGCGGATTCTGCTGCACAAGACCTTGGGTTTCGGCGAGGTGAGCTGGAGCGCCGGGCAGGAGCACATTGTCTGGCTGATCCGTGTGCCGCGCATGTTGCTCGGGGCGTTGGTCGGTGCCGGGTTGGCGTTGATTGGCGCGGTGCTGCAAGCGGTGACGCGCAATCCACTGGCCGATCCGCACCTGCTTGGCGTCACCTCCGGCGCGACCCTCGGCGCCGTGATCGTGGTGCTGCACATCGGTGAAGTCGTCGGCCTGCTGACCTTGCCGATTGCCGCATTCATCGGCGCCTTGCTGAGCATGTTTCTGGTGCTGGGGATTGCCAACCGTCAGGGTCGGCTCGACAGCGACCGGTTGCTGCTGTGCGGCGTGGCGGTGTCGTTCGTGATGATGGCAATCGCCAATCTGCTGCTGTTCATGGGCGACCATCGCGCCAGTTCGGCGGTGATGTTCTGGATGCTTGGCGGTCTTGGCCTGGCGCGTTGGGAGTTGCTGACGGTGCCGGCGCTGAGCGTGCTGCTCGGCCTCGGTCTGCTATTGGGCATGGCCCGGCCATTGAACGCACTGATGGCCGGCGAACAGACCGCCGTCACCCTAGGTCTGAATGCCCGCGCGGTGCGCCTGCGGGTGTTTGTAATCGCGTCCTTGATGACCGGGGTGCTGGTGTCGATCAGCGGCTCAATCGGTTTTGTCGGGCTGATGGTGCCGCACATTGCCCGGCGTCTGGTCGGCGCCGAACACCGCCGATTGCTGCCGGCCTGCGTACTGCTCGGCAGCCTGTTTCTGGTGTGGGTCGATGTTGCCGCGCGAACTCTGATCGCCCCGGAAGACCTGCCCATCGGCGTTGCCACCGCGGCTATCGGCGGTCTGTTCTTCATCGGCCTGATGCGCCGCCGCTGACACAACAAACATAAAAAACGGTGGGAGCGAGCCTGCTCGCGAAGAGGCCGTGCCAGCCAACTTCATTTTTGAATGACCCACCGCATTCGCGAGCAAGCCCGCTCCCACAGTGAATGGCACTGTTTGCGAAATCGGCGCCCTAATCCGGCGCACACGAATGCACCGTCACACGCGACCCGTCCCTTCATGGTGCATCCCACCAACGCGCAACCGCTCTAAACCGACATTTTCCTGCCCGATCCCGACCGGGCACAGCCCTTGCAAAACACACCTTCAGTCGTCCGCATCTGCCAACCATAAAAAACTTTAACGTTCATGGAGATCGCACAATGAAGCGTCGCAGTTTGATCAAGGCTTTCACACTCACGGCATCCATTGCCGCGATGGGCATGACCTGGACTGTCCAGGCCGCCGAGACCATCAAGGTGGGGATTCTGCATTCGTTGTCCGGGACCATGGCGATCTCCGAAACGTCGCTCAAAGACATGGCGCTGATGACCATCGACGAGATCAACGCCAAGGGCGGGGTGAACGGCAAGATGCTCGAACCGGTGGTAGTCGACCCGGCATCCAACTGGCCACTGTTTGCCGAAAAAGGCCGGCAGTTGCTGACTCAGGACAAAGTCGCCGTGGTGTTCGGTTGCTGGACATCGGTGTCGCGTAAATCGGTGCTGCCGGTGTTCGAAGAACTCAACGGCCTGCTGTTCTACCCGGTGCAGTACGAAGGCGAAGAGATGTCGCCGAACGTGTTCTACACCGGCGCCGCGCCGAACCAACAGGCGATTCCGGCGGTGGAATACCTGATGAGCGAAGAAGGCGGCAGCGCCAAGCGCTTCTTCCTGCTCGGCACCGACTACGTCTACCCGCGCACCACCAACAAGATCCTGCGCTCGTTCCTGCACTCCAAAGGCGTGGCCGACAAGGACATCGAAGAGGTCTATACCCCGTTCGGTCATAGCGACTATCAAACCATCGTCGCCAACATCAAGAAATTCTCCGCCGGCGGCAAGACTGCTGTGATCTCCACGGTCAACGGCGACTCCAACGTGCCGTTCTACAAAGAGCTGGCCAACCAGGGCCTGAAGGCTACCGACGTACCGGTGGTAGCGTTCTCCGTGGGTGAAGAAGAGCTGCGCGGCATCGACACCAAACCGCTGGTGGGCAACCTTGCGGCGTGGAACTACTTCGAGTCCGTGGAGAACCCGGTGAACAAGAAGTTCGTCGCTGACTGGAGGGCTTACGCGAAGAAACACAACCTGCCGGGCGCCGACAAAGCGGTGACCAACGACCCGATGGAAGCCACTTACGTCGGCATCCACATGTGGGCGCAGGCAGCGGAAAAAGCCAAGTCCACCGACGTCGACAAAGTTCGCGAAGCGCTGGCCGGCCAGACCTTCGCCGCGCCGTCCGGTTACACCCTGACCATGGACAAGACCAACCACCACCTGCACAAACCGGTGATGATCGGCGAGATCCAGAACGACGGTCAGTTCAACGTCGTGTGGCAGACCGAAGGCCCGATCCGCGCGCAGCCGTGGAGTCCGTTTATCGATGGCAACGACAAGAAGCCGGATTATGCGGTGAAGAGCAACTGAGCCATTGGGTGTCGGCCTCGCGCCTGGCGTGAGGCCGACTCGATCCCCCTGTGGGAACAATATTTTGTGGTGAGGGGATTCATCCCCGATGGGTCGCGAAGCGACCCCAAATGCTACAGGCGCGATGTACCTGTGAATCGCGGCGACTGTTTTTGCGACTGCTTCGCAGCCGATCGGGGATGAATCCCCTCGCCACAAAGACTGTGCCCACCATTAGTCCGCGCAAGGCGACTCTTTATGCCGACTACCCTATACCGCTTCATCCTCGCCATCGCACTGCTGTTGCCGATGACTGCCTTTGCCGGTGACGCCGAAGACTTCGTCGCCGCCAATCCCGTACAGCAAGCCAGACTGCTGGAAGCCTGGGCCGCGCAGCCCGAGCCGGCGCGTGTCGAGCTGATCAACGCCCTGCAACAAGGCGAATTGACCCTCGACGGCCAGCCGAAAATCCTGCGCCTGAACAACCGCCTGCGGGGTCTGATCGACACCGCGTTGGCCTGCCACCAATTGCTCACCGCCGACGCCAAAACCCGTCTGACTGCCGCGCAGCAATTGCAGAAAAGCGCGAAACCCGCGCAGCTGAAATTCCTCGACCAGCAGCTGGCTGGCGAAAAAGACGAGAACGTCCACGCCGCCCTGAGCCTGGCGCTGGCCAATCTGCAGCTGGTCGACAGCGATCCGGCGGTGCGTCTGGCCGCCGTGCGCCTGCTCGGCGAAACCGGCGATCCGCTGGCCCGCACCCGCCTCGAAGGCCTGCTCGAACCCGGCGTCGAAAGCGATGCCGGGGTGCGCACCGCCGCCGAAACCAGTCTGGCTCAGGTCAATCGCAAACTGCTGATCGGCGAAGTGTTGGGTCAGGCGTTCAGCGGCATGTCCCTCGGCTCGATCCTGCTGCTCGCGGCGCTCGGGCTGGCGATCACCTTCGGCCTGCTCGGGGTGATCAACATGGCCCATGGCGAGATGCTGATGCTTGGCGCCTACTCGACCTACGTGGTGCAGCTGATGTTCCAGCGCTACGCCCCGCAAGCCATCGAGTTCTACCCGCTGATCGCACTGCCGGTGGCGTTCTTTGTCACAGCGGCGATCGGCATGGCGCTGGAACGCACGGTGATTCGTCATCTCTACGGCCGCCCGCTGGAAACCCTGCTCGCCACCTGGGGCATCAGCCTGATGCTGATCCAGTTGGTGCGCCTGCTGTTCGGCGCGCAGAACGTTGAAGTAGCGAACCCGGCGTGGCTGTCCGGCGGGATTCAGGTGCTGCCGAATCTGGTGCTGCCGTACAACCGCATCGTGATCATCGCTTTCGCCTTGTTCGTGGTGGTGCTGACCTGGCTACTGCTGAACAAGACCCGCCTCGGCCTCAATGTCCGCGCGGTCACGCAGAACCGCAACATGGCCGCCTGCTGCGGCGTGCCCACCGGGCGCGTCGACATGCTCGCCTTCGGCCTCGGTTCGGGCATCGCCGGCCTCGGTGGCGTGGCGCTGAGCCAGATCGGCAACGTCGGCCCGGACCTCGGCCAGAGCTACATCATCGACTCGTTCCTGGTGGTGGTGCTCGGTGGCGTCGGCCAACTCGCCGGCAGCGTGCTCGCCGCCTTCGGCCTGGGCATCGCCAACAAGATTCTCGAACCGCAGATCGGTGCGGTACTCGGCAAGATCCTGATCCTCGCGCTGATCATTCTGTTCATCCAGAAACGTCCGCAAGGCCTCTTCGCACTGAAAGGACGGGTGATCGACTGATGAACCAGCCTCTACTTGTCACGGCCACGCAAAAGGCCGGCCCGAAAGTCACCCTCGCCATCGGCGCGGTGATCCTCGCGCTGCTGATCGCCCTGCCGCTGCTCTCGCTGCTGTCGCCGGACAGCGCGCTGCATGTGTCGGCGTATACGCTGACGCTGGTCGGCAAAATCCTCTGCTACGCCATCGTCGCTCTGGCGCTGGATCTGGTCTGGGGCTACGCCGGGCTGCTGTCGCTGGGCCACGGCCTGTTCTTCGCCCTCGGCGGCTATGCGATGGGCATGTACCTGATGCGCCAGGCCGCCGGTGATGGCTTGCCGGCGTTCATGACCTTTCTGTCGTGGACCGACCTGCCGTGGTACTGGAGCGGCACCAGCAGTTTTATCTGGTCGATGTGTCTGGTGGTGCTGGCACCGGGTCTGCTGGCGCTGGTGTTCGGCTTCTTCGCCTTCCGTTCGCGGATCAAAGGTGTGTATTTCTCGATCATGACCCAGGCCCTGACCTTCGCCGGGATGCTCCTGTTTTTTCGCAACGAGACCGGCTTCGGCGGCAACAACGGCTTCACCAATTTCCGCACGATTCTCGGTTTCGGCATCACTGAGCCGGGCACCCGCGCGGTGCTATTTCTGGCGACCGTACTGTTGCTGGTGGCGAGTCTGTTCATCGGCTGGCGTCTTGCACAGAGCAAGTTCGGCCGGGTGCTGACCGCGCTGCGCGATGCAGAAAACCGCCTGATGTTCTGCGGCTACGACCCGCGCGGTTTCAAACTGTTCGTCTGGGTCTTGAGCGCGGTGCTGTGCGGTCTGGCCGGGGCCCTGTACGTGCCGCAGGTCGGCATCATCAACCCCAGCGAAATGTCGCCGACCAACTCGATCGAGGCGGCGGTATGGGTCGCCCTCGGCGGTCG
Source organism: Pseudomonas sp. FW305-3-2-15-E-TSA4 (assembly GCF_058787295.1). Taxonomy (NCBI): domain Bacteria; kingdom Pseudomonadati; phylum Pseudomonadota; class Gammaproteobacteria; order Pseudomonadales; family Pseudomonadaceae; genus Pseudomonas; species Pseudomonas sp. FW305-3-2-15-E-TSA4. The sequence continues at coordinate 288,524 of NZ_JBYSZP010000003.1, read as the reverse complement.
CGGCACGCTGATCGGGCCGCTGCTCGGTGCCGGTGTGGTCAACGGCATGAAGAGCTGGTTCACCGTGGCCTTCCCTGAATACTGGCTGTTCTTCCTCGGCGCGCTGTTCATCGTCGTGACGTTATATCTGCCCAAAGGCGTGATCGGCCTGCTGAAGAAACGAGGTGAACAATGAGAGTCACTGCGAGTGCTGAATTCATGCTCGAACCGGCGTTTTTCCCCGTGGAACCGAACAAGGACGAAGGCACCAGCCGTGACTCGATCGGCCTAGGCCAACGCGTCGGCCCGGGCCTCGACACCCGCCACGGCACGATCCTGACCCTGGAAGACATCAGCGTCAGCTTCGACGGCTTCCGTGCGCTGAACAATCTGAACCTGTACATCGGTGTCGGCGAACTGCGCTGCATCATCGGCCCCAACGGCGCGGGCAAGACCACGCTGATGGACGTGATCACCGGCAAGACCCGCCCCAGTCACGGCAAAGCCTGGTTCGGCGAAACCCTCGACCTGACGCAGATGAGCGAAGTGCAGATCGCCCAGGCCGGGATAGGGCGCAAGTTCCAGAAACCGACGGTGTTCGAAGCGCTGAGCGTGTTCGAGAACCTGGAACTGGCGCAGAAAACCGACAAGTCGGTGTGGGCCAGTTTGCGCGCACGTTTGAGCGGCGAGCAGCGCGAGCGCATCAGCGAAGTGCTGGAGACCATCCGCCTGACCACCTCGGTCAATCGCCCGGCGGGCTTGCTGTCCCACGGGCAGAAACAGTTTCTGGAAATCGGCATGTTGCTGATGCAAGACCCGCAATTGCTGCTGCTCGACGAACCGGTGGCGGGCATGACCGATGCCGAAACCGAATTCACCGCCGAGCTGTTCAAGTCGCTGGCCGGCAAGCATTCGCTGATGGTGGTGGAGCACGACATGGGCTTCGTCGGCTCGATTGCCGACCACGTGACGGTGCTGCATCAGGGCAGCGTGCTGGCCGAAGGGTCGCTGGAGCAGGTGCAGGAAAACGAGCGGGTGATCGAGGTCTACCTCGGCCGCTGAGCTGCAAACACCTTTCCAAACTGTAGGAGTGAGCCTGCTCGCGATAGCTGTGTATCAGATAAGCCGGCGTTGACTGATACGCCGCTATCGCGAGCAGGCTCACTCCTACAAGGGATTTGAGGAGATTTTGAGAATGCTGCAAGTCGACAAGCTGCACCAGTACTACGGCGGTAGCCACATCCTCCGTGGCCTCTCATTCGACGTAAAAGTCGGCGAAGTCACCTGCCTGCTCGGGCGCAACGGCGTGGGCAAGACCACCCTGCTCAAATGCCTGATGGGCCTGTTGCCGGCCAAGGAAGGCGTGGTGAATTGGGAGGGCAAAGCGATCACCACGCTCAAGCCGCACCAGCGTGTACACGCCGGGATCGCCTATGTGCCACAGGGCCGGGAAATCTTCGGCCGGCTCACCGTGGAGGAGAATCTGCTGATGGGCCTGTCACGGTTTCCCGGCAGCGAAGCGAAAGAAGTACCAGGTTTCATCTACGAATTGTTCCCGGTGCTGCTACAAATGAAGCAGCGCCGCGGCGGCGACCTGTCCGGCGGTCAGCAACAGCAGCTGGCTATCGGTCGCGCCCTGGCCAGTCGTCCGCGTTTGCTGATCCTAGACGAGCCCACCGAAGGCATCCAGCCCTCGGTGATCAAGGAGATCGGCGCGGTGATCAAAAAGCTCGCGGCGCGTGGCGACATGGCGATTTTGCTGGTCGAGCAGTTCTACGATTTCGCTGCGGAGCTGGCCGATCAGTACCTGGTGATGTCCCGGGGCGAGATCGTGCAGCAGGGCCGCGGTGAAAATATGGAGGCCGAGGGTGTACGAGGTCTGGTAACAATTTAATCTGTAGCTTCCTAACGATAATTACAAACTATGAACTTACCGCTTCCCACTGCCCTGTTTACCCCGAGCTGGCACGCCGAGCTGGAGCTGGCCTACGCCCGCTTCGGCGACTGCACGCGTCCGGTTCAGCGCCGACACCTCGGCCCGCTGCGCGTGCAAAAGCACCTGTATGCCGAAGGCCCCGAGGTCTGCCAGCACATCATCGTCCACCCGCCGGGCGGGATCGCCGGGGGTGATCGACTGAATATCAGCGCCCGCGTCGAAGCAGACGCCTGGGCGCAGATCACCAGCCCCGGCGCGGCCAAGTGGTATCGCGCGGCGGGACCGGCCTATCAGCAACTCGATTTGAAAGTGGCCGCAGGTGCGACGCTGGAATGGCTGCCGCAGGAAACCATCGTCTACAGCGCCGCCCAGGCCGAACTCACCACCTCGATCGAACTTGAAGGCGATGCGCGGCTGTTCTATTGGGACGTGGTGGCGCTGGGCCGACCGGCCAGTGGCGAGCGCTTCGACCTCGGACACTTTCAGGCGCATCTGGATATCCGCCGTGACGGGCGATTGCTCTGGCACGAACGTCAGAGGATTACTGGCGGTGACGGGTTGCTGGATTCGCCGATCGGGCTGGATGGCCATCCGGTGTTTGCGACGCTGCTGGTGAGCGGTGAAATCGATGCCGAGCTGCTGGAGCGTTGTCGCTCGCTGGGCCATGAGGTGCGCGGTGATCTGACCCAGTTGCCCGGCCTGTTGGTGGCTCGGTGTCTGGCGTCAGAAGCATTGCTCGCCCGTGCCTGGCTCATCGATTTATGGCGTTTGTTACGCCCGGCTCTGCTAGGCCGCGAAGCCCAGCCCCCGCGAATCTGGAACACCTGAAATGCAATCCAATTGTGGGAGCGGGCTTGCTCGCGAAGGCGGTGTGTCATTCACACAGATGCGGGCTGACCTGCCGCTTTCGCGAGCAAGCCCACTCCCACAGGAAATTTGTGCACATTTTTCAAACTGCCCTGATGGATACCCGCAATGGACCTGACCCCACGCGAAAAAGACAAGCTGTTGATCTTCACCGCCGGCCTCGTCGCCGAGCGCCGACTGGCCCGTGGCGTGAAGCTCAACTACCCGGAAGCCATGGCCTATATCTCCGCCGCCCTGCTCGAAGGCGCCCGTGACGGCCAGACCGTGGCCGAGCTGATGCACTTCGGCACCACCCTGCTGAGCCGTGAACAGGTGATGGAAGGCATCCCGGAAATGATCCCGGAGATCCAGGTCGAAGCGACGTTTCCCGACGGCACCAAACTGGTCACCGTCCACCAACCGATCGTCTGAGGCCGCGCCATGACCTACACCATTCGCGATGCCCTGCACGCCGACCTGCCTGCAATCCGCGACATCTACAACGACGCGGTGCTCAACACGACGGCGATCTGGAACGAATCGGCGGTCGACCTCGGCAACCGCCAGGCGTGGTTCAGCGCCCGGCAGGCCCAGGCCTACCCGATTCTGGTGATCGTCGACGCCGACAACGTTGTGCTCGGCTACGCTTCCTTTGGCGACTGGCGGCCGTTCGACGGTTTCCGCCATACCGTCGAGCACTCGGTCTACGTCCGTAGCGATCAGCGCGGCAATGGCCTTGGCCCGCAATTGATGAGCGTGCTGATCGAGCGGGCCAAAGCCTGCGACAAGCATGTGATGGTGGCCGCCATCGAAAGTGGCAACGCCGCTTCCATTCGTCTGCATGAACGCGCCGGTTTCAGCATCACCGGACAAATGCCGCAAGTCGGCACCAAGTTCGGTCGCTGGCTCGATCTGACCTTCATGCAACTGACCCTCAATCCTGGCGCCCAGCCGCCGGTCGCCAACAAGGAGTGACACGCGATGAACCCCGCCCAACTGCGACGCGTCAATGCGGAAAGTTTTGCGCACTATCGTCAGGGCCTGATTGATCTGCTGCTCGACGCCGTGGGTTATGGCGCCAGCGTCGGCTTCATGGCCGACCTCGATGCCGCGCAGGCCCGCGCCTATTTCGATGAAGTGCAGCAACAAGTGAACAAGGGCAGCGTGTTGCTCTGGGTGGTGGTCAAGGATGAAGAGGTGCAGGCCAGCGTGCAGTTGGGTCTGTGCCAGAAGGCCAACGGCCTCAATCGCGCCGAAGTGCAGAAGCTGCTGGTGCGTGAACAGGCGCGCCGCCGTGGCCTCGGCCAGCAATTGATGAATGCGCTGGAGCTCGAAGCGGCCAAGCACAAGCGCGGCATGCTCTACCTCGACACCGAGGCCGGTTCGCCCGCCGAAGATTTCTACAAGGCCTTGGGTTACACCCGCGCCGGCGAAATTCCCGACTACGCCTGCGACCCGCACGGCACGTATCGCCCGACCGCCCTCTACTACAAGATTCTGCAAGGAGCCCGGCCATGATTCCCGGCCAGTACCAGATCCAGCCCGGCGACATCGAATTGAATGTCGGCCGCCGCACCCTCAGCCTGAAAGTCGCCAACAGCGGCGACCGACCGATCCAGGTCGGTTCGCACTATCACTTTTTCGAAACCAACGACGCGCTGACCTTCGACCGCGCGGCCAGCCGTGGCATGCGCCTGAACATCCCCGCCGGCACCGCGGTGCGCTTCGAACCGGGGCAAAGTCGCGAGGTCGAGCTGGTGGAGTACGCCGGGCATCGGCGGGTGTTCGGCTTTGCCGGGCGGGTCATGGGTGATCTCTGAATTTTGCGGTGCCTCCATCGCGAGCAAGCCCGCTCCCACATTAAACCGAGTTCCTCCAGCTGGAATCCAATCCCCTGTGGGAGCGAGCCTGCTCGCGAAAGTGAGCGCAGCGAACGATCTCAAAACCAATTGAATTCCAAGGCAAACACATGAAGATCTCGCGTCAAGCCTACGCCGACATGTTCGGCCCCACCGTCGGCGACAAGGTGCGCCTGGCGGACACCGAGTTGTGGATCGAAGTCGAAAAGGACTTCACCACCTACGGCGAAGAAGTCAAATTCGGCGGCGGCAAAGTGATCCGCGACGGTCAGGGCCAGAGCCAGTTGCTGACCGCCGAAGTGGTCGACACCCTGATCACCAACGCGTTGATCATCGACCACTGGGGCATCGTCAAAGCCGACGTCGGCCTCAAGGACGGGCGCATCGCCGCGATCGGCAAGGCAGGTAACCCGGACGTACAGCCCAACGTGACCATCGCCATCGGCGCCAGCACCGAAGTGATCGCCGGCGAAGGCATGATCCTCACCGCCGGCGGCATCGACACGCACATTCACTTCATCTGCCCGCAGCAGATCGAAGAAGCGCTGATGAGCGGCGTCACCACCATGATTGGCGGCGGCACCGGGCCTGCCACCGGCACCAACGCCACCACCTGCACCTCCGGGCCGTGGCACCTGGCGCGCATGCTCCAGGCCGCCGACGCGTTCCCGATGAACATCGGCCTCACCGGCAAGGGCAACGCCAGCCTGCCGGAGCCGCTGATCGAGCAGGTCAAGGCCGGGGCTATCGGCCTCAAGCTGCACGAGGACTGGGGAACCACCCCGGCGAGCATCGACAACTGCCTGAGCGTCGCCGACCAGTATGACGTGCAGGTGGCGATCCACACCGACACCCTCAACGAATCCGGTTTCGTCGAAACCACCCTCGGCGCGTTCAAGGGTCGCACTATCCACACCTATCACACCGAAGGTGCCGGCGGCGGCCATGCGCCGGACATCATCAAGGCCTGCGGTTTCCCTAACGTGCTGCCGAGCTCGACCAACCCGACCCGACCGTTCACCCGCAACACCATCGACGAACACCTCGACATGCTGATGGTCTGCCACCACCTCGACCCGAGCATTGCCGAGGACGTGGCGTTCGCCGAAAGCCGTATCCGCCGCGAGACGATTGCCGCCGAAGACATCCTCCACGACCTCGGCGCGTTCTCGATGATCAGCTCCGACAGCCAGGCCATGGGCCGCGTCGGCGAAGTCATCACGCGCACCTGGCAGACCGCCGACAAGATGAAAAAGCAGCGTGGCCCGCTGCCGCAGGACGGCGAAGGCAACGACAACTTCCGCGCCAAGCGCTACATCGCCAAATACACGATCAACCCGGCGATCACCCATGGCATCAGCCATGAAGTGGGTTCGATCGAAGTCGGCAAATGGGCCGATCTGGTGCTCTGGCGTCCAGCGTTCTTCGGTGTGAAACCGACGCTGATCCTCAAGGGCGGCGCGATCGCCGCCAGCCTGATGGGCGACGCCAACGCCTCGATTCCAACCCCGCAACCAGTGCACTACCGCCCGATGTTCGCCAGCTACGGCGGCTCGCTGCACGCCACCAGCCTGACGTTCATCAGCCAGGCCGCACAGGAGGCCGGGCTGCCCGAGGCACTGGGACTGAAGAAGAAAATCGGCGTAGTCAAAGGCTGCCGCGAGGTGCAGAAAACCGACCTGATCCACAACGATTACCTGCCAAACATCGACGTCGATCCGCAGACCTATCAGGTCAAGGCTGACGGCGTGCTGCTCTGGTGTGAACCGGCCGAGACCCTGCCGATGGCTCAGCGCTACTTCCTGTTCTGACGCACGGCAAAAGGCCCCGGTTTCGTGTCTTGCGCACGATCCCGGGGCCTTTTTCATGTCGCTGGAAAAGCACTGTGCAAACGGTCGTGTATTTCCCGCCAAAGGGGCTAATATTCGATTCGCTCCGCCTTTTTTCAGGAACTGCCCATGCGTCTTTCCGAGTTCATCGTGGCCAATATCGACCCTATCGTCGATGAGTGGGAACAGTTCGCCGCGACCATCACGCCGGCCGCCGACTATCTGGATTCCACTGCGCTGCGCGATCACGCCAGCGAGATTCTGCGGGCCGCCGCCCGCGACATGAACAAGCCGCAAAGCCCCGCCGAACAGGCTGCCAAAGCCAAGGGCGAAGGCCCGGAAAAGACCCCGAGCCTGGACGAGGCCGGCGCCAGCCATGGCGAACTGCGCCACACCGTCGGTTTTGACCTGGTGCAGATGACCAGTGAATTCCGCCATTTGCGTGCCTGCGTAATCCGCCTGTGGGTCAACAGCCTTGAATCGCCGGACATGACCTATTTTCAGGACATGATCCGTTTCAACGAAGCCATCGACGAAGCCCTCGCCGAATCCACTGCGGCCTACGCCGAGCAGGTCAATCGCTCGCGGGACATTTTCCTCGCCATCCTCGGCCATGACCTGCGTGCGCCGCTGCAGGCGGTGAGCATGTCCACCGAACTGCTGCTGCGCAAATCCAGCCTTGAAGGCGATGCCCTGGCCTGCGCCCAGCACATCAAGCGTGGCGCGCGGCACATGGCGACGATGGTCAGCGATCTGCTGGAACTGGTGCGCAGTCGTCTGGGCCGTAGCCTGCCGATCGAGCCGGCACCGATGGATCTGGCCGTTGCGGCGCGAGCGGCGATCGCCGAAGCCTGCGCCGGTCAACCGCAATCCGATCCCAGGCTCACCGTGCACGGTGACACCAGCGGCGTGTGGGACGCCGGACGGATCGACCAATTACTGCAAAACCTGATCGGCAATGCCTTGCAGCACGGTGCCAACCAGCGCGACGTGACCCTCGATCTGCGTGGCGAGGACGATAGCGTGTGCCTGTCGGTGCACAACTACGGCACACCGATTTCCGAAGAGGCGATCGGCACGATTTTCGACCCGCTGGTGCGCAGCGCCGACGAAGAGCTCGGGCAGCCGTCGACCAGCCTCGGGTTGGGCTTGTTCATCGTCAAGGAAGTGGTGACCGCCCATGGCGGGACGATCGACGTCAGCTCAAGCGAGGCTGACGGCACGCTGTTCAGTGTGGTGTTGCCGAGAAAGATTTAAGCAGGCTTACCGCGTTATCGTTCTTCGCGAGCAAGCCCGCTCCCACATTTAGATCGCGATCTCCTGTGGGAGCGGGCTTGCTCGCGAAGGAGCCCGCAAAGACACTCCAGAACCAACGGTAAAACTATTCGACCACCAAACGCCCCAACCGCTGGCGCAGCATGCGATTCTCGGCTCGCAGTTCCTTCACTTCATCCAGCAGATCAAGCGCCAGGGCGACGCCCTCCCACTCCAGCTCCAGCTCGCGCCGCAACTTCGCGGCGCGCTTGGCCAGGCTCAGCTCGTAGTCGGTGAACCGCCATTCCCGGGGCTGCGCGCCCTGAGGTTCGAGGATGCCGTGTTCGACGATTTCGATCACGTAGACGTCCGACAGATCGGCCGCCTCACAGAATTCTGCCATGTCCAGTTGAACGATCAGGGGGCTGCTCATGATGGGCTACTCCGTCGTCGGATTCAGAAGTTCTCTCGTGGGTTGAACGCGGCTTTCTTCGCCAGCTCCTGCCACAGCGCCTTGACCTCGTCGTCGGAGGTTTTCGGCATCACGGCCTTGAGCTGCACGAACAGATAACCGCGCTCACCGGCCTTGTTCTTCAAGCCATGCCCCTTGGCGCGCATGCGCTGGCCGTTCTGGCTGCCGGCCGGAACCTTGAGGTTGATCTTGCCGGTCAGGGTCGGCACGGCCACTTCGGCGCCCAGCGCCAGCTCCCACGGTGCCAATGGCAGGGTGATGATCAGGTTTTCGCCTTCGACATCGAATTTCGGATGCGGCGCAAAGCGAATGGTCAGGTACAGATCGCCATTGGCCCCGCCACCGATGCCCGGTGCGCCCTGGCCTTTGAGGCGGATGCGCTCGCCGTCGGTGACGCCCGCCGGGATCTTCACATTCAGGCTCTTGCTGGTGTTGCTGACGTGCTGACCGTTGGCGTTGTATTGCGGGATCTGGAAGCTGACCTTCTTCGATTCGTCCGACAGGGTCTCCTCAAGGAAGACCGGCAGTTCCATTTCCACGTCTTGCCCTCGGCGCCCTGCACTGCGTTGTTGCCGACCGTCGCCACCGAAACCGGCGCCGCGATTGCCGAAGATCGAACTGAAGAAGTCCGAAAAGTCGCCGGTGTCGCCACCGCCGCCGCCAAAACCGCCACGGCTCTGCCAGCCCGGCGGGCCCTGGAACGGCTGACCGTGCTGGCCATAACGGCGCAGCTCGTCATATTCGGCGCGTTTGTCGGCGCTTTTCAGCGCTTCATAGGCTTCCGAGGCGTCCTTGAACTTGGCCTCGGCGTCTTTTTCCTTGCTGACATCGGGGTGGTATTTGCGCGCCAGCTTGCGATAGGCAGCCTTGATTGCCTTGTCGTCCGCTGTCGGCTCCACGCCGAGTATCTTGTAATAGTCTTTGAAGTCCATCGAAGGAATCACCATCCGTTATCGATTTCGCGCCGAGGCCAGCATGCGCTCATTCGCGCGTGCCGGGTTGACCGATCTCAACTTTGTGACCGGGTGGCGCAGCAGAAGTTTATCGGCAGTGGACGACGGTTCTTGCGACCGCCGGTATGTCTGCCGGCCCATGCCAGCAAGTTTGGGGCGAAGCTGCGACTTTCAAGAAGCTTAGTCGTGAAATAGCAGATGACCGGCCTTCGAATCTGCCGCGCACTGACATACACTGCGCGGCCGTTTTTTGACCGGAACCCGAAAGACATGAACAACGCCTCTCCAGCCCGTGCCTGCGGTATCGACTTCGGCACCTCCAACTCCACCGTCGGCTGGCTGCGCCCCGGCATGGAAACGATGATCGCGCTGGAAGACGACAAGATCACCCTGCCGTCGGTGGTGTTCTTCAACATCGAGGAGCGCCGTCCGGTTTACGGTCGTCTGGCCCTGCACGAATACCTGGAAGGCTACGAAGGCCGGCTGATGCGCTCGCTCAAGAGCCTGCTCGGTTCCAAGCTGATCAAGCACGACACCAGCGTTCTCGGCACGGCGATGCCGTTCAAGGATCTGTTGGGTCTGTTCATCGGTCAGCTCAAGAGCCGTGCCGAAACGGCCGCCGGTCGCGAGTTCGAACAAGTGGTGCTGGGGCGTCCGGTGTTTTTCGTCGATGACGACCCGCTGGCTGACCAGGAAGCCGAAGACACCCTGGTCGAAGTGGCACGCAAGCTCGGCTTCAAGGACGTGTCGTTCCAGTACGAACCGATCGCTGCAGCATTCGACTACGAGTCGACCATCGAAAAAGAAGAGCTGGTGCTGATCGTCGACATCGGCGGTGGTACTTCGGACTTCTCGCTGGTACGTCTGTCGCCCGAGCGTCGCGGCATGGACAACCGCCACGATGACATCCTCGCCACCGGCGGCGTGCACATCGGCGGGACCGACTTCGACAAACAGCTGAGCCTGCAAGGCCTGATGCCGCTGTTCGGCTACGGCAGCCGGATGAAGAGCGGCGCCTACATGCCGACCAGTCACCACATGAACCTGGCGACCTGGCACACCATCAACTCGGTGTACTCGCAGAAATCCACCCTGGCGCTGGGCAGCATGCGCTACGACATTGAAGACACCGGCGGTATCGACCGTCTGTTCAAGCTGATCGAACAGCGCGCCGGGCACTGGCTGGCGATGGAAGTCGAAGAAACCAAGATTCAGCTGACCCACGCCGACAGCCGCCACGTGCCGCTGGACCGTATTGAGCCGGGCCTGAGCGTGGAACTGAGCCGCGCCCTGTTCGAATCGTCGATCGACGCCTTGCTTGAACGCGTGCGCGGCAGCGTCACGCAGCTGTTGAACGATGCCAACGTGTCGGTGGCGCAGGTCGATACGGTGTTCTTCACCGGCGGTTCGAGCGGCATTCCGGCACTGCGCAACAGCGTTTCGGCGATGCTGCCGAATGCGCGACATGTTGAAGGGAATATCTTTGGCAGCATCGGCAGCGGTCTGGCGATTGAGGCGATGAAGCGCTACGGCGCCATGAACTGATCAGCAATCCAGTGGCAGGAGACTTTTGTGGTGAGGGGATTTATCCCCGCTGGGTCGCGAAGCGACCCCCGCTTTTTATCTTAAAAGCAGAGACTGCTGCGCAGTCTATCGGGGATAAATCCCCTCACCACAGTCATTCGCCACAAAAACCAGCTCTTACACCATCCCGCCCAGCTTCAACTCGCTCTTCAGGTACGCGTAATAAATCGGCCCCGCCACCACTCCCGGCAGGCCGAACGCGGCTTCGAACACCAGCATCGCCAGCAGCAACTCCCACGACTTGGCACTGATCTGCCCGCCGACGATGCGCGCGTTGAGGAAGTATTCGAGCTTGTGGATAAAGATCAGATAGCCCAGCGCCGCCACCGCCACCCAGATCGACAGCGACAGGCCGACGATGGTGATCAGCGTGTTCGACATCAGGTTGCCGATCACCGGCAGCAGGCCGAGCAGAAAGGTCAGGACGATCAGGGTCTTGGTCAGCGGCAGCTTGATACCGAACAGCGGCAAGACCACCACCAGGAAAATCGCGGTGAAGAACGTGTTCAGCAGGGAAATCTTGATCTGCGCGAAGACGATGTTGCGAAAGGCTTGAACCACCAGATGCAGACGGTCGAACAGGGCGGCGGCCAGCGGTTTGCGTTTGGTCAGATCCGGCACGCGCTGCAGGGCAATGATCGCGCCGAGGACCATGCCGATCAGCAGGGTGACGAACATATGCGCCGCGTCCTTGCCCACCAGTTGCAGCTCGGACAGGTGCTTGCTCGCCCATTCGCCGATGGCCACGCGAAATTCCGCTGCGCTGGCCGGCAGGTAGGCGTCGAGAAACGGCGGCAGTTGCCCGCGCGCGCGATCGACCACGCCCATGAATTTGTCGAGCGAGGCGCCCGGGTTTTCCGCTTCGTGCAGCAGGAAACTGATGGCACCGGCAAAGATCAGCGCCAGCACGCTGACCACCAGGGTGCCCAGCAGTGCCACCGCCAGCCAGCGCGCACGTCGACCTTCGATCAGCCGTTGCAGTTGCGGGGTGAGCATGTTGACCAGCTCGAACACCAGCAAACCGGCCAGCAGGCTGGGCAACAAGCGCAGCGGCAACGCCAGCAACAAACCGCCGCAAATGATGATGCAGCTGACCCAAAACACAACATGACGCTCAGAAAACGTTGGCATACAGCCTCAAAACGAACGGCGTAAAAGGATTGGCAGTCTGCCAGCGATCCGGGGAGAGCACTAGGGATATGCAGGGGCTATTGTCGCGCTCAATGGCCCCTTCGCGAGCAGGCTCGCTCCCACAGGGGGTACGCATTTCAATGTGGGAGCGAGCCTGCTCGCGAAGAGGCCGGCCCGTTCACCGCAATCCTTGCTGATTATTTTTTCTTCAGACAATCACTCATGAAGGTCTTGCGCGCATCGCCGGTCAGCGCCTTGGTTTTCGCGTCGGCGTTGCAGGTTTTCATTTTTTCCTGCTGCGGGGTCAGCACTTTGCCGTCATTGGCGGCCGGTGCAGCCTTGAGGCAGGTGCTCATGAAAGTCTTGCGCTCGTCGCCCTTGAGGCTTTTGGCGGTAGCGTCAGCATTGCAGGTGGTCATTTTGTTCTGTTGCGCCGTGGCGGCGAAACCCTGGGAACACAGGAGCAGACCGATCATCAACAAAGGGACACGCAACATCTTCATGGAGTTTTCTCCTTGTCGCCGCATCGATGGATGCGGCCTCCGCTGAAGTGTAGCCAAATCTTGTTACACCTTCCTGCCTTCCAGGTGGCTACGCCGATACTGTTCCGGCGTACACCCGGCCTGCCGGGCAAACATGGCAATGAACGCCGAGCCGCTGCTGTAGCCGAGATCGAAGGCGATTTCCTGCACGCTCTTCGTGCTTTCCAGCGCCTCGATCGCCGCAAGATAACGCAGGCGCTGACGCCATTCGCCGAAACTCATCCCCAGTTCACGCACGAACTGCCGGGCCAGCGTGCGCTCACTTACGTACACCTGCGCCGCCCAGTGCGCCAGTGGCTGGTTATTGCCCGGATCAGCCTGCAAGGCGTCGAGGATCGCCAGCAACCCAGGATTGCTCGCGTACGGCAGATAACATTCATGCACCGGCGCCTGTTGCAGTTGATCGACCAACACCTGGGCCAGACGCTGGTCAGCGTCGAGTTCGGGGATCTTCACGTCGCGGGCGGCGAAGTCCTTGAGAATCGCCTTGAGAATGTCGCTGATTGCCAGCGTGCAGGCGCGCGGCGGCAGATCGGCGCAAACCTTCGGATCGAGGCACACCGCGCGGTAGTTGACCGGTTGGTGGCTGTAGAAACTGTGCTCGACCTGCGGCGGCACCCACACCGCGTAGTGCGGTGGCGACATGAAGCGGCTGCCGTCGACATCCATGTGCAGCACGCCGTGGGCCGCGTACTCCAGCGTGCCCCACGGATGGCGGTGCGGCGCCGCATATTCATGGGTGTTGAAATCGGCGTAGCGGAAGTACACCGCCGACGGCAGTTCGCTGAAATCCAGCAGATCGATATGTTTACTGTTCATGCTGTCCGGTTGCAGAGGCAGGTTGGCCGTTTCGCAGTATAGGCCTACATCCAGACAAGGGATAATCAGCGTTCATCAACGTACTGGTTTTAACCCCATGCAATACGCGTTTCCCCTGCTGGCGATTTTCATCTGGGCCGGCAATACCGTGATCAACAAACTGGCGGTCGGGGCGATCTTCCCCGCCGAGATCGGTTTCTACCGCTGGCTGCTGGCCGGGCTGCTGTTCACCCCGTTCATGCTCAAAGCGGTGATCGCGCACTGGCCGCAGATCCGTCCGAATCTGGGCAAGATCTTCATCCTCGGCGTGCTCGGGATGGCGGTCTATCAAAGCCTCGCCTACTTCGCCGCGACGCTGACCACGGCGACCAACATGGGCATCATCCTGTCGCTGATGCCGCTGATGTCGCTGGCCATGGCCATCATCAGCCTCGGCCAGCGCCTGACCGCCGGCGCCTTGTTCGGCGCGGTGCTGTCGTTCGCCGGGGTGCTGGTGGTGGTGTCGTCCGGCAGCCTCGGCGCCTTGCTGCAACACGGGGTGAACCTGGGTGACGCGATGATGCTGATCGCCACCCTGGCCTACGCGATCTACAGCACCCTGCTGAAAAAATGGCAGCTGCGCCTGCCGCCGCTGGTGTTGCTGTACCTGCAGGTTCTGGTGGCGATTGTGGTGCTGTTTCCGCTGTACGCCGCCTCGCCGAAAACCGGCTTCACCGCGCAGAACATTCCGCTGGTGCTGTACGCGTGCCTGCTGGCCTCGATGCTCGCGCCGCTGGCGTGGATGCAGGCGGTGCAGCGTCTGGGGCCGAGTCGCACGACCTTGTTCTTTAACCTGCTGCCGCTGATTACCGCGCTGATTGCGGCGGTGGTGTTGAAGGAAGAGTTGGCGATGTATCACCTGGTGGGTGGGGTGTTGACATTGGGTGGGGTGATTCTGTCGGAGCGCTGGACCACCGTTCTAGGCCGCAAACTCAGCGTTGCCTGATCTGGCCCTGTGGTGAGGGGATTTATCCCCGATGGGGCGCGAAGCGACCCCGCTATTTATCTCAAAACAAGGGCTGCTGCGCAGCCCATCGGGGATGAATCCCCTCGCCACAAAAGCGAGTCACAATCCGGCAGCCTTTAGCCGCGCCGCATGCTCGACAAACAACCGCACCGGATCCGCGCCCTTGCCCACCAGCCCCAGCGACTGATTGACGATGTCGAAGTGATCCAGCGGATAGTCGTCGCCAATCACCGTGCCGAGGTGCGAGCTGTAACGCCCGACCATCCCGTCACACTGCCCCGGCTCGCGCACGAAGGTTTTTGCGAACAAGCGGCAGCTGCGGTTGGTGCCGTCGAACAGGTTGCCACCGCGATCCGTTTTGCCCGGTTGCAACGTCCCCGACCACGAGTAATAACGCACGCCATTGACCTCTTCCGGCCCGTGACCGCCCCAGGTCTCGGGCAGGCCCTGTGGATAACGCTGATTGAACAGCGCCACGCCTTCGCTGGTCAGCGATTGATGCGAAGCGTGGATGTCCACCGGCAGTTTCGGCCCGTGGTAACCGGTTTCCAGCAACGCCATCAGCCAGCCGACAAAACGCAACAGCACCTCAAGCAAGCGGCCCTTGGCGCTGTTCGCCGGGTAGTGTTTCTGCAGATAGTCGGCCAGTTCAGAACCGTGATTGGGTCCGGCCACGGACGTTACCGACGCGACCAGATCCGGTCGTTTGGCGGCGGCATAACGCGCGGTCAACGAGCCCTGGCTGTGGCCGAACAGATTGACCCTGGCGGCGCCGGTCTCGCGCAGAATTTCGTCGATGCGCGCCAGCAACTGCTCGCCACGCGCCTCGGTGGAATTGAGCGGCGATACCTGCACCGCAATCACCGTCGCCCCGCCACGGCGCAACGCCTTGATGATCCCGTACCAGTACGGATACAGCACCAGCCGGATAAACCCGAGCATGCCCGGCACCAGCACCAGTGGATAACGTGTCGCCGAACCTTGTGACATGGGCAAACATCCTTGTGGTCGCTGAGTGGATGCCAGACGTGCAAAACGCCCGCCAAGCCTCCTCCCTGATGATGACAACTGCACCATCAGCCTACTTCAGGCCCACCACCCCCGCCACAATCAGCCCCACCGACAGCAGTTTGACCAGGGTCAGGCTCTCGCCGAGCAGGGCAAAACCGAGAAACACCGTGCCCAGCGAGCCGATCGCCGTCCAGATCGGATAGGCGATGCTCACCGGCAACTCGCGCATCGCCAACGTCAGGAAGTAAATCCCGCCAATCGCCGCCGCCACCGTGATCAGCGACGGCCACAAGCGGGTGAAGCCTTCGGCGTACTTCATGCCCATGGCGAAAGTCACCTCGAAGCCGGCGGCGATCAGCAGGCACAGCCAGGCCACTTAGAACGTCCGGGCGAGGTCGAGCAAACGCTGCTCGGCCTCGGCCACTGACACGGCGAAGGTGCGCTCGGCCGATTCCTCGCCCTCGGCCGCGACCACGCTGACGTCGTTGATGCCGATAAAGCCCAGCGCGGTGCGCAACCACGGATCGGCGTGGTTCAGTGCTTCCAGTTCGCCGCCGGGGCCGAAGCCGAAACCGCCGCGACTGGTGACGATCAGCGCTTTCTTGCCTTGCAGCAGCGGGGTGTATTGGGCCACGCCGTTATCCAGGGTGTGGTCGAAGGTCAGGCCCAGTCGCACAATCTGATCGACCCAGGCCTTGAGGCCGCTGGGCACGCTGAAGTTGTACATCGGCGTGGAAATCAGCAGCAGGTCATGCTCGAACAACTCGCCGACCAGTTGATCGCTGAGCGCCAGATCGGCCTGCATCGACAACGGACGCGCTTCGGGTTCAGGGTGAAACGCGGCGGCGACAAAGGCTTCGTTGACTGGAGGGATCAGCGCCCGTCCGACTTCCCGGCGGGTGACCTGAGCCTGTGGATGGCGCACCTGCCAGGCGCTGAGAAAACTTTCTGCCAAACGCCGTGAGTGCGAACGATCACCGCGAGGGCTGGCATGGATCGCAAGAATCTTGCTCATCTGAATCTCCTTGGGTCTAGACTTGAATGGCTGCGTAGCGCCAGATTGGCGCCGACCCGCCGCCGTCTCAACTGAGCAAAAATCAGTCGGGATGAATCTGTTTCATCCATGGAGTATTCAATGTTCGCCTCGTTGCCGCTGACTGCCCTGCGCGCCTTCGAATCCGCTTCGCGGCTGTTGAGCTTTAAGGCCGCTGCTGAAGAGCTGTCAGTCACACCGACGGCGATTTCCCATCAGATCCGAGCGCTGGAAGACTGGCTCGGCGTGGCGCTGTTCGAGCGTTTGCCGCGTCAGGTGCGCCTTACCGAAGGGGGCGAGCGGCTGTTTCGCAGCCTGCACGGCGCGTTGCTGGAAGTGGCGCAAAGCGTCGACACCCTGCGTCCGCAACGCAGCGGCAGCAACCTGACACTGTCGACCACCGCCGCGTTTGCCGCGCTGTGGCTGGTGCCGCGCCTCGGAAGGTTTTATGTGCAACACCCGAACATCAACGTGCGCCTCGATACCCACTGCGAAGTCATCGACCTGCATCAGGACGCCAGCGTCGATCTGGTGCTGCGCTATAGCCTCGACGACTACCCCAACCTTTACGGCTTGTGCCTGTTCGATGAGACCTTCGGCGTGTATGGCTCGCCGGAACAGGTGGCGCTGGCCGCCCGGCGCACGCCGGCGCTGATCAGCGTGCGCTGGCACAACTCGAAGCTGTATGCCCATGGCTGGGAAGCGTGGTGCGCTCGCTCCGGCGAGTCGTGGCTGAACCAGCATCCGGCGATCCGTGAATACGATGAGGAGCATTACGCTCTGCAAGCGGCGATTGCCGGGCAAGGTCTGGTGCTGGCGAGCAATATTCTGGTCTCGCAGAGCGTCGCCAGTGGGTTGCTGGTGCCGTACAAGGGGCAGGTGCAAGTCGATGGTGCCGGGTACAGCGCGCTGTGTGTGCCGGGACGGGAGCGGCATCCGCCGGTGCGGGCGTTTTTTGCCTGGTTGCGCGAAGAAGCGCAGTTGTCCGGGCTGGTACCAAGGTCGCCGGAAATCTCATAAAACTTTTTGCGTCGCTCAAGACTCACAACTTGGGTAACCGATCACGCCTGTAGAGCGTGGCGCCATTGGATTAGCCTCCTGGAGATCAACATGAGCGACGACCTGCACTTGTCAGATGTCAAAACCCTGCGCGAACGTGCGCGACAACACGTCGAGAACGGCGCGGTAACCGAGAGCTACAGCGCCGACCGTGACGAGGTGCTGCGCTTGCTCAACGAGTCGCTGGCCACCGAGCTGGTCTGCGTGCTGCGTTACAAGCGTCATTACTTCATGGCCAACGGCGTCAAAGCCCATGTGGCCGCGGAAGAATTCCTCGAACACGCGACCCAGGAAGCGCAACACGCCGACCGTCTGGCCGAGCGCATCGTGCAACTGGGTGGCGAACCGGAGTTCAATCCGGATCTGCTGTCGAAAATGTCCCACGCCCAATACGTGGCCGGGAACACCTTGAAGGAAATGGTCTACGAAGACCTGGTGGCCGAACGGATCGCCATCGACAGCTACCGCGAGATCATCCAGTACATCGGCGAGAAAGACCCGACCACCCGGCGCATCTTCGAAGATATCCTCGCGCAGGAAGAAGAGCATGCCGATGACATGGCCGACATCCTGAAAGACCTCTGAACCTTCTATACCGCTATCGCGAGCAGGCTCACTCCTACAAGATTTGCGCTGTACCTGTAGGAGTGAGCCTGCTCGCGATGACGCTTTTACAGACGCTGAAGATTTACGTGGTTGGCTTGACGGTCACTGGCGCCTTGCCCGACTTCATCTGTTCAAGCAGAGGCGCGCACTGATTCGGCTCCCCACCACTCGGCGCCACCAGCGCCAGCAGCCCCGCCGCCGGTGCAGCAATCACGCCCAGTGCAACCATCCCCGCGCCGCGTAGCATCAACGGCACGGCCTTGACCCCGGCGTCCGGCTTGATGAACTTGCCGCGCACGTACAACGGTGAACGCAGCGAAATCAGACGCCAGCCCTTGGACTCCGGTGTCACCGTCAGGTCCAATTGCTCGGTGGCCATGTTCGCGGTGCCGTCGATGTAGATGATCGCGTTCTCGGTATCGAACACAAACAGCCGTGTGGTCGCCAGGCCAGTCTTGATGTCGAAGTCCGCCGCCGCGCAGTTGATCTTCACTTCCTTGTCGCCAAAAATCTTGCCAACCACGTAGTTACCGACGTTGAGACCGGCCAGTTCCATCAGCTCACGGCTGATTGCGCCGTCGTTGATCAGCATCTTCAACTGGCCATTGGCGCCGCCGAGCAGCTTGGCCACCGAGTTGCCGCGACCGCTGATATCAGCATCACCGTTGAGCTCACCGAAGCTGGTTTTCATCGGTTCGAAGGTCGGGAACAACTGCTTGAGCTTGAAGCCGCGCGCAGTCAGTTTGGCCCGGCCTTCCAGCGGTTCGGTGCGACCATTGAGGCGGATCTGCGCGTCCAGATTGCCGCCGGCCACGCCGAAGCGCAGCGGTTCGAGGCTGAGTTCGCCGTCGTTGAGTTTCAGGTGGGTATAGAGGTCGGTGAACGGCAGCTTTTCACTGTGGACGATGCGCTTGCCGGTGAACTCGACGTCGGCATCCATCGCGCGCCAGCGGTCGGTCTTGAATTCTTCCACCGGCAGCACTTTGTCGGTCGGCTGCTTGCTCTCGCCGCCGCGGGCCTTTTGCTTGTCATTGGAGTCGGCGCCGATCAGCGGCGCGAGGTCGGCGAACAGCAATTGATTGGACAGCAACGCGCCGCTGAGCTTGGGCCGTGGCTGGCTGGCGACGTAGGTCAGATCGCCGTGAATGTCACTGCCGCCGATCTTGCCGTTGAATTGTTCATAGGTGAATTTCGCACCGGCGGCATCATGCAGCTTGGCAATCAGATGGCCGTCGGTGGAGTACGGCGGCGTGTCCGGCAGGGTCACGCCGGTCAGTGGATAGAGGTTGCCGAGGCTGGCGCCGGCCAGTTTCAGACGCAGATCGAGGGCGCCGAGGTTGAGCGGGTCGGTCAAGGTGCCAGCGAGTTCGATGCTGGTGGCGCCGATCTTCGCCTGAGCCTGCAGCGGGAACGGTTTGTTCGCGTCCTGCAACGCCAGTAATCCGCCGATCTTGCCCTGGCCGGTAAGATTCTGACCGTGGTACTGGCCTTTGACCTTCAGCGCGAATGCATAGTCCTGCGGCGCGGCGCCCTTGTCCTGCGCGGTCTTCGCGGCTTTGGCGCCGACGATATCGCTGAACGGAATCGGTTTGCCCAGCGGATCGATCAACACGTCGAGATTAGTCTTGAGTGTCTGGTCATCCAGGGTGACGTGGCCCTTGTCGAAGCCAATCGCACCGATGTCCACCACCCAGTTCGACGGTTCGGCATTCGGGTCTTTCGGGTCGAACTTGAAGGTCCAGTTGGCGCGGCCATCGGCCAGGCGTTGCAGTTGCGCGTTGGGTTCGGTCAGGTCGATTCGCGGGATCGTCACCCGTTGCGCCAGCAGTGCCAGCGGCGAGATGCGCAGTTCCACGCGTTTGAGCGTGACCATCTGCGGCTGCTTCGACCAATCCGGGTTGCCCAGCGTCAGGTCCTCAGCCACCACGTGCGGCCACGGCACCCAGGCCCGCCAGCCGCCTTCGTCCGGCTCACGCTGCCAGATCACCGCGAGGTTGCCATTGATGGCGAACGGACGATGCAATTCTTCCGAGACTTTGGCGTTGAGCGGCGGTTTGATCCGGTTCCAGTCGAAGAACACGATGATCAGAACCAGTACCGCCAGCAGCAGTACGAGGATGGCGAAGGTCCAACTGAAGATTTTTCCGGTGCGCGTCATGCACAAAACTCCTGATGACGACCGCACGCCGACTTCGCGACGCACAGCTGAAACGGCGGGCCAAAGCGGCCCTCATGAATTCTACGACTGGCAAACAGTGCGCAGGTTTAATCGGAATATAGAATCCGGCGCAAAAAATCGCCCGAATGCTGACCGATTGGTCGAACAGCGTTACCGCTGCCCGCACATTTGCGAGGCGCGAGTGAGTCGAAAATACCCACTGCGGTGCAAAACCACCGCCCGCAAATGCCCGAGCTAGAGCGCTTCCGCAGAACAATCAATTCTGTTGATTATTACCATTGCGTTTATGAACTTTTATATCGACTTATCGAGAGTAGCATTGGCTTCGTACCCACTTTATCGCCCTCCCAAGGAGCAACCCATCATGAAACGCCAATTACTGCTCAGCCTTACCCTGTCGATGCTAGCCAGCACCGCTTTTGCCCTGCCCGCTGCCGATCAGGCTACCCCACAAGTGAAATCCAGCCACTCGGTGTTCAGCCAGACTGTGGCGGCTGACGGCAGCGACCGTACCCCACAAGGTCAGACCCTGGCTGAAAACGGTCGTAATCGTCTGGAAGAAAAAGGTCTGGTTGAAGATGGCTACGACAAGACCCCACAAGGTCAAGCTGTAGCAGAAGGCGGCCGTGATCGCCTGGAACAGAAAGGTCTGGTTGAAGACGGCTATGATAAAACTCCACAAGGTCAGACCCTGGCTTCCGATGGCAGCGACCGTACTCCACAAGGCCAGACCCTGGCTGAAGACGGTTTCGATAAAACCCCACTGGGCCAAGCCGTTGCCGAAGGCGGTGGTGACCGTGTGATCGAACGCAACAGCGCTTTGAGCTAAGCCCATGGCGGCCTGGAAAAAAAGCCCAATCACCGGATTGGGCTTTTGACTTTTTCAGTACCGACAATCTGCGAAACCTTTTTTCCTGCTGACTTTCCCCCTGCCGTTCGACGCCAGCAAAGCCGATTTGCTAGAGTGCGGCGCTTGTCCCGCTCAAGAAAACGCCTTTGCGATGCTGCCCCGCGCCGAACAGAAACAACAGACCCGCAACGCCCTGATGGACGCTGCCCGCCATTTGATGGAAAGCGGCCGAGGTTTCGGCAGCCTGAGCCTGCGCGAAGTGACCAAGACCGCCGGCATTGTGCCCACCGGTTTCTATCGGCATTTTGCCGACATGGACGAGTTGGGTCTGGTGCTGGTCAGTGAAGTCGGCCAGACCTTCCGCGAAACCATCCGCCTGGTGCGCCACAATGAATTCGTCATGGGCGGGATCATCGATGCGTCGGTGCGGATCTTCCTCGACGTGGTCAGCGCCAACCGTTCGCAGTTCCTGTTTCTCGCTCGTGAGCAATACGGCGGCTCGCAGCCGGTGCGTCAGGCGATTGGCCGTCTGCGCGAGAACATCAGCGCCGACCTCGCGGCCGACCTGACGCTGATGCCCAAGCTGCAACATCTGGATGCTGCCGGCCTGAGCGTGATCGCTGACCTGATCGTCAAATCGGTATTCGCCACCCTGCCGGACATCATTGACCCGCCCGCCGAGGCCCTGCCGGAGCATCTGACGCCGCAGGCGAAGATCACCCAGCAATTGCGCTTCATCTTTATCGGCCTCAAGCACTGGCAAGGGTTGGGCAGTACCGAGTAATCCCCCCTCCTATTACTGACACACCCTACTCCCCTGTGGGAGCGAGCCGGCGCCGATTTGGTGCATGTAAAAATCTTCACGCACCAAAACCTTCCAAAATTCTGCAACATCTTGAAACATCCTCTACGCTCCGACAGGGATTTCCTACATCTCGTCCGGTTGGCAAGCCCCTTGCTCTAGCCCTCCTACAAGTCCACTGCTGGAAGCTTTCCGATGCTGGTGATTCATCGCAGAATAGACCCTCAACCTGTCTGGTCCGCCGAGTTGCACCTGACCTTCGAAGCGCGGAGCAAAAGCCGTCTGCGCTGTTTCAGTGCCGATGGCGAAGACGTCGGGTTGTTTCTGGAGCGCGGTCAGGCACCGTTATATGACGGCGAATGCCTGCAGGCCGAGGACGACCGCATCGTTCGCGTCTGCGCCCGCCCCGAGCAACTGCTGCACGTCACCTGCGCCAATGCCTTCGAACTGACCCGCGCCGCCTATCATCTGGGCAATCGCCACGTCGCCTTGCAAGTCGGCGATGGCTGGCTGCGTTTGCTCGACGATTACGTGCTCAAGGCCATGCTCGAACAGCTCGGCGCCCAGGTCGAGGCGATTGAAGCGCCGTTCCAACCGGAACACGGTGCCTACGGCGGCGGCCATCACCATTCGCGGCATGGCGACGAAGATTTCAACTACGCGCCCAAACTCCATCAGTTCGGCGTACGTCTGTGAATCCGGCCTGGGCGCTGTTGCGCCTGGCCAGTCCGCAACTGCCGATTGGCGGCTACAGCTATTCGCAAGGCCTGGAAATGGCGGTGGATAACGGCCGCGTGAACAACCCGGACAGCGCCCGCCGCTGGATCAGCGATCAACTACTGCTCAACCTCGCCCGTTTCGAGGCGCCGCTGCTGCTTGCCCATTGTCAGGCCGCGGCCGAGGAAAACTGGCCCGAGTTGCTGCATCTCTGCGAAACCCACCGTGCCAGTCGCGAGACCCGCGAGTTGCATCTGGAGAGCCGGCAGATGGGCTACTCGCTGCAGCAATTGCTCAACGGTCTTCCGGAACTCGACGCGCCGGCCCGCCGCTTTCTTGAGCAATGCGCCGAACCGCACCTGGCTCTTGGCTGGGCACTGGCTGCCCGCGCCTGGCAAATCAGTCCGCAGGATGCGCTCGCCGCGTGGCTGTGGAGCTGGCTGGAAAACCAGCTCGCGGTGCTGATGAAAACCCTGCCGTTGGGCCAGCAAGCCGCTCAGCGCCTGACCAGCGAACTGTTGCCGCTGCTGCAACAGGCGCAGCAGGACGCCACCCGCATCAATCCCGAACACATCGGCAGCGCCGCGTTCGGCCTGTCCCTGGCGTGCATGGCGCATGAGCGCCAGTACAGCCGACTGTTTCGCTCTTAGGAGAACAAACCATGAACACACAACCCCTGCGCGTCGGCATCGGCGGCCCGGTCGGTTCCGGCAAGACCGCATTGACCCTGGCCCTGTGCCTGGCGTTGCGCGATCGCTACAACCTGGCCGTCGTCACCAACGACATCTACACCCGCGAAGACGCCGACTTTCTGGTGCGCAACCAAGCGCTGGCACCGGAACGCATCATCGGCGTGGAAACCGGTGGCTGCCCGCACACGGCGATCCGCGAAGACGCTTCGATCAACCTCGAAGCCGTCGATCAACTGAACCGGCGCTTTCCGGGGCTGGACCTGATTCTGGTGGAATCCGGTGGCGACAACCTCTCGGCAACCTTCAGCCCGGAGCTGTCAGACCTGACCATCTACGTGATCGACGTCTCCGCCGGCGACAAGCTGCCGCGCAAGGGCGGCCCGGGGATCTGCAAGTCCGATCTGCTGGTGATCAACAAGATCGACCTGGCGCCGCTGGTCGGTGCTTCGCTGGAAATGATGGATAGCGACACCCAGCGCATGCGCAACGGCAAGCCATTCGTCTTCAGCAACCAGAAAACCGGCCAGGGCCTGGAAGAGATCATCGCCTTCATCGAACGCCAGGGCCTGCTGAACGCCGCCTGACTTATTGACCAACAAGGAAGCTTATCCATGACACTCAAACGTATTCTCGGCGCCGTGGCGCTGCTGCTGACCCCGGCACTCGCCTTCGCCCACCCGGGCCACGGCGACAGCGGTCTGGTCGCCGGCATCAGCCACCCGATCGGTGGCCTCGACCATTTGCTGGCGATGGTCGCGGTCGGCCTGTGGGCCGCGCAGCAACAAGGCGCGGCGCGCTGGGCGCTACCGTGCACGTTTGTCGGCACCATGCTGATCGGCGGCATGCTGGGTTTTGAAGGGCTGGAGTTGCCGGCGCTGGAAAGCGGGATCGCCGCTTCGGTGCTGGCGCTGGGTCTGGCAGTGGCACTGGCGGTGCGTCCACCGCTGGTGATGGCGGTGGCGGCAACGGCGCTGTTTGCGCTGTTCCATGGCGTGGCGCATGGCCTGGAGCTGCCGGACATGAGCAGCCCTTGGGCGTATGCCGCCGGTTTTGTCGCGGCGACGGCGGCGCTGCATGCGGCGGGTTATGGCCTGGTGCGCGTGTTGCCTCAGGCTGCTGCACCATTGGTGCGAGTGGCGGGGGCTGCTTCGGCGGTGACCGGTGCATGGTTGCTGGCCGGCTGATCTTTATCGCCTGAACCGGCCTCTTCGCGAGCAAGCCCGCTCCCACAGGTTTTGTGTACACCACAATTCCAGTGTGGGAGCGGGCTTGCTCGCGAAAGCGGTCTGACAGACTCCGCGTCTCTAAAGGACGCGGCTCTGCTACCATGTCGCGCAATCGCCCCAGCCGTGACGACGTCCGCCAATGCCCCATGCTTGCCGCTCCACCTCCCTGCCCGAATTGACCGCCCTGTTCAGCGATGTGCAACAGCACTTTCTGAACGTGATCGTGCCGCTTTGGCAAGGCCCGGGCTGGAACGCCGACATGGCGCTGCCCTACGAAGCACTCGACGCGGCGCATCATCCGTTGCCACCGCAACGCTATCGGGCGATGGCCTGCGCACGGCAGCTGTACCTGTTTTCCAGCCTGATCGGGGTTGTGGATAACGCCGAGGTGCGCGCCGCCGCGCTATTCCGCTCTCTGCAACGGCATTTTCACGATGCAGAGCACGGTGGCTGGTTCTACAGCATCGACGCGCAAGGCAAGCCGCTGGATCAGCGCAAAGACCTCTACACCCACGCTTTCATCCTGTTCGCCTGCGCCCATTACTGGGCCAAGTCCCGGGAGCCGCTGGTGGAATCCACGCTCAACGCCGCACTGGAAGTCATCGGCCGACGCTTCGCCACCGGCGATGGCTTGTACGAAGCCTGCCTGGACCGCGACTGGATCACCCTGCAAACCGGGCCACTGCAAAACCCGCTGATGCACCTGGCCGAAGCGTTCCTCGCCACCTTGGCGGTGCGTGAAGACGCGGCGACGCAGCAAGCGCTGGTGGAGTTATGCACAGCCATGCACAAGCAGTTCGTCGATCCGCAGCACGGTGTGTTGATGGAGAAACCGCTCGGGGCTGTGGATAACTGGTACGAGCCAGGGCATCAGTTCGAATGGTATTTCCTGCTTGAGTCTTCAGCCCTGCTGCGCGGTTCGAAACTGCATGCAGCGCTGGACCGGGCATTCGCTTTCACCGAGCAATTCGGTGTTGAACAGCCTTCAGGGGCGGTGCGGGCGATGCTCGATCTGCAACTGGATGGACGGCCGAAAGATTCGACCCAACGCATCTGGGCGCAGGCGGAATACCTGCGCGCCCTGACCTTGCGCCCGGACAGCGAAGCTACAGTGCTGCGCCAGTTGCAGGCGCTGCAACAGCGTTTTCTGCATGCGGGCGGTTGGCATGAGTGCCGAGATGAGCTGGGAGAGGTCAGCCGCAAGGACATGCCTTCAACGACGCCTTATCACTTGGCGACGTGCTACAGCGGTTTAGCCGAATATCTGCGTTGATTGAAAAATAGCTTTCGCGAGCAAGCCCGCTCCCACATGGGAATTTCGGCGAACACATAATCTGTGAACAGCCTGGATCCCTGTGGGAGCGGGCTTGCTCGCGAATAGCCGTTACACGGTCTCTAGGCAATCCACTTCTTGTCACCGGTAAAGCTGATCGTCAACCAGCGTGCCGCATCCGGCTCGCCGAGCTGCGCCGAAATTTCCTCACGTAACGCATCCAGTTGCCCCACGCTTTGCAGCCGGTAATCCGCCGGCAACACCACATGAATCTCGATAAACCGCGCCCGCCCGTGCTTCTGCACGTAGGTCACGTAATCATCGAAACCATGCTCGACCTTCGCCGCTTCCATGACCTGACGCACCTGATCATCCAGGGTGTCCGGTGCAATACCCAGTACATCACGCAGCGCCGGGCCGAGGATCTTGAACGCCGGGGGCAACATGGTCAGCGCCAGCACGATCAGGATCAGTGGGTCGACAAACTTCGCCCACTCGTCAAAGCCCTGGGCCTTGAGCAGCAACGCGGCGAGAAAACTGATCAACAGGCCGACCGAGAGCATCGCGTCCACCAGCCAGCTGATGTTGTCGAACTGGATCAGGCTGGACTTGATCTTGCGATTGCGCCGACGCACGTAGAAGAAATAGGCGAATTCGACGACGGTGAACACCGCCGCATAAATGATCACCAGCCCCAGCTCGATCTCGCGGCCGCCGTTGATGATGCCGAACACACCGTTGAGAAACGCATAGATCGCGATCAACAGCAGGAAGCTGCCTTCGATCAGCAGCACCATAGGCTCCAGATGCCAGAAACCGAACTGGAAGCGGTGATTGCTCTCTTTGGCGATCAGCCGGGCGGTGATCAGCATCAGCACTTTGATGAACGTTGCGATCAGCGAGAAAAAACCATCGAAAAGGATGGATTGCGAACCTGAAACAAAACCGGTGACGATCCCGGCAATCGACACCGCGAACATCAGGATGGTCGATTGTTTGAGCAGTGACTGCTCACCTCGGTTACTCACTTTAACTCCTCGAAAACCTTGAAAACCGCAGGGTGCGGCGGGGTTGTTGAGGAGAGAGTTTACCTTATCGCCATGTTTTGCCTGTTACGGCCTCATCGCTGGCAAGCCAGCTCCCACAGGTACCGAGTCGATTACAAGATTTATGTATACCGACGATCCTGTGGGAGCTGGCTTGCCAGCGATGGCCATTATGCGGTCTTACGCCTTGTTACGCTCGATCGCAAACCCCGCCCAGGTCTGGCTCACCGGCATCAGCTCCAGGCTGTTGATGTTGATGTGCGCCGGGGCGTTGAGCACCCAGAAGATGGTCTCGGCGATGTCCTGCGGCTGGATCGGCTCGGCACCGGCGTAAGTGGCGTTGTAGCGTTCCTGGTCACCGGCAAAGCGCACCAGCGAGAACTCGCTTTCGCACAGACCCGGCTCGATGTTGCTGACACGCACGCCAGTGCCCTGCAGGTCGCAACGCAGGTTCAGCGAGAATTGTTTAACGAACGCCTTGGTCGCGCCATACACATGGCTGCCCGGGTACGGGTAGTTGCCAGCGATCGAACCGAGGTTGACGATGCCGGCGCCACGGCCGTGAGCGATCAACCGCGGCAGCAGCAGACGAGTGCTGTACATCAGGCCTTTGACGTTGGTGTCGACCATGGTGTCCCAGTCGTCGAGGTCGCATTTCGGTGCGGGGTCAACGCCCAGTGCCAGCCCGGCGTTGTTGATCAGGCCACGCAGCTTGGCGAACGACGGCGGCAGATTGGCAATTGCCTCTTCCATCGCCTTGCGGTCACGCACGTCGAGCACCAGACCATGCACTTCAGTCTGCTTCGACAACTCGGCGCACAGCGCATCGAGACGCTCTGCACGACGGCCGGTCAACACCAGTTTCCAGCCTGCCTCGGCAAAACGTCGGGCACAGGCTTCACCAAAACCGGAGGTTGCGCCGGTAATAAACAGGGTGTTGGACATCGTGTTCTCCTTGCGTCGGCCGCCAGCGCAGCCATTGGAATAGAAAATCAGCAGCCAGCATGCCCGGCCCGGCATTTACGAGCAACACCCGCACCGGGACATCTTCCGATCAAAATTTGATCAATCGTCGCTACACCGTATGTGGCTTGGCCTGTAGCCATGTGCGCGCACGTTATCCACAGTCCCTTCCACAGTTTCCGGGGGCAAGTGAAAACGCGCAAAGCCGCGCCATACAAGGCTTTGCGCGGGAAACAGAAAGTTTTTTGCTTGACCCTGAAGCCGCTGTTGTGCCGGAGATGGCATTTTGCACGAACGACCGGCCAGCGCAGTGATTGCGCGAGGCCAGTAATTACGGCCCTCAGCGCGGTCTTTCCAGAGTTTAGTCACAGACTTATCCACAGGCTTGCTTACACGTAATTATTTCTACAGAACAGCCTAGAAAAAGGTTGACAACAGCGTCTTCAGCTCCAGCAAAAACGCCTGATCAAAAAGCGATCACCAGCCTGCAAGCCACGGAAAACAAGGGCTTCAGCCAGCTACTCCCACGTTATTCACAGCCAGCTCCACAGTAAACGGGGACAAGTCAAAACTGTGGAAAAACAGCCATTTGCAGCGTCTATATGTCGCGCTTTGGCAGCTATGGGAATTTGTTTTCCACAATTCGGAAATCTGACGCAGATCAACTGTGGGAGCGGGCTTGCTCGCGAAGAGGATGTGTCATAAAACACGGCGTTATCTGACACACCCTCTTCGCGAGCAAGCCCGCTCCCACAAGGGATTTGTGCTGGAATTGGGATGTAAAAAGCCCCGGGACTTTCGTCGCGGGGCTTTGTGGACAACTCAAGTAGAATCAGTGCCCGCCCAGATAAGCGTTACGCACCTCCTCATTCACCAACAACTCCTTGCCGGTACCGGTCAGACGAATCTCGCCGTTGACCATCACATACGCCCGATCCGACAGCTTCAACGCATGGTTGGCGTTCTGCTCAACGAGGAAAATGGTCATGCCGGTTTTCGCCAGTTCCCGCAGGGTGGCGAAAATCTGTTTCACCACGATTGGTGCCAGGCCCAGGCTAGGCTCATCGAGCAACAACAGCTTCGGCCGGCTCATCAGCGCACGGGCGATGGCGAGCATTTGCTGCTCGCCGCCGGACATGGTCATTGCCCGCTGAGTGCGGCGCTCTTCGAGCCGCGGGAACAGCTCGAACATGCGCTGCATATCCTCCTTGGCATATTTGTCGCCGATCGGGATGGTGCCCATCAGCAGGTTCTCCTCGACGGTCATGTCGGGGAACACCCGCCGCCCTTCCGGCGACTGTGCGATGCCGTTGGAGGCGATGTAGTGCGAGGACTTGTGGGTGATGTCGACGCCTTGATAGAGGATCTGCCCACCCGCCGCGCGCGGCTGGCCGAAGATCGACATCAGCAGCGTCGATTTACCCGCGCCGTTGGAGCCGATCAGGCTGACGGTCTCGCCTTCGTTGATCTGCAGCGACACGCCCTTGAGGGCCTGGATCGGGCCGTAGAACACGTCCAGGTCTTTCAGTTCGAGGATCGGTTTGCTCATACCAGCTCCTCTTCGTCGGCGCCCAGGTAGGCGGCAATCACTTTCGGATCGTTGCGAATGGCTTCAGGCCCGCCTTCGGCGATGACCACGCCGTGATCCAGCACCACGATGTGGTCGGAAATGCTCATGACCATGCCCATGTCGTGTTCGATCAGCACCACGGTCAGATCGTGCTCGTCGCGCAGCAGCCGGATCATCGCGCTCAGCGCTTCGGTTTCCTGAGGGTTGAGGCCAGCAGCCGGTTCGTCGAGGCAGATGATCTGCGGCCGCGTGCACATGGCCCGGGCGATCTCCAGACGGCGTTGCTGGCCGTAGGACAGTTCACCGGCCAGACGGTTGGCGCAGTCCACCAGATCGACCACCTCCAGCCAGTAGAACGCGCAGTCCAGCGCATCGCTTTCGGCCTTGCGGTAGCCCTTGGTGTTGAGGATGCCGGCGAGCATGTTGCGGTTGACCCACATGTGCTGCGCCACCAACAGGTTCTCCAGCACCGACATTTCCTTGAACAGGCGAATGTTCTGGAATGTCCGGGCCAGGCCGGCGCGGTTCACCAAATGGGTGCCGCCGAACATCTTGTAGTACAGGCGACTGAGGAAGCTTTTCGGCGAGACGAAGTCGGTCGGTTTGAAAGACTCGCCCAGCAACTGGATGACGTTGGTCTGCTTGCCGCGCACGTTGAGTTCGATCTTGCCGCCGGAGGCCTTGTAGAACCCGGTCAGACAGTTGAACACCGTGGTCTTGCCGGCACCGTTCGGCCCGATCAGGGCGAAGATCGAGTTGCGTTTGACCTTGAGGCTGACATCGCTCAGGGCCTTGATGCCACCGAAGTGCATCATCAGTTTTTCCACAGAGAGTACGACTTCACTCATGGCGCAGTCCTCTCATAGTGAATGGCACCTTTGCGTGGAGTGACCCCGGTACGGCTGATGCGAATCAGCCCGCGTGGTCGCCAGATCATCATCAACACCATCAGGATGCCGAACAGCAGCACGCGGTATTCAGCGAAGCCGCGCAGCAGTTCCGGGGCAACCGTCAACACGAATGCGGCGATCACCACACCGATGGTCGAGCCCATGCCGCCGAGCACGACGATGGCGAGGATCAGCGCCGATTCGAAGAAGGTGAACGAGGTCGGGTTGACGAAGCCCTGGTAGGTGGCGAAAAACACCCCGGCCAGCCCCGCGGTCGATGCACCGATGGTGAACGCCGAGAGCTTGACCAGCACATGGTTGAGGCCCATCGAGCGGCAGGCGATTTCATCTTCGCGCAGCGCTTCCCAAGCGCGACCCACCGGCATTTTCACCAGCCGATGCTTGATGTACAGCACGGCCAGTACCACCAGGAACAACACCGTGTAGATGAAGTAATACTTCACGTCCGGGTTGTAGGCGATGCCGAAAAACTCATGGAACGGCACCCCGCCATCCTTGGCCCGCTTGCCGAACTCCAGGCCGAAGAACGTCGGCAATGGCGCCGGCATGCCGTTCGGCCCGCCGGTCAGCGACAGCCAGTTGTTGAGGATCAGGCGGATGATTTCACCGAAGCCCAGGGTCACGATCGCCAGATAGTCGCCGTGCAGACGCAGCACCGGGAAACCGAGGATGCAGCCGGCCAAACCGGCAGTGATTGCCGCCAGTGGCAATACGGTCCAGAAGCCCAGCCCGAGATATTGATAACCGAGCGCGAGACCGTAGGCGCCGATGGCGTAGAACGCCACGTAACCGAGATCGAGCAGACCGGCCAGCCCGACCACAATGTTCAGCCCCAGACCCAGCAGCACGTAGATCAGCCCGAGGATGACCACGCCCAGCAGGTACGAGTTGGAGACAAACGGCACAATCACCGCCAGCACAATCAACAGCGGAATGATCCAGCGCAGGCGTGATTTGTGATCGGCAGGCAGCACATGCACACCGGAGCCGGTGCTCTCGAATCCGTCGAGAATCTTCAGGCCCTTGGGCGTCTGCAGAAACAGACTCAAGGCAAAGCGGCCGATCATCACGATGCCGATAAGCCACGCCACGCGGGTTGGTTCGAGGTTGAAGCTGTAGCCTTCGAGCACGACGCCGACAATCGGGCCGAACACGATCAGGGCAATCAGGCCGGCCAGAATCGCCTCAACCAGGCTTTTTTTGATATCGATATTTTTTTGAGTGGTTGAAGACATCGCTTACACCTTCGACACAAGAGGACGGCCCAACAGGCCCTGAGGCCGGAAGACCAGAACAAGTACGAGCAGCGAGAAGCTGAACACGTCTTTGTAGTCGGAGTTGACCAGGCCCGAGAACAGCGACTCGGAGATCCCGAGAATGATCCCGCCGAGCATCGCGCCGGGCAGTGAGCCGATCCCGCCAAGCACGGCGGCGGTGAACGCCTTGATGCCGATGACGAAGCCTGCGTAGAAGTCGAACGTGCCGTAGTTCATGGTGATCAGCACGCCGGCCAGCGCCGCCATCGCTGCACCGATGATGAACACGTAGGAAATCACCCGGTCGGTGTTGATCCCGAGGATCGAAGCCATCTTGCGGTCTTGCTGGGTGGCGCGGCACATGCGGCCGAGCTTGGTGTACTTGATCACGTAGGTCAGCAGGCCCATGCCGACAAATGCGGCGACCAGAATGAAGATCTTGGTGTAGGTCAGTTGGACGAAACCGCTGCCGACGTCGATGCGCCAGGCACCGGTGAGCAGCGTCGGAACACCCTGTTGACGGGCGCCCTGGCTGATCTGGGCATAGTTTTGCAGGATCAGCGAGATACCGATGGCGCTGATCAGCGGTGCCAGTCGGGTGGAGTTGCGCAGAGGTTTGTAAGCGACGCGTTCGATTACCCAGCCATAGACGCCGGTGACGACGATAGTGAAAACCAGCGTGCCAAGCATCAACAGCGGGAAGGATTCGATACCGAAGTAAGCCAGCAGAGCCAGACTGATTGCCGCGAGGTACGCGGAAATCATGTAAACCTCGCCGTGGGCGAAGTTGATCATGCCGATGATGCCGTAGACCATTGTGTAGCCGATGGCGATCAGGCCATAGACCGACCCGAGGGTCAGGCCGTTGACCAGTTGCTGCAGGAAAATACCATCCATAACGCAATCTCACGCAATGAGAACCTGCCCACCGGAGCGGGCGGCTCTTCTAGGAAAAATACAGATTTACGTCGGAGCAATGCAGACACGTTCCCCCGGAACACCATCGCCTCCTGTGGGAGCGGGCTTGCTCGCGAAAGCGGTGTATCAGCTACCGTTGATGGCGACTGACATCCCGCATTCGCGAGCAAGCCCGCTCCCACAGGGGTTCATGGTGTTCGGATGATCACGTCAGCCCTTACTTCTGTTTTTCCAGCTGATGGTATTTGCCGTCCTTGTCCCACTGGTAAACCACGTAGTCAGAGACTTTCAGGTCGCCCTTCTTGTCCCAGGCTTTCTCGCCCATGACGGTTTTCACCGGGTTGGCCTTGAGCCACTCGGCGGCTTTTTCGCCACTGTTGGACTTGGCGCCGTTGAAGGCGGCCGCCAGGGTCTGAACCGACGCGTAGGCGTACAGGGTGTAGCCTTCAGGCTCGGTGCCGGCCTTGCGGAACGCGTCCACTACCGTCTTGCTGTCTGGCAGCAGGCGAGGGTCGGCGCCGAAGGTCATCAGCACGCCGTCAACGTATTGCGGGCCACCGGCGGTGGTCACCAGTTCGTCGGTGACGATGCCGTCGTCAGACATGAACTTGACGTCTTTCAGGCCTTCGGTACGCAGTTGCTTGACCAGCGGGCCGGCTTCCGGGTGCAGGCCGCCGAAGTAGACCACGTCGGCACCGGCTGCACGAATCTTGGTGACCACGGCGCTGAAGTCTTTCTCGCCACGGGTCAGGCCTTCATACAGCACCGGCTTCACGCCACGTTTTTCCAGTTGAGCCTTGGTCGCATCGGCCAGGCCCTGACCGTAGGTGTCCTTGTCGTGCAGCACGGCGACTTTCTTGCCCTTGAGCACGTCGACGATGTAATCGCCCGCGACGATGCCTTGCTGGTCGTCACGCCCGCACATACGGAACATGGCGCTCAGGCCGCGCTCGGTCACCTGCGGGTTGGTGGAACCCGGAGTGATCGCGATAACGCCGGCTTCGTCGTAGATTTCCGAGGCTGGAATGGTGGAAGAGGAGCAGAAGTGCCCGACCACGCCGGCGACTTTCTGGTTGACCAGGTCCTTGGCGACTGTCACTGCCTGTTTCGGTTCGCAGGCGTCATCGCCCTTGACCAGTACGATTTTCTCGCCGTTGACGCCGCCTGCCGCGTTGACTGCGTCCGCCGCTGCCTGTGCACCCTTCATGTACTGCTCGCCAAATGCCGCGTTGGCGCCAGTCATCGGACCCGCTACACCGATTTTCACATCAGCTTGAGCAAACGCAGAAACACCCAGCGCAGTAGCTACTGCGAGGGCCAGAAAGCCTTTCTTGTAAAACGTCTGGGACATGAGGTGGTGCTCCAAGGTTTTTTTTAGTTGGCACTGCGACTTCACTTCACTGAATGCTCTGAGCAAGCGCCGTGCCATCGGTTTTTTATTCTTCAAAAAGTCGCTGCTTTCTTGTTATTTCGACTGTTTCGTTCCCATTTTCATTGGGCGTGCAACCGTCTAAACCGCGGAAGGTGAAACCTTTTTAAATCTTAGGCGCAACCCGCTTGCGCCATCATTGCAACCGCGGCACCAAACGACGTGCAACCAGCCTGTAACAGCTCGCGTCACCGAACTGCACACTGCTGGTGCGGGACTGCTACAACCCGCACCATTAGAGGCTAGTCGCTACGCCGAAAAGCGCCGCTTCCGGCAACATATTTCAACACTCAAATGACGATGCGCAGGCACTGGCCCGCGTGATACAGCGAGAAGCCGGCCTCGTACAGGCAACTGCGCAGGCCGACGCCGGCCAGGGGCTGCATCGGTGCGAAGGGGATCGGCAGGGCTTGAGGATTTCCGTCACACAGGTAGTCGGCGAAGGCTTTGCCGACCACAGTGCCGGTGGTCACGCCACGACCGTTGTAACCGGTGACGGCCACCAGTCCCGGCGCCGGTTCGAACAGGCGCATCAGGTGATCGGGGGTGAAGGCGATGCGCCCGGTCCAGGTGCATTCCCATTCCACCGGTTTCAGATGGGGGAAGTAATGCTGCTGCACCCGGTCGGCCCAGGCCTTGAGGAACCACGTCGGTTTCTGATTGCCGTTGCCCAGACTGCCGAGCAACAAGCGGCCGTCCTTGTCGCGACGGATGCTGCTCAGCACTTGGCGCGTGTCCCACGAGCCCTGCCCGCCGGGGAGGATGTCATGGGCGGCGTCTTCGGTCAGCGGCACCGAAGCGACCTGATAGTAGTAACCGGGGAAGAAGTTGCGCTTGAGTTCGGTCCAGTCGCCCTCGGTGTAGGCGTTGGAGGCGATCACCACTTGCTCGGCGAGTACCGAACCTAGCTCGGTCTGCACCGACCATAGCTGGCCCACGCGTTCGAGACGGGTCACTGGCGAGTGATCGAACATCTGCCCGCCCAGGCCCTTCACCGCGTTGGCCAGGCCGGTGACATAGGCCATCGGGTTGAGCGTACCGGCGCGGCGATCGAGCAGTGCGGCGGCAATCTTCTGCGTGCCGGTGGCTTGCTCGCAGGCCTTGCCGGTGAGCAACTCGACCGGCGCCCCGCGGCGCTTCCATTGTTGCTCGCGACTGCGCAGATCCGCCTCGCCCTTGGCGTTGTGCGCCATGTGCAGGGTGCCTTCGCGCCGCAACTGGCAATCGATGTTGTATTTATCCACAAGGCTGAACACCAGCGCCGGCGCCGCCCCGAGCATGCGGTTGAGCTGACTGCCGACCGCTTCGCCGAATCCGGCCTCGATCTCATCCGGCGGGATCCACATGCCGGCGTTGACCAGCCCGACATTGCGTCCGGAGCCGCCATGCCCGGCACGATGCGCTTCGAGCACGCAGACGCTTTTGCCTTTTTCCAACAGATGCAGCGCCGCCGACAACCCGGTAAACCCGGCGCCGATCACGCAGACATCGACTTTGACCTCATCCTTGAGCGCGGTGTTATCCGGGCGCTGCGGCGTGAGTTTTTCCCACAGACATTCTTCGCGTAACGGCATTGCCAGACTCCAACAGAAACCTGCCAAACACACTGTTGATCCTGTGGGAGCGAACCCTGTGGTGAGGGGATTTATCCCCGACGGGCTGCGTAGCGGCCCCAAAACCTGCAATCGCGTACTGCCAGACAAAACCGCATACAACGTTTTGCGGCTGCTTCGCAGCCGGTCGGGGATAAATCCCCTCACCACAAAGGCTCACTCCTACAGGGGATCTCCACCTGTCAGTCGAAGGTAATGCCCTGCGCCAGCGGCAACTCCAGCGAGTAGTTCACGGTGTTGGTCTGGCGGCGCATGTAGGCGCGCCAGGCGTCGGAGCCCGACTCACGACCGCCGCCGGTCTCCTTCTCGCCACCAAACGCGCCGCCGATTTCCGCGCCGCTCGGGCCGATGTTGACGTTGGCGATGCCGCAGTCGCTGCCGACCGCCGACATGAACTGCTCGGCCTCACGCACGTCGGTGGTGAAGATGCACGACGACAGGCCTTGCGGCACCGCATTGTTCAAGCGCAGCGCTTCCTGGAAGTCGCTGTAGCCGACCACGTAGAGGATCGGCGCAAAGGTTTCGCTGCAGACCACGTCGCTCTGCTCTGGCATTTCGACAATGGCCGGCGACACGTAGTAGGCGTTGGGGAACTGATCTTCGAGCTGACGCTTGCCGCCGAACACCCGACCGCCCTCGCTCAGTGCCTGCTCCAGCGCGTCCTGCATGTTTTCGAAGCTGTGTTTGTCGATCAGCGGGCCGACCAGATTGCCTTCCAGCGGATGACCGATGCGCACTTTGGCGTACGCGGCTTTGAGGCGGGTGACGATTTCTTCCTTCACTGATTCATGGGCAATCAGCCGCCGCAGGGTGGTGCAACGCTGCCCGGCAGTACCGACCGCACTGAACAGAATGGCGCGTACAGCCATGTCCAGGTCGGCGCTCGGGCCGAGGATCATCGCGTTGTTGCCGCCCAGTTCGAGAATGCTGCGGGCGAAACGTGCGGCGACTTTCGGCGCCACTTCGCGGCCCATGCGGGTGCTGCCGGTGGCGCTGATCAGCGCAACACGCGGGTCATCCACCAGCGCTT
This sequence comes from Pseudomonas sp. FW305-3-2-15-E-TSA4, assembly GCF_058787295.1. Lineage (NCBI taxonomy): Bacteria > Pseudomonadati > Pseudomonadota > Gammaproteobacteria > Pseudomonadales > Pseudomonadaceae > Pseudomonas > Pseudomonas sp. FW305-3-2-15-E-TSA4. Next base: position 252,130 of record NZ_JBYSZP010000003.1, on the reverse strand, counting down.
CGCCAGCGTCACGGCCACCGATGATCACTTGGCACAGGTGCGCCGGCGCATCGCTGAAATTCTTCACCACACGGTCGAACAGCGCCTGACAGGCCAGTGCGGTCAGCGGGGTTTTCTCCGACGGCTTCCACACCACCGGGTTACCGCAGACCAGCGCCAACGTGGTGTTCCACGCCCACACCGCGACCGGGAAGTTGAACGCGCTGATCACGCCGACCACGCCCAGCGGATGCCAGGTTTCACGCATGTGGTGGCCCGGGCGCTCGGAGGCGATGGTCAAACCGTACAACTGACGCGACAGGCCGACGGCGAAGTCGCAGATGTCGATCATCTCCTGCACTTCACCGAGGCCTTCCTGAGTGATCTTGCCCGCCTCCCACGACACCAGTTCGCCGAGGTCAGCCTTGTACTCACGCAGCACTTCGCCGAACTGACGCACCAGTTCGCCGCGACGCGGGGCCGGCACCTTGCGCCACTGCTCGAAAGCATGATCTGCGCGACTGATGTGCTGCTCGACTTCAGCCGGGCCTTCCCAGTTCACGGCGGCGATGCGGCTGCCGTCGATGGGCGAATGCACCGGCACTTTGCCGTTCTGGTACAGGGCCGGGTTCACACCAAGACGATCAAGCAATGCGGCAACCATGGGTCACTCCTCAAGCGAAAAACAGAATGTGTGCGGACGCATTTTCGCGACCGGGCAGGCCTTTAGTTGTAGCTTCCCGAAGGCGAGGCAACAAACGACCTTTACGCGAGATATCATTCCGTTTATTCATGCTGCGCACAGAAAGACAAGAAAAAGGGATCACCCATGCTGAATAAACGCCACCTGCCATCGATCACCGCGTTGCAGTGCTTCGAGGCCGTGACCCGGCACCTGAGCTTTACCCGGGCTGCCGAGGAGCTGAACCTGACCCAGAGTGCCGTCAGCAAACAGGTCGCGCAGCTTGAGGAATTGTTGCAGCACTTGTTGTTCCGTCGGGTGCGTCGGCGTTTGCAGATGACCCCGGCCGGGGATTTGTACCTGGTGGAAGTCCGAAAAATCCTCACCCAGGTGGAAATGTCCACGCATTACCTGCGTTCCTACGGCGGCGAGACCGAAGTCCTGCGCGTCTCTACACCATCGACCTTCGGCGCGCGCTGGCTGGTACCGCGTCTGAAGGGCTGGCGTCTGCGCCATCCGTCGATCCATCTCGACTTGTGCAACGAGCAGGAGGCCGACGATTTGCTACAGGGGCGCAGCGATCTGGCGTTCTATTTCGGTCAGGGCTCACGCCCCGGCACCGAATGCCTGAAGCTGTTCGGCGAAGAGCTGGTGCCGGTCTGTGCGCCCGGCAGCCTGCCGGATCAGCCCTTCACCGACCCGACGCAACTGACCGATCTGGTGCTGCTGCAAAATGCCTCGCGCCCACAGGCCTGGCATGACTGGTTCGACAGTCAGGGTTACCACACCGAACACAGCTATCACGGCCCGCGTTTCGAAACCTTTTATATGTGCATCCGCGCCGCCCAGGTCGGCTGCGGTGTGGCGCTGCTGCCACGGTTTCTGGTGGAAGAGGAATTGGCCGACGGCAAACTGGTCATTCCCTGGCAGCATGCAATGCCCAGTTCCGACGCCTATTACCTGGCCTACCCGGAGCATGCGGCGGAAGTGCCGAAGGTGCGGGATTTTGTGAAGTGGATGCTGGAGCAGATCGACAGCCCGAATGCCTGACCCGATTGAAACTGTGGGAGCGAGCCTGCTCGCGAAGAGGCCGGCACATTCAATGTCAATGTCGACTGAAATGACGCCTTCGCGAGCAGGCTCGCTCCCACAAGGGTTCTGCGGTGATCTAAAAAATTGCTGGCAATCCCCACCGCTGATATGCGCCACTAGCGTCATTGATTGATCCCGCGCAACCGCGCGGTGCACCTGGAGACCCCGTTTATGAGCGAGAGTGTGTTTGCCGATCGCATCGTGCAGAACCTGCTCGACACCGACTTCTACAAACTGACGATGATGCAGGCGGTGCTGCACAACTACCCCAACGTCGAAGTCGAATGGGAGTTTCGTTGCCGTAACAGCGAAGATCTGCGGCCGTATCTGGCCGAGATTCGCTACCAGATCGAGCGTCTGGCCGAGCTGAGCCTGAGTGCCGACCAGTTGAGTTTTCTCGAGCGCATCACCTTCCTCAAACCGGATTTCCTGCGCTTTCTCGGCCTGTTCCGCTTCAACCTGCGCTACCTGCACACCGGCATCGAGAACGGCGAACTGTTCATCCGTCTGCGTGGCCCGTGGCTGCATGTGATCCTCTACGAAGTGCCGCTGCTGGCGATCGTCAGCGAAGTGCGCAACCGCTATCGCTACCGGGAAATCGAACTGGTGCAGGCGCGGGAACAGCTGTATCGCAAGTTCGACTGGCTCAGCGCCAACGCCTCGGCTGACGAACTGGCGCAATTGCAGGTCGCCGACTTCGGCACCCGCCGGCGCTTTTCGTACCGCGTGCAGGAAGAAGTGGTCAATGTGCTGAAGCACGATTTCCCCGGGCGCTTTGTCGGCACCAGCAACGTGCACTTGTCCCGCGAGCTGGACATGAAACCGCTGGGTACCATGGCCCATGAATGGATCATGGCCCACCAGCAACTCGGCCCACGCTTGATCGACAGCCAGATCGCCGCGCTCGACTGCTGGGTGCGCGAATACCGTGGCCTGCTGGGGATTGCTCTCACCGATTGCATCACCACCGACGCGTTTCTCGGCGACTTCGACCTGTTCTTCGCCAAGCTCTTCGATGGTCTGCGCCACGATTCCGGGGATCCGGTGCAGTGGGGTGAAAAGTGCATCGCCCACTACCACAAGCTCGGCATCGACCCGATGAGCAAGACCCTGGTGTTCTCCGACAGCCTGACCTTGCCCAAGTCGCTGGAGATCTTCCGCGCGCTGCACGGGCGGATCAACGTCAGCTTTGGCATCGGCACCAACCTGACCTGTGACATTCCGGGTGTCGAACCGATGAGCATCGTGCTTAAAATGACCGCCTGCAACGGCCAGCCGGTGGCGAAGATCTCCGACGAGCCCGGCAAGACCCACTGCAAAGACCCGAATTTCGTCGCCTATTTGCGACATGTGTTCCAGGTTCCTGCCGATTCCAGTCTATCTAGCAAGGAGTGAATTCATGCAAGCCGTACAGCGTGAGATTGCTGAACAGCTCAAGGTGCAACCGCCATTCGCCGGGCATCAGGCCCTCGAAGCGGAAGTCGCCCGGCGCATCACCTTTATCCAGGATTGCCTGGTCAACTCTGGCCTCAAGACCCTGGTGCTTGGCATCAGCGGCGGCGTCGACTCGCTGACCGCCGGCCTCCTGGCCCAGCGCGCCATGCGTGAACTGCGCGAGCGCACCGGCGACAACGCATACAAGTTCATCGCCGTGCGCCTGCCGTACGAAACCCAGTTCGACGAGCACGACGCCCAGGCGTCGGTGGATTTCATCGCCCCGGACGAACGCCACACGGTGAACATCGGCCCGGCGGTCAAATCCCTGGCCAAGGAAGTGGCGGCGTTCGAAGGCAAACATGCGGTGTCGGTGGATTTTGTGCTCGGCAACACCAAGGCGCGGATGCGCATGGTCGCCCAGTACACCATCGCCGGCGCCGCGCACGGTCTGGTGATCGGCACCGACCACGCGGCGGAAGCGGTGATGGGCTTCTTCACCAAGTTCGGTGACGGCGCCTGCGACCTGGCCCCGCTCAGCGGTCTGGTGAAAAACCAGGTCCGGGCGATTGCCCGCAGCTTTGGCGCACCGGAATCGCTGGTGGAAAAAGTGCCGACTGCGGATCTGGAAGACCTGTCGCCGGGCAAACCGGACGAAGCCTCCCACGGCGTGACTTACGCCGAGATCGACGCCTTCCTGCACGGCGAGCCGGTGCGTCAGGAAGCGTTCGACATCATCGTCAATACGTACAACAAGACTCATCACAAGCGTGTGATGCCGTTTGCGCCTTGATCGGTAAGTGAATGAAAAGCCCGCTAAGGAGTGATCCTCAGCGGGCTTTAGCAGTGTCAATAAACGATTTAACGGGCTTTGGGTGCAACCACCCTGAATGCCCAAGGGTCCGAGACTCGACCACTCGCCGTTACCGCTCTGATGGTGTGAACCTTTTCAGCCAGATTCGAAATCTTTGCCGTGTAGATTCCATTCAAGTTAGCCGCGAATTTAACCAGATCGTTATCGTAGTCGACGATTGTTCCGTTTTCACCAGGGTTTGCCGTACCGACAACCGTTAACGATGTATCGGTCGTTTGCTCGTGATTGTCGATCAACTGCCCGCTTTCTCCCAGAAGAAACTGGATGCTTACCGGCACGGAGTTCACGACTCGAATGTTCCAGGGACTGGATTCAACACCATCGCTTCCTACCACTGTGAAGCTATGCGCCCCTACTGACAGTCCGTTCAGCACAGCACTCCAGTGCGCATTTGCATCGATATTCAGTGTGCCTACATGAATTCCGCGATCCAGAAGACTGACTGTTGTATTTGGCTCTCCCTCACCTACAAAGCTCAGATCGACAAACGTAGTGCTTCCACTATTTTCGATGACCTCTCCGTTGGGATCGTTTATCCACAAAATTGCGGCGTGCAGGGACAGTTTCATGTGAACTATGTATGGATCAGACGCCTGCCCGTCGGTGGTTTCCACGGTGTAGAAATGCGGCCCGTTTTTCTGATCTGTAATGATCAAACTGTAGTGGCCAACGTGATCAACATTTACCGGGGAATGCGCAGGGACACCGTTGTCGAAAAGCTGCGCCTTTTGATTGGGAGCAGCGGAACCAACAAAAGACAAATATGGATTTGTGCTGACCCCGCCATTTTCGATGAGTTCACCATTGCCATTGGTAACTGTCTCAATAACGGTTCCGCTTGTCACATTACTTCTGTTCGGATCCTGAACCAACGTACGCTGCTGGGGTAAATTCTCTTGATCGGTCATACGAAAACTCCTTTTTCGGAATGGATGCGTACAGTCATCTGAGCGCACCCTCATTCGAGGCTTCTTCGAAATCCGTGTCTACTGTCAGAAATTACAGGTACGAGGGCAATTCCGACGGGCGGTCATGATCACAGAAATGAGGTAAGGTGAAGATTTGATCAGCAGAAAAAACGCCGCTGCAATCACTTGCAGCGGCGTTTTTCGTGTTACGTGTGAGCAGTATTACTTTAGGGTCACGGTGCCTTTCATCATCGAGATGTGGCCCGGGAACGAGCAGAAGAAGCCGTACTTCTCGTCAGCCTTGAGCTTGGACACGTCGATGGTCAGCGAGTCGGTTTCCTTAGCGCCGATGATCTTGGTGTGAGCGATGACACGCTCGTCACCGTCCTTCAGGTAGTTCTTGTCGATGCCGGCAGCCAGGCCGTCGGTAGCGATCGGCTGCATGTCGGCTTCTTTGCTGATCACCAGGTTATGGCCCATGACGTTCTTCGGCAGGTTGCCGGAGTGAGTCAGTTCGACGGTGAAGGTCTTGCAGCTCTTGTCGATCACGATCTCTTTGGTGTTGAAGGACATCTGGTCGGTGGAATCGACGGTGGTTTTGCACTCGGCAGCCATCAATTGGCTGCTGGCCAGCGCCAGCAGGGATACCGCAACAACTTTGGAAAACATGGTGAATCTCCAAGGCAGGGTTAACAAAAACACTAATGGTGGAAAGACTGCCTGAAATCTTCGCAAGTTCCTATGACTTGAGTCAAAAATTGTATACAACTTTCAGGCTATGACACTCATCGAAACAATCTACCGGCGATAATCCCGGGCCGGGCCTATGATCGGCGCATCTACTGAAACGGAGTACCGATCATGTTCTTTAACGGCCTGTTGTGCAGTTTGCTCGCCGCCTACGCCTGTGGCGCCAGCGGTACCTTTGAATCGCCAGAACGCGAAGCTTAGCCCTTGGATCAAGACGTGCCAGCCATTACCCTGTGACGGATTGACCCAGGAGGAAGGCATGTCTCTCAAATCCGTTTGTGTATTTTGCGGTGCCAACGCCGGCACTGATCCGGCTTACACCGAAGCCGCCCAAGCCCTTGGCCGGGCACTCGCCGAGCGCCAACTGACGCTGGTTTACGGCGGTGGTGCCGTGGGCCTGATGGGCCTGGTGGCGGACGCCGCGCTGGCCGCCGGCGGCGAAGTGATCGGGATCATTCCGCAAAGCCTGATGGACAAGGAGATCGGCCACAAAAACCTGACGCGCCTCGAAGTCGTCGATGGCATGCACGCGCGCAAGGCCCGCATGGCCGAGCTGAGCGATGCGTTCATCGCGTTGCCCGGCGGTCTCGGCACGCTGGAAGAGCTGTTCGAAGTCTGGACCTGGGGCCAGCTCGGCTACCACGGCAAACCGCTGGGGCTGCTTGAGGTGAACGGTTTTTACAGCAAACTCACGGCTTTTCTTGACCATATCGTCGGCGAAGGCTTCGTTCGCGCCCCACACCGTGACATGCTGCAAGTGAGCGAATCAGCACAATCGCTGCTCGACGCCCTGGATAACTGGAAGCCGACCGTCACGCCCAAGTGGGTCGACCAAAAACCCGGCTAACCGCCGGGCACCGATACAGGGCAGAATACGCGCCGCTCAACCTCACCTTCGACCCCAGAGGATCGCCCATGGCCAAACCCAATTACTCCTTCGCCAAACGTCAACGAGACCTGGAAAAGGAAAAGAAGAAAGAGGAAAAGCTTCAGCGCAAGAAACAGCAGGCTGAAGAAGCGGCACTGAACCCTGACGGTGAAGTGGCGACTGACCACGATGATGATGTTGATGCACCGAAAGACCAGGCTCCTGACGCCTGAGCTGATTGCTGACTCGCTCCCTGCGGGAGCGATCTGTGGTGAGGGGATTTATCCCCGATCGGCTGCGAAGCAGTCGCAAAACAATTTGGGGCCGCTTCGCGACCCATCGGGGATAAATCCCCTCGCCACAAAAGCTCCCCACACTCGATTGTCTTCATTCCAATGGCATCACCGTGACGCGGACCTCCGGGTCGTGACTGCCGCCCCCCAGAATCACCCCGCGCAACGGCGACACATCGGAAAAATCCCGGCCCCATGCCAGGGTGATGTGCTCCAGCGCCGGCTGCACGTTGTTGGTCGGATCGAAATCCACCCAGCCCAATACCGGACAGAACACCGATACCCAGGCATGCGACGCGTCGGCGCCGATCAGCCGTGGCTGTCCCGGCGGCGGCTGGGTCAGCAGATAACCACTGATGTAGCGCGCTGCCAGCCCTCGCGAGCGCACGCAAGCGAGCATCAGATGCGCGAAGTCCTGACAAACGCCACGCCGGCGCTCCAGCACCTCGACCAGCGGCGTCGCCACTTGCGTGGCCTCGGCATCGAAGGTGAATTCGCTGAAAATTTTCTGCATCAAGGCCTGCACGCCCAGCAACAAGGGCCTTCCCGGTGGAAAACAGCTTTCCGAAAATTCGACGAAACTGCGTTTCAAATGCACGTAGGGTGACTGAAACCGATAGCGACAAGCCTCCAGCATTTCGGCGGACAATGGCTGGCTGCTGTAGGTCAGCGCATCACGCGTCTGCTCCCACGCCGGGGACAGACTGAAATCCGCCGGTGGCCGCGCCAGCACCTCAACCGTGAGCCGGGCGTTGACCTGCAACTCGTCATGCGGGCGCTCGAAGGCCAGTCGGGTCAGCGGATTGCCGAACACATCCAGTTCATCCCGCCGCGTGGTCGGGTCCGGGCTGATCAGCAACTGCTGCTCGGTGCAGCGTTGCCACGTGCACTCACGCGGCCACAGGTGCGCGAGTTGCTGCGCCAGCGACACCGGGCTGTCGTAGTGGTAACAGGTGTCGTGGAAGATCTGGTAGTGCGCGCTCATCAGACGGACACCGTGCGCTGGCTGACATCATCGACATGGGCAAAGTGGCGCAGCGCCAGTCGATCGGACACCTGACCGCTGGCTTCGGCAATCTCTTGCAGCAGATCCGCCAGACCATCGAGCGCGGCACGCACGCTGTTTTCCCCGAACAGCGGGTTCTCCAGACAGCCCAGATCGAACCGCGCCAGACGCTCGACCAATTGCGGCAGCCCGGCCTCGCGAGGTACGCCGAAATCATCGTTCAAGCGTTTCAAAGTGCGGGTCACCAGTTTCAACTGGAACAACACCGCGTGCGGGTTCTGCTCATCCAGCAGCAACAGGTCGAGCACCGGAATCAACTGCGCCACCGCCAGATACCGCGAACGGTAGGTGATGCTGCTGTTGCCCAACTCCAGCAGCCATTCCAGCCCCGCTTGATCGAACGCCCCGGCGCCGCGCAGAAACGCCGCCAGACTGCTGCTGAGAAACTGCAACCGCTCGATGCGCCGGCCGATCATCAGAAAGCGCCAGCCTTCGTCGCGCGTCATGTCGTCGAGCGCGAACCCCGAGAGCGCCGCCAGCGACATCACCAGCCGGTTGAGGAAATCCAGCAACTCGCCGAAGTCCGGCTCTTCGGTGTCCAGTTCCAGCGCCTCGCGCTGCAACTCGACCAACGCCTGCCAGTTTTCCCGTGAAAGCTTGCCGCGCACCTGCGAGGCCGCCCACTGCAAGCGCTGCAGGTTGGAGCGCAGGCTGAACGACCAGTCCTCGCCGAGCAGCGCCGCCAGCAGCCGCTCCGGTAGCTCACCCTCCTCCGGCAGCAACATCAGCCGCTCGCCCAGCTCCACGGCCGCCTGCAAGGCTTGCGGATCATCGCCATCGACATACCGCGCGAGCATGATCCGCAGCAGTCGCGCACTGTCGTCGCAACGCTCGCAGTAACGGCCGAACCAGAACAGGTTCTCCACCACCCGCGAGGGCAGGTACGGGTCGCGGCGCACCAGATCGTGTACGCCGACGTTGCGCTGGGTTTTCCATTGCTCGCCACTCGGCGCACGATCGCCCAACACCCAGGTGTCCTTGCTCGCCCCGCCGCGCTGCATCGACACCACTTCGGCATCGGCCTCGGCGGCGACCCGGGTCAGCCCACCGGGCAATACGCGATAGCCGTCACCACTGGCCACCGCGTACACGCGCATGCCGATCGCTCGCGGTTGCAGTTGGCCGTCTTCGGCCTGCCAGATCGGCGCCTGGGACAGCTGCGCCAGTTCTTGCGCGACATAGGCGTATGGCCGCGCCTGCATGCGCTCGGCGAGCGCCTGGCGCTGTTGTTTGCTCAGATCGCGGCCGAATACCGGCGCGAAGCTTTGTGAGGGGAACGCCGGTTTGATCAGCAGCTCGGGAAGCTTTTCCAACGCCTGCGCCAGCACCGGCGCCTCGCCGCACCACCAGGTGGCGATGGACGGCAGCAGCAGTTCTTCGCCGAACAGGTACTGATTGATCTTCGGCAGAAATCCGAGCAACCCCGGCGACTCTAGCACGCCGCTGCCCAAGGCATTGGCCACCAGCACCCGGCCCTGACGCACCGCTTCCAGCAGGCCAGGCACACCAAGTGCCGAATCGGTGCGCAGCTCCAGCGGATCGCAGAAGTCATCGTCGAGCCGGCGCATGATCGCGTGCACCCGGCGCAGACCACTGAGGGTTTTCAGGTACACCGTGGCATCGCGCACGGTGAGGTCGCCGCCCTCCACCAGCGGATAACCGAGCTGGCGTGCCAGGTAAAGGTGTTCGAAATAGCTTTCGTTGAAGCGCCCGGGCGTCAGCAGCACCACCAGCGGCGCATCGTCAGCACACGGTGCCTGACGCGCGAGGGTTTCCTGCAGGGTGCGGAAGAAGCCGGCCAGGTGCTGCACTTTCAGATCGCGGTACAACTCGGGAAACGCCCGCGAAACGATGGTGCGGTTTTCCAGCGCATAGCCCGCGCCCGACGGTGCCTGAGTACGATCCGCCGTGACCCACCAGCGCCCGTCCGGCGTGCGCGCCAGATCCACGGCGTACAGATGCAGAAAGGCATCTTCCGGTGGCGCGATACCCTGACAAGGCCAGAGAAAATTGTTGTGGCCGAACACCAGCTCCGCCGGTAACAACCCTTCGCTGATCAGCCGCTGCGGGCCATACAGATCGGCCAGTACCGCATTGAGCAGGCGTGCTCGCTGGGCAATCCCCGTCGAGAGTTGTTGCCACTCGTCAGCAGCGATCACGTGCGGCAGCAGGTCCAGCTCCCACGGGCGGTCAGCGCCCTTGGGATCGGCATAGACGTTGTAGGTCACGCCGTTTTCCTGAATCTGCCGGGCCAGCAACGCCTGCCGCTGCACCAGTTGCGCCGGGGTGCTGCGCTGCAATTGATCGAACAGCCGCCGCCAGTGCGGGCGCACTTCCCCGCTGTCATTCAGCAGTTCGTGATAAGTGCCCGCGGTCAGCGGGTAGCGGTCTAGCAGGTCAGGCATGGAAAGCTCGGCAGACAGCAGGGAACGGTCAGACTAACGCAGGCACATGACGTGCGGATATACGAAAAATCCGCATGTCGTGCAGGACTTAGAAACGTCGCAAATCGAGCGTCATCGGCAGCTCGTCGGAGATTGTCAGGTTCGGTATCGGAAGTTTCCCCGGCGTGTGTCCGATGCGGAAAAACCGCGCCATGCGCCGGCTCTCAGCTTCGTTGGCATTGACCGGCAACGTCTCGTAATTGCGCCCGCCCGGGTGCGCCACGTGGTACTGGCAACCGCCCAGCGAACGCTGCATCCAGGTGTCGAGCAGGTCGAACACCAGCGGCGCGTGCACCGGGATGGTCGGTTGCAGGCAGTTGGCCGGTTGCCAGGCCCGAAAGCGCACGCCGGCGACGAACTCACCGATGCGCCCGGTCGGTTGCAGCGGCAGCGGAATGCCGTTACAGGTCAGCAGATAGCGCTGCGGCGGCAAGCCGCTGAGCTTGATCTGCAAACGCTCCAGCGACGAATCGACATAACGCACCGTGCCGCCCGCCGTCCCCTCCTCGCCCAGCACGTGCCAAGGTTCCAGCGCCTGGCGCAGCTCCATCTCGATGCCGTTGACCGCGTAATCGCCGACTTTGGGAAAACGGAATTCCAGATGCGCCGCGAACCATTCGGCGCGCAATGGATAACCGGCGTTGTTCAGTTCGACGATGACGTCAGCGAAATCCTGCGCGATAAAATGCGGCAGCATGAAGCGGTCGTGCAGCTCGGTGCCCCAGCGCGCCAGTTTCGGCGGCGCATAGGGCTCGCGCCAGAATCGCGCAACCAGCGCACGCAGCAACAACTGCTGAGCCAGGCTCATCCGCGCATGCGGCGGCATTTCGAAGGCGCGCAGCTCCAGCAGGCCCAGACGCCCGGTAGCGCCATCCGGCGAATACAGTTTGTCGATGCAGAACTCGGCGCGGTGAGTGTTGCCGGTGACGTCGATCAGCAAATTGCGCAGCAGGCGATCCACCAGCCACGGCGCGCACGCTTCGCCCGGTTCAGGCATCTGCGCGAAGGCGATTTCCAGTTCGTACAGGGCGTCGTTGCGCGCTTCATCGACCCGCGGCGCCTGCGAGGTCGGGCCGATGAACAAGCCGGAAAACAGGTAGGACAGCGACGGGTGGTTGTGCCAGTAACTGATCAGACTCCGCAGCAGGTCCGGGCGGCGCAGGAACGGTGAGTCCGCCGGGGTCGCGCCACCGAGGACGAAATGGTTGCCGCCGCCGGTGCCGGTGTGGCGCCCGTCGATCATGAATTTTTCGGTGGTCAGGCGGGTTTGCCGCGCCTGTTCATAGAGAAACTCGGTGCGTTCGACCAGTTCGTCCCAGGTCGCCGACGGCTGCACGTTGACCTCGATCACGCCCGGATCCGGGGTGATGCGGAAGTTGCTCAGGCGCGGATCGCTCGGCGGCTCGTAACCTTCCAGCAGCACCGGGCAATGCAGCTCTTCGGCGGTGGCTTCGATGGCCGCCACCAGTTCCAGATAGTCCTCGACCCGCTCCAGCGGCGGCATGAACAGATACAGACGCCCTTCGCGGGCCTCGGCACAGAAGGCGGTGCGGGTCAGCCAGTCGGCGGACTCGTCGATTTTCGGCGCGCGTTCGGCGGCCGTGGCGGGTTCGGCATGACTGTTGAGCTGCGCGGTGTCCGGCAGCTCGGGGAAGTCCTGATTCGGATCGTTGGGATGAATGAACGGATACTCGGCGGCCTTCACCCACGGCTGTGAACCGAGTGGCAAGCGATAACCCAACGGCGAATCCCCCGGTACCAGTCGGCAATGCTCGTCGCGCAGATACCAGCGCCCGCTCTGCCATTGATCACCCTTGGCGGTGCGGGCCAGCGGCAGCACCTGGCCGATCACTTTATCCAGGCCCTGCGCGAAAACCTTGCGCAGACGCGCACGCTCCAGCGGTTCTTCAAGACGCGAGTCTTCAGCGTTGACGTTGCTCGGCAATGCGCCCTCACGCCAAAGGTAATAAAAATTGTCTTCGTAGGCCGGGAACACGAAACGTGCCGGCAGTTTCAGGCGTTCGGCAACACTCGCCAGAAAACGCCCGGCCAGCTCGCCATCGGCGCCGTAGTCCTGCTGCTCATCGGCGATCAGCGCGCTGTTGTGCCAGATCGGCACGCCGTCGCGGCGCCAATAGCAGTTGAGCGACCAGCGCGGCAATTGCTCGCCCGGGTACCACTTGCCCTGACCGAAGTGCACCAGACCTTTCGGCGCATAGTGCTGGCGCATGCGCTGGAACAGTTCAGCGGAGAGTAGGCGCTTGTCCGGGCCCAGCGCGGCGGTGTTCCACTCGGCGCCATCGGGGTCGTCGATGGAGACGAAGGTCGGCTCGCCGCCCATGGTCAGGCGCACATCGCCTTCCAGCAGGTCGGCATCGATCTGCCGGCCCAGCGCCTGAATCGCCAGCCACTGCTCATCGGTGTAGGGCTTGGTCACCCGTGGCGCTTCCCAGATCCGCTCCACCGACATTTCGTGGCTGAACTGGCATTCGCACGGCTCGACCAGACCACTGATCGGCGCGGCTGAGGATGGATCAGGGCTGCAGGCCAGCGGGATATGCCCTTCGCCGGCGAACAATCCGGACGTAGCATCCAGACCGATCCAGCCAGCGCCCGGCAAGTACACCTCGCACCAGGCGTGCAGGTCGGTGAAGTCCACTTCGGTGCCGGACGGGCCGTCGAGACTCTTCACGTCGGCGGTCAGTTGAATCAGATAACCGGAGACGAACCGCGCGGCCAGCCCGAGGTTGCGCAGCAGTTGCACCAGCAGCCACGCCGAGTCGCGGCAGGAGCCGGAGGCATGTTCGAGGGTGTGTTCCGGGGTCTGCACGCCCGGTTCCATGCGGATCAGGTAGCGGATGTCTTCGCTGAGGCGCTGGTTGAGCATCACCAGGAAATCCACGGCGGGCAGCGGCGTACGGTCGATTCCGTCCAGATAGGCTTTGAATGAAGGCGTCAGCGGCAGCGTTTCGAGGTACGGCGCCAATTCCTTGCGTTCATCGGCGGCGTAAGTGAAGGGGATTTTCTCGGCGTAGGGTTCGAGGAAGAAGTCGAAGGGGTTGAACACCGCCATCTCGGCCAGCAGATCGACCTCGATGCGCAACTCATCGGTTTTCTCGGGGAACACCAGCCGCGCGAGGTAGTTGCCCTGCGGGTCTTGCTGCCAGTTGATGAAATGCTGCTCGGGCGAGACCTTCAGCGCATACGAGAGGATCCGCGTGCGGCTGTGGGCGGCCGGGCGCAGGCGTACGATCTGCGGGCCGAGTTCGACAGCGCGGTCGTAGCGGTAATGCGTGACGTGATGCAAAGCGACATGAATCGACACGGCGTGCCTCCTGCGAGCCTAAGCGTATTCGAAAGCGCGCAAGACTTATGCCATGCAGGGGCTTGGGCGCTTTCCCGGAATGCTCAGGGCAGTACAGCACCAAAATCGGGCGATGCGGGGAAATGGTTCGAGGAAGTTGCGCCTAAATGTGGCGGGCAGTGATTGATGAGGTGATTGATCTGGCCCCATCGCTGGCAAGCCAGCTCCCACAAGGTTCCTCGGTGGCCACAGTTTTGTGAGCGACAGATAAACCTGTGGGAGCTGGCTTGCCAGCGATGAGGGCAGTGACTTCAGCAAATTTCCTGACACCTGAAATGCAAAACGCCAACCCGAAGGTTGGCGTTTTGTTGAAACAAAAAGCGACTTAGCGCGGAACGACTGGCTTGCGAGCCGGTTTCGGCCCCTTGCCCTTGGCTGCTTCCTTGCGCTCCTTGGCCGCCTGCTGGTTGCGGGCGAATGCCGCAGCCTTGGCCTGTTCACGCTTGTCCCAAGGATTGCCACCGTCGCTGGCACGCGGCGGCAGGCCGTTGTGCTGGGTGAGAATCTTGGTGGTCTTCTCTTTCGCGACCTTGTGGCTGCCGGCCGGCGTCGAGTTCTTGCGACGGGCGCTCTGGTAGCTGTCGGTGGCAGGTTGGTGCAGCGGAATCAACTGATCCTTGCCCGGACCGATCAGATCACCACGGCCCATGCGAATCAACGCTTCGCGCAGCATCGGCCAGCCTTTCGGGTCGTGATAACGCAAGAACGCCTTGTGCAGGCGGCGCTGCTCTTCGCTCTTGACGATGGTCACGCCGTCGCTCTTGTAGGTGACCTTGCGCAGCGGGTTCTTGCCCGAGTGGTACATCGCGGTCGCAGTGGCCATCGGCGACGGATAGAACGCCTGCACCTGGTCGGCACGGAAACCGTTGCCCTTGAGCCACAGCGCCAGGTTCATCATGTCTTCGTCGGTGGTGCCCGGGTGCGCGGCGATGAAGTACGGGATCAGGTACTGCTCTTTGCCTGCTTCCTTGGTGTACTTCTCGAACATGCGCTTGAACTTGTCATAGCTGCCAATGCCCGGTTTCATCATCTGGTTGAGCGGACCTTCCTCGGTGTGTTCCGGGGCGATCTTCAGGTAACCGCCAACGTGGTGGGTCACCAGCTCTTTGACGTACTCCGGCGACTCGACCGCGAGGTCGTAACGCAGGCCGGAGGCGATCAGGATCTTCTTCACACCCGGCAGGGCACGGGCGCTGCGGTACAGCTGAATCAGCGACGAGTGGTCGGTGTTCAGGTTCGGGCAGATGCCCGGGAACACGCAGGACGGCTTGCGGCACGCGGATTCGATTTCCGGGCTCTTGCAGGCGATGCGGTACATGTTCGCGGTCGGGCCGCCGAGGTCGGAGATGACGCCGGTGAAGCCCGGGACCTTGTCGCGGATCTCTTCGATTTCGCGAATGATCGACTCTTCGGAACGGTTCTGGATGATCCGGCCTTCGTGCTCGGTGATCGAGCAGAAGGTACAACCGCCGAAGCAGCCACGCATGATGTTCACCGAGAAACGGATCATGTCGTAAGCAGGGATTTTCTCCTTGCCGTACGCCGGGTGCGGAACCCGTGCGTAAGGCATGCCGAACACGTAGTCCATTTCTTCAGTGGTCATCGGAATCGGCGGCGGGTTGAACCAGACGTCGACCTCGCCATGTTTCTGCACCAGCGCGCGGGCGTTGCCCGGGTTGGTTTCCAGGTGCAGCACGCGGTTGGCGTGGGCGTACAGAACCGGGTCGTTACGCACCTTTTCCATCGACGGCAGGCGGATCACGGTCTTGTCGCGAGTCATGCGCGGGCTGGCCAGGATCTGTACGACCTTGGCTTCCTCGGGATCATCCACCGGGCCCTTCTCTTGCTCGATGGCGCAAGCCTGGGTGTCCTGGGTGTTGACGTACGGGTTGATGATCTTGTCGACCTTGCCCGGACGGTCGATACGCGTGGAGTCGACTTCGTACCAGCCCTGCGGCGTGTCACGACGGATGAACGCGGTGCCGCGCACGTCGGTGATATCTTCGATCTTGTGCCCGTAGGACAGACGCTGGGCCACTTCGACGATGGCGCGCTCGGCGTTGCCGTACAGCAGAATGTCGGCGCTGGCGTCGATCAGGATCGAGTTGCGCACGCGATCCTGCCAGTAGTCGTAGTGGGCGATGCGACGCAGGGAAGCTTCGATGCCGCCGAGGACGATCGGCACATGTTTGTAGGCTTCCTTGCAGCGCTGGCTGTAGACCAGGCTCGCGCGATCCGGACGCTTGCCCGCCATGCCACCCGGGGTGTAGGCGTCGTCGGAACGGATTTTCTTGTCCGCGGTGTAGCGGTTGATCATCGAGTCCATGTTGCCGGCCGCGACGCCGAAGAACAGGTTCGGCTCGCCGAGCTTCATGAAGTCGTCTTTGGACTGCCAGTTCGGCTGGGCGATGATCCCGACGCGGAAGCCCTGGGACTCCAGCAGCCGGCCGATGATCGCCATGCCGAACGACGGGTGATCGACGTAGGCATCACCAGTGACGATGATGATGTCGCAGGAATCCCAGCCGAGCTGATCCATCTCCTCCCTGCTCATCGGCAGGAATGGCGCTGGCCCGAAACATTCGGCCCAGTACTTCGGATAGTCAAATAACGGCTTGGCTGCTTGCATGTCGATAACCGGTGTTGGCTTTCATTGAATTTCGCGGGCGCGGAATATAGCACAAATTTTGACCAATTCCGACGGCTGTGGTCGGAAATTGCGCCACGCCCATTCGCGAGCAAGCCCGCTCCCACATTTGAATGCATTCCAGGTGTGGGAGCGGGCTTGCTCGCGAAGGCGTCAGCTCAAACGATGAAGAATTTACTCATCGTCGTCGAAGTTGTAACTGCCCGGCGCGAGGTTTTCGAAGCGGGTGTACTTACCGATAAAGGCCAGGCGGATAAAGCCGATCGGGCCGTTCCGCTGCTTGCCGATGATGATTTCGGCGATGCCCTTGTGCTCGGTTTCCGGGTGATACACCTCGTCCCGGTACACGAACATGATGACGTCGGCGTCCTGCTCGATCGCTCCGGATTCCCGCAAGTCGGAGTTCACCGGACGCTTGTTGGGACGTTGTTCCAGGGAACGGTTGAGCTGCGACAGCGCCACCACCGGGCAGTTGAATTCTTTGGCCAGGGCTTTCAGGGATCGGGAGATCTCGGAAATCTCGTTGGTCCGGTTGTCACCGCTTGAACCCGGAATCTGCATCAACTGCAGGTAGTCGATCATGATCAGGCCGATGTCGCCGTGCTCACGCACCAGACGTCGGGTTCGCGCACGCATTTCCGACGGGCTGATGCCGGCGGTATCGTCGATGAACAGTTTGCGATCATTGAGCAGGTTGACCGCCGAGGTCAGGCGCGGCCAGTCGTCGTCCTCGAGCTGGCCGGAACGCACCTTGGTCTGGTCGATACGACCCAGGGACGAAAGCATACGCATGATCAGCGATTCGCCTGGCATCTCGAGGGAGTACACCAGCACCGCCTTGTCGCTGCGCAGTACGGCGTTTTCCACCAGGTTCATCGCGAAGGTGGTTTTACCCATCGACGGACGGCCGGCGACGATGATCAGGTCGGACGGCTGCAGACCGCTGGTCTTCTCGTCGAGGTCGGTATAGCCGGTGGACAGGCCGGTAATCGCGTCGGCAGTGTTGAACAGGGTGTCGATGCGATCGATGGCCTTGGTCAACAGTTCGTTGACCCCCACCGGGCCGCCGGTCTTCGGCCGCGCCTCGGCGATCTGGAAGATCTGCCGTTCGGCTTCGTCGAGGATCTCTTCGGCTGTACGGCCTTCAGGGTTGAAGGCGGCGTCAGCAATTTCGGTGCTGATACCGATCAACTGACGCAACGTCGCCCGCTGGCGAACGATCTGCGCATAGGCCTTGATGTTGGCGACGGACGGCGTGTTTTTCGCCAGCTCGCCGAGGTAACCGAGGCCGCCGACCTGGGACGTCTGACCTTCCTTGTCCAGTTGCTCTGCAAGGGTCACGACGTCGATCGGCATGTTCTGATCGGCCAGTTTGGCGATCGCACGGAAGATCAGACGGTGGTCATGTCGGTAGAAATCGCCGTCGGAGACTTGATCGAGCACGCGTTCCCAGGCGTTGTTGTCCAGCATCAGACCACCGAGTACGGCCTGTTCGGCCTCGATGGAATGCGGCGGCACCTTCAGGGCAGCGGTTTGCAGATCGTATTGCTCGGGAGCGGTGATTTCGTTCATGGCCACTTGGAGTCAGGTTTGAAAACGGGAGTACCAGAAAGACAAAGGGCACGACCTGTAAACAGGATCGTGCCCGATGTTACCGGCAAGCACCCGAGGGTGCCAGCCGACAAGTATTGCTTAAGCTGCTACCACGACAACGCGTACGGTGGCTTCAACTTCGGCGTGCAGGTGCACAGCCACGTCGAATTCACCCACGTTGCGGATGGTGCCGTTCGGCAGACGAACTTCGCTCTTCTGCACTTCAACGCCGGAGGCGGTCAGTGCGTCAGCGATGTCGTGAGTACCGATCGAACCGAACAGCTTGCCTTCGTCGCCAGCGGTGGCAGTGATGGTCACTTCCAGCTCGGCCAGTTGGGCAGCACGGCTTTCAGCCGATGCTTTACGGTCTGCGGCAGCTTTTTCCAGCTCGGCACGACGCTCTTCGAATGCAGCCAGGTTGGCAGCGGTCGCAGCGGTAGCTTTGCCGAAAGGCAGCAGGTAGTTACGGCCGTAACCGGCCTTAACGTTTACTTTGTCGCCCAGGTTGCCCAGGTTGGCGATTTTTTCCAGAAGGATCAGTTGCATGTGGAAATCCTCTTAACTTTTAACCTTCACCGTTCGCGTTATCGGTGTTTTTCGACACGTGACGACCGCGAAAATCAATCAGGCTGTCGACAATGGCCAGAACCACGAGCAACGGATAGAGCAGCTGCATGAACAACAGCAGCGTGACGTACAACCCCACCAGCCAGAAACCGGCCAGTCGCTTCTGCCCGACCAGCCCGTGAATCAGGGCGAGTCCGGCGAACACCAGCGGTACGCTGCACAACGGCGTCAACATGGCCATCTGTGCACCGAGATTCGGGCCCAGAAGCATCAACGCCAGCAGCAACATCGCCGGCCCCAGCGGGATCCGGATGACGCGAAACTCGCGACCAAAACCACCCGGGTTGTACAACAACGCTTGCCAATGCCGCCCGACAATCAGGCTCAGCACGCTGACGATCTGCAACAGAGCCGCAATCAGTCCGGTCAGGACTGGTGCAATCAGGGACGCGAAGCGCGCTTGCTCATCGACCGACAATTGCTTGTAGGTTTCACCAAGAAGCGCCGGCATGACCTTTATCAAGGCCTGCGCGAGCATCTCAATCTGGGCCGCAAACGCTGCCCCGAGCACCACTGAAAACACCACTCCAATCACTACGCTGACCAGCAGCGTGCGAACCCAGGACTCACTTGCGCGCAACACCAACGCAAGCCCCGAAGACCCCAGCAGCACCAGAAGTGCCCGTGGATCATCGGCATACAGCCACCAGACCAAAGCCGGCAGCAGCCCCAGAGACAGAACACCCAGGGCGTCCGTCAGTCCGCGCCGCAGAAGCACAAGGCTCCCGGCGGCAGCACCCAACCAATACAACAACGGCAATGTTGCACATCCGGCCACCACGAGAGTGGCCTGCATACGGCCTCGCATGATGAACTCAGCTAAGGCACGCATGCATTCAATCCTTTGCTACTTGTCGACTGCCCGGTCTCAGCGGCCGTGGCTGTCGGTGTAGGCCAGCAGGGCCAGGAAGCGGGCGCGCTTGATAGCGGTGGCCAGCTGACGCTGATAACGAGCTTTGGTACCGGTGATGCGGCTTGGAACGATTTTGCCGGTCTCGGATACGTAGGCTTTCAGAGTGTTGAGATCTTTGTAATCGATCTCTTTCACGTCTTCAGCGGTGAAGCGGCAGAATTTACGACGACGGAAGAAACGTGCCATTTGATAGGCTCCTTAAAAGGTCCGTGGATTACTCGTCAGCGTTATCGCTGTTGTCGCTGTCATCACCCTCAACGCCATCAGCGTCGGAGTGCTCAGGACGGTCGCGACGCTCACGGCGCTCACTGCGGTTTTCTTCAGCCTTGAGCATCTCGGACTGGCCGGTAACGGCTTCGTCGCGACGGATGACCAGGTTACGGATCACAGCATCGTTGTAGCGGAAGTTGTCTTCCAGCTCGGCCAGGGCCTTGCCAGTGCACTCAACGTTCAGCATCACGTAGTGAGCCTTGTGAACATTGTTGATTGCGTAGGCCAGTTGACGACGGCCCCAGTCTTCCAGACGGTGGATTTTGCCGCCGTCTTCTTCGATCAGCTTGGTGTAACGCTCAACCATGCCGCCGACTTGCTCGCTCTGGTCAGGGTGGACCAGAAAGATGATTTCGTAATGACGCATGAATGCTCCTTACGGGTTGTAGCCTGCCGCTCAAAAACGGTCAGACAAGGAGTGAATGACACTTATGGACTTGCTGGCGCGGGGCACATGCGTGCCTGCCGTCACAGCAAGGGGCGCAATTGTAGAGAAGGGACTGCGCAGGTGCAAGGCAATTGGTGATTATTTGAACAACCACCGATCTTCGACCTGACACAAAACACTGTGGGAGCGAGCCTGCTCGCGAATGCGATATATCAGGCAACATTATTGTCAGCTGACACACCCCTTTCGCGAGCAGGCTCGCTCCCACATTTGAACCGATTTCAGCTCAAGACTACTTCTTCGCGGCAGCTTTGGCCTTGGCGCCGCGTTGACGCTGCGCTTCGAACAGGCACACACCGGTGGCCACGGACACGTTGAGACTGCTGACGCTGCCGGCCATCGGCAGGTTCACCAGATAGTCGCAGTGCTCGCGAGTCAGGCGACGCATGCCTTTGCCTTCGGCGCCCATGATCAGGATGGTCGGGCCGGTCAGGTCCTGGTCATAAATGCTGACCTCGGCCTCACCCGCCGTGCCGACCACCCACAGACCGCGCTGCTGAAGCTTTTCCAGAGTGCGCGCCAGATTGGTCACCGCCACCAGCGGAATCACTTCCGCCGCGCCGCAGGCCACTTTACGCACCACCGGCGTCAGGGTTGCCGATTTGTCCTTGGGCACGATCACCGCCAGCGCGCCGGCAGCATCCGCCGACCGCAGGCAGGCGCCGAGGTTGTGCGGGTCGGTCACGCCGTCGAGCACCAGCAACAGCGGTGCGCCTTCGGTGCGGTCGAGCAGCTCGTCGAGCATCGCCTCGCCCCAGACCTGGCTCGGACTGACGTCCGCGACCACGCCCTGGTGTACGCCTTCAACCCAGGCGTCCATTTCGCGGCGCTCGGCCTGACCGATCTGCACACGATTTTCGTTGGCCAGCTCGATCAGGGTCTGCACGCGCGGATCGTTGCGGCTTTCGGCCAGCCAGATCTGCTTGACGCGTTTCGGGTGGTGACGCAGCAACGCTTCTACCGCGTGAACGCCGTAGATTTTTTCCAACTGACTCATGACTTCGCCTTCGGTTTACGCGACCCGCCACTTTTGGCTGGAGCCGAACCCGCTTTCGACGGGCCTTTACGGTGTTTGCTCGGTTTGGCTGGCTTGCCGCCGACGGCCTTCTCCGGCGCCGACCGTCCGGTCTTTCCCCCAGACGCCGCTTTACCACCGCTTTTGGCTTCGGCCAGCAAGGCCTTCTTCAATTCACGGCTTTTGCGCAGCTCGGCGTTTTTCGCCACGGCATCGCTCGGGCGATAGGCCTCGACGGCTTTTTCCTTGGCCGGACGACGGCTGGCGGTTTTCGCCGGAGCCTTGTCTTCCACAGCCTTGCTCGCAGGTGCTGCGGTATCGGCGCCACGTTTCTTGCGACCGATCGGCGCGCTGATGGTTTTTTCTGCCATCTCGAAGTCGATCTTGCGCTCGTCGAGGTCGACGCGCATCACGCGCACTTCAACGGTATCGCCGAGACGGAAGCTGCGACCGGTGCGCTCGCCCGCCAAGCGGTGATGCACAGGGTCGAAGTGGTAGTAGTCGCCCGGCAGCGCGGTGACATGCACCAGGCCTTCGACGTAGATATCAGTCAGCTCGACGAACAGGCCAAAACCGGTCACGGCGGTGATAACGCCCGGGAACGATTCGCCCACACGATCTTTCATGAACTCGCACTTGAGCCAGTTCACCACGTCGCGGGTGGCTTCGTCGGCACGGCGCTCGCTCATCGAGCACTGCTCGCCGAGTTGCTCCAGCGCCGCTTCGTCGTAGGGATAGATGCGCGCCTTCGGAATGGTCATCGCCCCGGCACGACGAACGTGCGGAGTGTCCTGTTTCGAATGGATCACGCTGCGGATGGCGCGGTGCGTGAGCAGGTCCGGGTAACGACGGATCGGCGAGGTAAAGTGGGTATAGGCCTCGTAATTCAGGCCGAAGTGGCCTTCGTTCTGGGCGCTGTACACCGCCTGACTCAGGGAGCGCAGCATCACGGTCTGGATCAGATGGAAATCCGGACGGTCCTTGATGCTCGCCAACAGGGCCTGATAGTCCTTCGGCGACGGGCCGTCCTTGCCTTTGTGCAGGGACAGGCCGAGCTCGCCGAGGAACGCGCGCAGCTTTTCCAGACGCTCCGGTGGCGGACCGTCGTGGACACGGTACAGCGCGGGGATTTCGTGCTTCTTGAGGAATTCGGCGGTGGCCACGTTGGCCGCCAGCATGCATTCCTCGATCAGCTTGTGCGCATCGTTGCGGGTGGTCGGACGGATTTCGGCAATTTTGCGCTCGGAACCGAAGATGATCCGGGTTTCCTGGGTTTCGAAATCGATCGCGCCACGCACGTGACGGGCAGCCAGCAACACTTTGTACAGCGCATAGAGCTGCTTGAGGTGCGGCACCACGTCGGTGTATTCGCCGCGAAGCTTGCGCGCTTCGGTGGCTTTCGGGGTTTCCAGCATCGCGCTGACCTTGTTGTAGGTCAGGCGGGCGTGGGAATGGATCACCGCTTCATAGAAGCAGTAGTCGGTCATTTCGCCGGACTTGGAGATGGTCATCTCGCAAACCATGGCCAGACGATCGACGTGCGGGTTCAGCGAGCACAGGCCGTTGGACAGCTGTTCAGGCAACATCGGCACCACGCGCTCGGGGAAATACACCGAGTTGCCGCGTACCTGGGCTTCGTTGTCCAGCGCCGAACCGATCTTCACGTAGCTGGAGACGTCGGCAATCGCCACGTACAACTTCCAGCCGCCGGAGAACAGGCGCAACTTGCCCGGCTTGGCTTCGCAGTAGACCGCGTCGTCGAAGTCGCGGGCATCTTCGCCGTCGATGGTGACGAACGGCAGATGGCGCAGGTCGACACGCTTCTCTTTGTCTTTCTCTTCGACTTCCGGCTTGAGCTTGGCGGCTTCTTTGAGCACCGCTTCAGGCCAGACGTGCGGAATGTCGTAGGTACGCAGCGCGACATCGATTTCCATGCCCGGCGCCATGTAGTTGCCGACCACTTCGACCACATCGCCTTGCGGCTGGAAGCGCGGCGTCGGCCAGTGGGTGATTTTCACCTCGACGAACTGACCGATCTGCGCGTTGGCGTTGCGGCCTGGCGTAACCAGCACTTCCTGCTGGATCTTCGGGTTGTCGGCAACGACGAAACCGATACCGCCCTCTTCGAAGTAGCGACCAACGATGGTTTCGTGGGCACGGGACACCACTTCGACGATCACGCCTTCACGGCGACCACGACGGTCGAGACCCGAAACGCGGGCCAGCGCACGATCGCCATCGAACACCAGACGCATCTGCGCCGGGCTCATGAACAGGTCATCGCTGCCGTCGTCCGGCACCAGGAAGCCGAAACCGTCACGGTGACCGCTAATGCGGCCGAGGATCAGGTCGAGCTTGTCCACCGGCGCATAGGTGCCACGGCGGGTGTAGATCAATTGAGCGTCGCGCTCCATGGCGCGCAGGCGGCGGCGCAGGGCTTCGATCTGGTCTTCTGTGGTCAGACCAAACTCTTCGACCAGTTGCTCGCGGGCAGCAGGCGAACCCCGATCGGCGAGATGCGCCAGGATCAGTTCGCGGCTGGGAATAGGGTTTTCATATTTTTCCGCTTCACGAGCGGCCTCGGGATCGAGGGACTGCCAATCGGCCATTAGAGAGTTTTCACCTTGTCTATATGCGGGTTAGTTTGGCATAGGCGCCATCAAACGGGAAATTTCCGACTATATAAGGCCCTTCTGGAGCCTTGTATCGACGCCTGAAAGCCCTTTTGAACACCGCTGGTAAAAAAATTCATTTTTTTTGCTGACAGGGGTTTACAGTTAAAAAGGCGCTCCGTATAGTGCGCGCCATCGACGACGTACACACGTTGACGAGATGCCCAGGTGGTGAAATTGGTAGACACGCCAGCTTCAGGTGCTGGTGACCTTACGGTCGTGGAAGTTCGAGTCTTCTCCTGGGCACCAATTTCGAGTTTGAGACTAGATCAGTTTCAAGGCTCACACAAAACCCGCGAAAGCGGGTTTTTTGCATTCTAAGGAACGGGTTTGTTAAAACTGATTAATTAAAATTAAATCAGGGGTTTACAGATCAAAAAGCGCTCCGTATAGTGCGCCACATCAACAGCGGCAACGCTCGCGATGAATGCCCAGATGGTGAAATTGGTAGACACGCCAGCTTCAGGTGCTGGTGACCTTACGGTCGTGGAAGTTCGAGTCTTCTTCTGGGCACCAATTCAAACTCAAGGTTACGACGTTGAGTTTCCCAAAAAACCCGCGAAAGCGGGTTTTTGTGTTTCTGGCGTTTGAAAACCTGCAAGACCTTGTGGCGACCAGCCTCTAGCAAACACTCAACCGACCCGCAAGGCGCACTTGAGAAACAATATCGTTTATCATTGTTGCAAGTTTTTGCAATGCGACAGTGAGGAACCCTGCGAATGATGTTTCGAAATACCCTGCGCCGCGGCTTGACCTTCACCCTGCTCGGCCTGGCACTCGCCACTCCCCTCACCCAGGCAGCCGATGCGGTTTCCCTGACGCTCTACAACGGTCAACACAAGGAAGTCGGCGATGCGATCGCCAAGGCTTTCGAGGCCAAGACCGGCATTCACGTCAACGTACGCAAGGGCAGCAGCAACCAGCTCGCCAGCCAGGTCATCGAAGAAGGCGACCGTTCCCCCGCCGACGTGATCTACACCGAAGAATCTCCTCCGCTGAACAACCTCGGCGAGCAAGGCCTGCTGGCCAAGACTGACGACGCCACGCTGGCGGTGCTGCCCAAGCAATACGTCGCCGGCAACGGCACCTGGATCGGTGTCACCGCGCGGGTTCGCGTGGTTGCCTACAACCCGAAACTGGTCGATGAGAAAGACCTGCCGAAGTCGGTGATGGAATTCTCCGATCCGAAGTGGCAAGGCAAAGTCGGCTTCGTCCCGACCAGCGGCGCATTTCAGGAACAGGCCGTGGCGATCATCAAGATGCACGGTCGCGACGCCGCCGAAGAATGGCTGACCGGCCTGCGCGCTTTCGGCAAGACCTACAGCAACAACATGGTCGCGCTCAAAGCCGTGGAAAACGGCGAAGTCGCCACCGTGCTGGTGAACAACTACTACTGGTTCGCCCTGCAACGCGAAAAAGGCAAACTCGACTCGAAACTGCATTACTTCACCGGCGGCGACGTCGGCGGACTGATCACTGTATCTAGCGCTGCCGTGCTGAAATCCAGCAAACATCCAAAAGAAGCCCAGCAATTCCTTGCCTACATGGCCAGTGAGGAAGGCCAGCGCGTGATCACTCAGACCACCGCCGAATACCCGCTGCACAAAGGTATGGAATCGGATCGCGGGCTCAAGCCGTTCAGCGAACTGCAAGCGCCAAACGTGACCCCGGCCGATCTGGGCAACGCCGAAGAAGCCTTGGACCTGGAACGTGAAGTTGGCCTGAACTGATGGCCACATCGTTATCCGCCCCCGCCGCGCGCGGGGGTTTCGTACCACGACGCAAGCGGCCGTCAATCTGGCTGGTGCTGCCGGTCTTATTGCTGGTGGTCATGAGCCTGTTGCCTCTGGCCTATGTCGGCCTGAAAGCCTGGCAGGCCGGCTGGGCCGAAGCGCTGCACCTGTTGTGGCGCCCTTATGTATTCGGTCTGCTGCGCAACACCCTGGCGTTGATGGTCGGCGTAACGCTGACTTGCGGCGTGATCGGCCTGTCACTGGCGTGGCTGCTGGAGCGCAGCAATCTGCTCGGACGACGCCTGTGGGGGGTGATTCTGTGCCTGCCGTTTGCGGTGCCGGCGTTTGTCAGCAGCTTCACCTGGGTGTCGTTGAGCGCGCAGTTCGAAGGCCTCGGCGGGGCGATTCTGGTGATGAGCCTGTCGAAGTATCCGCTGATCTTTCTGCCGGTCGCGGCGACCCTGCGCAACCTCGATCCGTCCCTTGAAGAATCCGCCCGCACCTTGGGACAGAATCGCTGGGGTGTGTTCTTCCGCGTCACCCTGCCGCTGCTCTGGCCGTCGCTGCTGGCCGGTTCGCTGCTGATTGCCCTGCACATGCTGGTCGAGTTCGGCGCGCTGTCGATCATCGGCCTGCAAACTTTCACCACCGCGATCTACCAGCAATTCGAACTGGAATTCAGCAACGCCAATGCAGCGATGCTTTCGGCGGTGCTGCTCGCGCTATGTCTGATGCTGTTGTGGCTGGAGCTGCGTGTACGCGGCAAGGGTCGCCATGTGCGCACCGGCCAGGGCGCAGCGCGTCAGGCCGAGCAAGTGC
This sequence comes from Pseudomonas sp. FW305-3-2-15-E-TSA4, assembly GCF_058787295.1. Taxonomy (NCBI): domain Bacteria; kingdom Pseudomonadati; phylum Pseudomonadota; class Gammaproteobacteria; order Pseudomonadales; family Pseudomonadaceae; genus Pseudomonas; species Pseudomonas sp. FW305-3-2-15-E-TSA4. The sequence continues at coordinate 225,639 of NZ_JBYSZP010000003.1, read as the reverse complement.
GGCTGGGGCCGTGGGCGGTTGCCGGTCAGTTGTATTGCCTGTTGCTGGCGATTGTCGGCAGCGGGATTCCGCTGGGCATGCTCGCGTACTGGCTGGCGGTGGGCTCATCGGCAGCCTTCCCGGTCGCGGCGATCACCGAAGCCCTGCTGTCTTCGCTGGCCTTGTCGCTCGGTGGCGCAGCGCTGTGCTTGCTGCTGGCGGTGCCGGTCGGGCTGCTGGTGGTGCGTTACAAGGGTCAACTGGCGATCTGGGCCGAACGCTTGCCGTATCTGCTCCACGCCTTGCCGGGCCTAGTGATCGCGCTGACACTGGTGTATTTCGCCCTGCACTACGTGCCGGCGCTGTACCAGACCTCGGCATTGCTGCTGATCGCTTATGCGCTGCTGTTCCTGCCATTGGCACAGGCGCCGATTCGCACGGCACTGAACAAGGCTGCGCCGCAGCTGGAAGAAGCGGCACGCACGTTGGGGGCATCGTCATTCACCGCGTTTTGCCGGGTGACCCTGCCGATCATCTTCCCGGCACTGGGTGCGGCGTTTGCGCTGGTGTTTCTGGATGCGATGAAGGAATTGACGGCGACGCTGCTGCTCAGTCCGACCGGGCTGAACACGCTGGCGACCGAGGTCTGGGCACATACGGCAAATGTCGAGTTCGCGGCGGCAGCGCCTTATGCGGCGTTGTTGATTGTGGTGTCGGGGTTGCCGGTGTATCTGCTGACGACGCGGATGTATCTGAGCCGCTGAAATCGCCTTCGCGAGCAAGCCCGCTCCCACAGCTTGACCGAGCCCCACCAGAGGAATGCGATCGAATGTGGGAGCGAGCCTGCTCGCGAAGGGGGAAACATCAGGCCCTGAACTGCCCCAGACTGGCCTTCAGCTGCGCCGCCAGCCCATCCAGTACCTTGCCACTGGCCGTGGTTTCCACCACCGCCTGCGCCGCTTTTTCGGCCTGGGCATGAATCGTTTCGACCCGTCCGCGCACTGCCTGCGCGCCCTGCGCCTGATGCGCCGCTGCCTGCGTCGCCAGACCGATTGCCGCGTGCACCTGCTCGACCGAGGCCTGCACTGACTGCTGCAACCGTGCGCTGTCGCGCAACACCAGCAAACCTTCGCTGGCCTGACGCCCCGCCTGACCAATCGCTTCTACCGCCTCACGCGCGCCCTGCTGCAACGCGACGATGTGCGCCTGAATGTCGCCGGTCGAGCTTTGCGTCTTGCTCGCCAAGGCGCGCACCTCGTCCGCGACCACGGCAAAACCGCGGCCGGTCTCACCGGCCCGCGCCGCTTCGATCGCCGCATTCAAGGCCAGCAAGTTGGTCTGCTCGGCTATGCCGTGAATCACCGTCAGCACCACTTCAATCTGTTCACTTTGTTGCGCCAGCCGCTCGATGACTTTCGCCCCGGTGTCGACCTGTCCTGCCAGCGCCTCGATCAGGCTGCCGACTTTCGCCGAGGTACGAGTGTTTTCATCGGTGGCCTGACGAATATCCACCACCTGCTTCAACGCCGCCTGCATGGCATGGCTTTCCGATTGCGCCTCGTCAGCCATTTGCGACAGCGCGCGCAGGCTTTCCGCCACTTCGTCACGCTGCATCCCGGCCGCTGCGTCGGCACCGGCATTGCGCAGGGTCATGGCGCCGATTTCCACACCGGTACGCTGGGCCACGTCGCCCGCCTCGCGCACGATCGGCTGCAACTTATCCACAAAGCGATTGACTGCCGAGGCCATGTCGCCGATCTCGTCCTTGCTGTTGATCTGCACGCGCTTGGTCAGGTCGCCCTCGCCTGCCGCCAGATCGTCCATCGCCGCGTTGAGCATCTTCAAGCGATTGACCACCCGGTGCCCCAGCACCACCGCCAGCAACAGCAGCACGCCGCAACCGACGAGTGCCAGGCCCATGCCGATGCGCCAGCGCAAGGTCGCGGCGGCTTCCTGCACGGTGCTGCTGGTATTGGCTTTCATCTCGGTCGCGGTGGATTGCGCCGACTGCAGACGCGCCTGCATTGCCGTCGCGCTATCGGCAGCGGCACCCTTGAGACTGTCGCCGACCAGTTGATCGCTGCTGGCGATCAGCGCCGAGAAGCGCTGGTCGAGCGCCGCCAGATCGGTGTCCACCGAAGCCGTCGATACGCCCATCAGCACCTTGCCGATTTCCACGCCGTTGGGATTGATCGAGGCCTCGAGGTAGTAGACCGACGGATCGTTTTTCGCCGCGTCCAGCACTTTATCCAGCGCGCGTTCGCCCTGGCCCTTTTCCAGCAAGGCCTTGTTGATCGGGTTTTCGCGGTTGAGATAACGCGTCAGGTGCTGTCCGGTGGCATCGTCGTAAACCACGAACAACACGTTGGGATTGCGCTGGGCGCGACGAGCAAATTCGGACAGGGTCGGCACGTCGCTGTCCCACATGGCGCGCGGCGCCACCGAGGCGAGCAACTGAGCCATGTCATTGGCCGAGTCCTTGAGATCTTTTTCCAGTGTCGTACGCAGTTGCGCCTGCTCTTCCTTCAGACGGGAAGACAGGCCGGCGGTCAGGCGCTGCCGGGTACTTGAGGAAAGGTTATCGAGGCTTGAGGTGACCTCGCGCCCGGCCTGCTCCAGTTCGCCGGAGAGCTTTTGGCTGTCAGCGCCCAGACGAGCGCCGAGATCGGCTTCCAGCGCCGTGACCGTGCTTCGTGTCAGGGCGACTGCCACCAGCACTTGCACCAAAAGGGCGATACCAAGGGTAACGAACACGGGCCGCAACAAACGGCTTTGTAACAGTGAGAGAACGGCCGACACTGTGAATCCCTCTACTTCTGACGCCATTAATTTGATGGCACTCTTGTAGGAAGATTTACAGCAAAGGTCATGCCGTCCAACAGGCATAAACGACAAAGGCCCCGATTAAGGGGCCTTTGTTTTTTACATCAACGACTTATCAAGCGAACGGATGACGCAGAACGATGGTTTCGTTGCGATCCGGGCCCGTCGAAATAATGTCGATCGGCGCGCCGATCAACTCTTCAACGCGTTTGATGTAGGCACGAGCGTTAGCTGGCAGCTCTTCCAGGGTTTTGGCACCCACGGTCGATTCGGTCCAGCCCGGCACTTCTTCGTACACAGGCTGCAGGCCCACGTAGCTGTCAGCGTCGGTCGGCGCCACGGCATTGCCTTGCGCGTCCTTGTAGCCGGTGCAGATGTTGATGGTTTCCAGACCATCGAGTACGTCCAGCTTGGTCAGGCAGATGCCCGAGATGCTGTTCACATCGATAGCGCGACGCAGGATGACGGCGTCGAACCAGCCGCAACGACGGGCACGGCCGGTGGTCGCGCCGAACTCGTGACCTTGCTTGGCCAGATGCGCACCCACGTCGTCGAACAGCTCAGTCGGGAATGGACCCGAACCGACGCGAGTGGTGTAAGCCTTGGTGATGCCCAGGATGTAGTCGAGGAACATCGGGCCAACGCCCGAACCGGTCGCCACGCCACCTGCGGTGGTGTTGGAACTGGTCACGTACGGGTAGGTACCGTGGTCGATGTCGAGCAACGAACCCTGAGCGCCTTCGAACATGATGTCTTTGCCGGCGCGACGCAGGTCATGCAGCTCGGCAGTCACGTCGAGCATCAGCGGCTTGAGCAGCTCGGCGTATTCCTTGCACTCGGCCAGGGTCTTTTCGAACTCGATGGCCGGCTCTTTGTAGTAACCGACCAGCATGAAGTTGTGGTAATCCACCAGCTCACGCAGCTTGTCTTCGAAACGCGGCATGTTCAGCAGATCGCCCACGCGCAGGCCACGACGTGCAACCTTGTCTTCGTAAGCCGGGCCGATGCCGCGACCGGTAGTACCGATCTTCAGCTCGCCACGGGCTTTTTCACGGGCCTGGTCCAGCGCCACGTGGAAGGACAGGATCAGCGGGCAGGACGGGCTGATACGCAGGCGCTCGCGCACCGGTACGCCTTTCTCTTCCAGCTTGGTGATCTCACGCAGCAGGGCGTCAGGTGCAACCACCACGCCGTTGCCGATCAGGCACTGCACGCCTTCGCGCAGCACGCCCGACGGGATCAGGTGCAAGACGGTTTTCTCGCCGTCGATCACCAGGGTGTGGCCAGCGTTGTGGCCACCTTGGTAGCGCACTACGGCGGCAGCATGTTCGGTCAGCAGATCAACGATCTTGCCTTTGCCCTCATCACCCCATTGGGTGCCCAGGACTACGACATTCTTACCCATAACACTTGTCCTCATTCGCGCAAACTTGGTGCCGGCGATGGCCGGCAGGAAAACTCAAGAAGCCAGTGGCGATACTTGCCAAAGCCCGTTCTGCTGAATCAATTGCCGGTCGCAGTCCGCATCACGGGCGGCGGCCAAAGGTTGTCCAGGCAATGCCTGAACGACACGCTGACCCTCACTGCGCAACTGGCAAACCTGCTGCCAGAGTGCCGCATCCGTACTGTCAGGCATCCAGATACCGCCAGACGGTAGCTCGATCTCAGCACGCCCCAGGGTCACCAGGGTTTTCAAATCGGTAGAGAAACCGGTCGCCGGACGGGCACGACCGAAGTCGGCGCCGATGTCGTCGTAACGACCGCCCTGAGCGATGGACTGGCCCACGCCCGGGACAAACACCGCGAACACCACACCGGTGTGGTAGTGGTAGCCGCGCAGCTCGCCCAGGTCGAAGTACAGCGGCAACTCCGGGAAACGCGTCGCCAGACGATCGGCGATCTCCAGCAAATCTTCCAGCGCCGCCAGCACCGGCGCCGGTGCATTGGCCAGACGCTCACGGGCCGCACTCAGTACTTCACGTCCGCCACACAGATCGACCAGCGCCCGCAGCATGCCGGACAGATCGGCCGGCAGGCCTTCGGTCAAGGTAATGACCTCGTCGATGGCCTTGCGTTGCAACGCATCGAACAACTGCTGCTCGACTTCACCGGACAGACCGGCGGCGCGCGCCAGACCACGGTAGATGCCGACATGGCCAAGGTCCATGTGTACATCCGGCACATCGGCCAGTTGCAGCATGGCGAGCATCAGGCTGATCACTTCAACGTCGCTGCTCGGGCTGGCATCGCCGTACAGCTCGGCACCCAGCTGAATCGGGCTGCGCGAGGACGACAGTGCACGCGGCTGGGCATGCAGCACGCTGCCGGCGTAGCACAGACGGCTCGGACCTTCGCGACGCAGGGTATGCGCATCGATGCGCGCCACTTGCGGCGTGATGTCGGCACGGAACCCCATCTGCCGACCCGACTGCGGGTCGATGACCTTGAAGGTACGCAGATCCAGGTCCTGGCCCGCACCGGTCAGCAGGGATTCCAGGTACTCGATATGGGGAGTCACGACAAACTCGTAACCCCAGCTCTGGAACAGATCCAACACCTGACGACGCGCGACTTCAATGCGCGCCGCTTCCGGTGGCAGTACTTCTTCGATGCCATCTGGCAGCAGCCAGCGGTCTACCGTTGCCATTACGCCATTCCCCTTTGATCCGGGCGGCCAGCCTGCGGGCGAGCCTTGAGTGAAGCAGAAAATGACCGATCCGTTCAAAACGCACGCGCATGAACGACGCGGCGAAAGGCCTGTTACCGGCTTCGCCCATCACTTTCCTCGAAAAACGCTCGGGCCATTCAACCCGATGCCTGCAACAAAAAACAGCAATCAAACGTGCAGACGCAAAAAAGCCGGGAATTTCCCGGCTGCCGCATCATACACACGTTTTCCCAAAGGATCACCCCGCCCGAGGTTTTAGCCGCCGGGCGGAATGATTCAGGTCAACGTCGTATCAAGGCTTGGACTTTTCCAGGTAACGGAAGAAGTCGCTGCTTGGGTCGAGAACCATGACGTCGGATTTGTTCGCGAAGCTTTCACGGTAGGCACGCAGGCTTCGGTAGAAACCGTAGAACTCCTGGTCCTGACCGTAGGCCTTGGAGTAGATCGCAGCGGCCTGGGCATCGCCGTCACCGCGAATCTCTTCGGATTCACGATAGGCTTCAGCCAGCAGCACGCGGCGTTGACGATCGGCGTCGGCACGGATGCCTTCAGCCAGCTCGTTACCCTTGGCGCGATGCTCGCGAGCTTCACGCTCACGCTCGGTGCTCATACGCTCGAACACGCTGCGGTTCACTTCTTTCGGCAGATCGATGGTTTTGACCCGGACATCGACCACTTCGATCCCCAGCTCTTTTTCCGCCATCTTGTTCAGCGATGCGGTGATGTCAGCCATCAGCGCATCACGTTCACCCGACACGACTTCGTGCAGGGTGCGCTTGCCGAACTGGTCACGCAGACCGGACTCCAGACGACGGGACAGACGCTCGTCGGCGATCTGCTTGAGGCCGGACGTCGCGGTGTAGAAACGCTCGGCATCTTTCACCCGCCACTTGGCGTAGGCATCGACCATCACGGCTTTCTTTTCCAGGGTCAGGAAGCGCTGTGTCGGTGCATCCAGCGTCATCAGACGTGCGTCGAATTTACGCACCTGGTTAACGTAAGGCACTTTCACATGCAGGCCTGGCTGAACATCGGCCTGAACCACACGACCGAATTGCAGCAGCACCGCACGCTCGGTCTGAGCCACGATATAGAAGCAGTTCCAGCCCACCAGTACCACGACGACGCCTACGATCAGGGCGATCAGCGATTTATTGCTCATCAGCGGGTCTCCCTTGTACGTGTCTGCGGCACGTCAGAGACATGCGGCGTGACGTCCGTGTTGTTGCTGGCGGCGGCCGAACCGGTAACCGGTGCATTGCCGCCCGAACTGTTCTGGATCATTTTGTCCAACGGCAGGTAAAGCAGGTTGCTCTGGCCGTCCTTGTTGCCGGTTACGAGTACCTTGCTGGTATTACTGAAGACTTCCTGCATGGTGTCCAGATACAGACGCTGGCGGGTGACTTCAGGCGCCTTGCGATACTCGGCGACCAGTTTGGTAAAGCGATCAGCCTCACCCTTGGCGCGCGAGACCGTTTCGTCGCGGTAACCGTTGGCATCCTCGAGGATACGCTGGGCCTGACCACGAGCTTCCGGCACTACGCCGTTGGCGTAGGTTTCCGCTTGGTTGCGCGAACGCTGCTCGTCTTCACGGGCGCGGATCACGTCGTCAAAGGCTTCCTGCACTTCACGCGGTGCCGCTGCGCTCTGTACGTTGACCTGAGTGACGGTGATACCAGTACGATAGGTATCGAGGAAACGTTGCAGACGCTCCTTGATTTCGCTGGCCATCAGTTCACGACCTTCGGTCAGCACCTGGTCCATGGCGGTTGAACCCACCACGTGGCGCAGGGCGCTGTCGGTCGCATGCTGCAGGCTGATTTCCGGCTGATCGACGTTCAGCACGAAGTCCTGCAGGTTGCTGATCTTGTACTGCACGGTCAGCGGCACTTCGACGATGTTCTCGTCTTCGGTCAGCATCTGGCCCTGCTTGGTGTAGGCACGCTCACGCGTGACGTTCTCCATGTACTTCTTGTCGATCGGCGGGAAATAGATGTTCAGGCCGGGACCGACCGTCTCGTAGTACTTGCCGAAGCGCAGCACCACGGCTTGCTCCTGCTCGTCGACCACATAGACCGCGCTGTACAGCCAGACAGCCGCCAGCACGACAAGGCCGATGCCGAGCAGACCGCCGAAGCCGCCACCACTCCTGCCCGAACCACCGCCGTCATCACCACCGCGTTTCTTACCACCACCGAACAACCCGTTCAGGCTTTCCTGCAGCTTTCGGAAGGCCTCGTCGAGATCCGGTGGCCCCTTGCGGTCGCCGTTATTGCGGCGCTTGCCACCCCAAGGATCCTGATTATTCGAGTTGCCACCCGGCTCATTCCAAGCCATAGCGCTCTCCATCTGATAAAGCAAAGACGCACCCACGGCGCGCCGACCAATGCTACAGAATGCCTGCCGTTGCGGCACAACCGCTTTGCCAGGCTTTTATTGCAAAGTGTGTTGCTCGATGAATTCCATCGGCTGCAATCCTTCGCGGCTTACCAGTCGATTCAACTCGACCCGGGGCAAACGAACGGCCAGCAGGCAGATGCCTTCTTCGTCATGCTCTTCTTTCTGTACCGCACCGAGTTCGAAGAACTGCGCACGCAGTCGAGCGAACCGTTGCGGCAAGCGCAATGTGCCCACGAACAAATCACTGCCCAGCAATTCGGCAATGGCTTGCTCAAGCAATTCCAGCCCCGTGCCATCACGCGCTGACAGCCAGACCCGTTGCGGTTTGCCATCGGCATCGCGCTGGATCTGTGGCTCCACGCCTTCAAGCAAATCGAGTTTGTTGTATACCTCGAGGATCGGCAAGTCCTGGGCTCCGATCTCGCCCAGTACCACCATCACCTGCTCGATCTGCAACATGCGATCCGGCTCGGCCGCATCGATTACGTGCAACAGCAGGTCGGAATTGCTCGACTCTTCGAGCGTAGACCGAAATGCCTCGACCAGCTTGTGCGGCAAGTGCCGAATGAACCCTACCGTGTCAGCCAGAACGATCGGCCCCAGGTCGTCCAGTTCCAGACGGCGCAGGGTCGGGTCCAGCGTGGCGAACAACTGGTCGGCTGCGTACACCTCGGACTTGGTCACGTTATTGAACAGCGTGGATTTGCCGGCGTTGGTATAGCCCACCAGAGACACGGTAGGGATATCCGCACGAGAGCGGCCGCGACGCGATTGCTCGCGCTGGCTGCGCACTTTTTCCAGACGACCCTTGATCTGACGCAGACGAACCCGCAGCAGACGCCGGTCGGTTTCGAGCTGGGTTTCGCCCGGGCCACGCATGCCGATACCGCCACCCTGACGCTCAAGGTGAGTCCAGCCGCGGACCAGGCGGGTGCTCATGTGATCAAGCTGGGCCAGTTCTACCTGGAGCTTGCCTTCATGGGTACGGGCGCGCTGGGCGAAGATATCGAGAATCAGGCCGGTACGGTCGATCACGCGACACTCGAAAACACGTTCGAGGTTACGCTCCTGACTGGGCGTGAGAATGTGATTGAAAATCACCAGATCGGCCTTTTCGGCATGGACCAGGTCGCGTAATTCCTCGACCTTGCCGCTGCCAATCAGGAATTTGGCGGTTGGCCGATGACGCGGTACGTTAAAAAACGCAACGGTCTCGGCGCCCGCCGAATTAGCCAATTCCTGAAACTCCTGCGGATCTTCGCGCGCCTCAGGGTCCTGACCTTCCAAGTGAACGAGGATGACTCGCTCACCACCACCGTGGCGCTCAAAGAACAAAGGAGACTCCTATCAGGCGTTACCTGGCTCAGCGTCACCTGCATCGGATTCGGTTGCGCTAGGCAGACGAATTGGACGTACTGGCACGACTGTCGAGATAGCGTGTTTGTAAACCATCTGGCTGACGGTGTTTTTCAGCAGGATAACGAACTGGTCGAACGACTCGATCGTGCCTTGCAGTTTGATACCGTTGACCAGGTAGATGGAAACCCCAACTTTCTCTTTACGTAAAGTATTCAAGTAAGGGTCTTGTAGCGAATGCCCTTTTGACATGTGCCGCACTCCTTTAAGGATTCAATAATAAAAATAGGTAATTCAGATGGCTTTGGCCGCCACACCCCCAAGGATAGACGGCAATTGCAAGGACTCAGCTCAATATGGAGATGGTCCCAAGGTATTTCAAGGCGCGTGGCAGATTGTCGCAATCAAGACTGTCCAGCCAGTGCAGTTCTTCCCAGCTGCGCAGCCAGGTGAACTGGCGCTTGGCCAATTGACGCGTGGCAATGATGCCGCGTTCCTGCATTTCAGCTAACGACAGCTTGCCATCCAGGTAGTCCCAGACTTGGCGGTAGCCTACCGCACGTATAGACGGCAACCCGGAATGCAGGTCACTTCTTTTACGCAGGGCTACGACCTCGTCGATGAACCCCTGTTCCAGCATATTTGTGAATCTTTGTTTAATGCGCTCATGCAGTACCTGACGATTTGCCGGAGCAATGGCCAAGTTCGCGACAGTATAGGGCAATTGTTGCCGTCCCGAAGCGGCTGCTTCAGTACTTTGCGCAGATTGTTGCTGACGCAGGGCAGTCATGCTCTGACCGCTGACCCGATAAACCTCCAGCGCCCGACTCAGGCGCTGCGGATCGTTCGGATGAATGCGTGCTGCCGACACCGGATCGATGATCGCCAGTTGATCGTGCAGGGCTTGCCAGCCAAGGCGTGCAGCCTCTTCTTCGATCTGCGCACGGACCTCGGGATCCGCCGCCGGCATGTCCGCCAGGCCATCAACCAACGCCTTGTAATAGAGCATGGTGCCGCCAACCAGCAGCGGAATTTTCCCGCGTGCGGTGATTTCAGCCATGGCTTGCAGGGCATCGCGGCGGAAATCCGCAGCCGAATAGGCCTCGGCCGGATCAAGAATGTCGATCAACCGATGCGGAAATTCGGCCAGCAATTCTTTGGAAGGTTTGGCGGTGCCGATGTCCATGCCGCGATAGACCAGCGCCGAGTCGACGCTGATCAGCTCGCACGGCAGCACCTTGGTCAGCTCGATGGCCAGGTCGGTCTTGCCCGCAGCGGTCGGGCCCATCAGAAAAATCGCTGGAGGAAGCTGGCTCATCAACGACCGCGCAGGAACAGTTTGTCCAGATCGTCCAGGCCCAGTTGGGTCCAGGTCGGTCGGCCATGGTTGCATTGTCCGCTGCGCTCGGTGTTTTCCATGTCGCGCAGCAGGCCGTTCATTTCCGGCAAAGCCAGGCGCCGGTTGGCACGGATCGCGCCGTGGCAGGCCATGGTCCCGAGCAGTTCGTTCAGGTGTGCCTGAATCCGGTCGCTGGTGCCGTATTCCATCAGGTCCGACAGCACGTCACCCACCAGCCGATTGGCCTCGGCCTGCTTGAGCAGCGCCGGAATCTGCCGGATCGCCAATGTTTCCGGGCCCAGACGCTGCAGCTCGAAGCCCAGTTTCTGGAACCATGCAGCGTGCTCTTCAGCGCAATCGGCCTCTCGCTGACTGACCGCCAGCGACTCCGGCACCAGCAGCGGCTGGCCGCTGAGACCTTCGCTGGCCATGGCGATTTTCAGGCGTTCGTACATGATCCGCTCGTGCGCGGCATGCATGTCCACCAGCACCAAACCCTGAGCATTCTCGGAGAGAATGTAGATGCCCTTGAGTTGCGCCAGCGCGTAACCGAGCGGCGGAATGTCTTCCTGGCCGGCTGGCAGCGCGTTGGCATTCGCTTCCGGCAACGGTGCGAAGAACTCGCGGTAAGCAGCTTGTGCCTCGGCGGCCGGCACAGCCGACTGCGGACGCGGCGTGTACTGATACTGATAAGCGCCGCCAGCGCTGGCGCCCGACGAGGTGTTGAACACCGGTTGCGCCTGCGGCTGTTCCAGCAGCGCGTTGGCCGCCAGACGCATTTCGCCCTGCGGGCCGAATTCACCGGCCTCGATACCGGTTGGACGCACCACGGCTGTGGTGACAGAGCCGGCCAGTTGATCTTCCGGACGCACATCGCCCAACGCGCGGTGCAATGTGCCGTAAAGGAAGTCATGCACCATACGTCCGTCACGGAAGCGCACTTCGTGCTTGGTCGGGTGCACGTTGACGTCCACCGCCGCCGGATCGACTTCGAAAAACAGCGCGAAGGTCGGATGACGACCGTTGAACAGCACATCGCGATAAGCCTGACGCACCGCGTGGGCCACCAGTTTGTCGCGTACCGCACGGCCGTTTACGAAGAAATACTGCAAGTCCGCCTGGCTGCGGTTGAAGGTCGGCAACCCGACCCAGCCCCACAAGTGCAGGCCATTGCGCTCGATCTCGATCGGCAGCGCCTGTTCGAGGAAGCCCGAACCACAGATCGCCGCCACACGCCGAGCGCGGGCTGCATCATCGTAGGCCTCGTGCAGGCTGAGGATGGTCTTGCCGTTGTGGCGCAGATGGAAGGCCACGTCGAAACGCGCCAGCGCCAGACGCTTGATCACTTCTTGCAGGTGATCGAATTCGGTTTTTTCGGTCTTGAGAAACTTGCGCCGCGCCGGCGTATTGAAAAACAGGTCGCGCACTTCCACCGAGGTACCGACCGGATGCGCCGCCGGCTGAACGCGAGGCGCCATGTCGCGACCTTCGGTTTCGACCTGCCAGGCCTGATCGGCATCGCGTGTGCGCGAGGTCAGGGTCAGGCGCGCCACGGAGCTGATCGACGCCAGTGCTTCACCACGGAAGCCCAGGCTCATCACCTGCTCCAGATCTTCGAGATTGCGAATCTTGCTGGTGGCGTGACGCGCCAGCGCCAGCGGCAGGTCGTCGGCGGAAATGCCGCTGCCATCGTCACGCACCCGCAGCAGCTTGACGCCTCCTTGCTCGACATCGACATCGATGCGTTTGGCACCGGAGTCGAGACTGTTTTCCAGCAACTCCTTGATCACCGAAGCCGGGCGCTCGACCACCTCGCCGGCGGCGATCTGGTTCGCCAGCCGCGGGCTGAGCAGTTCGATGCGTGCGGCGTTCAACACCTGATTCATTCTTTGGACGCCAGTTCGGTGCCGGGAATGGTCAGGTGCTGGCCGATCTTCAGCTCATCGCTACTGAGGTTGTTGGCACTGCGCAGCGTCGCGGGGGACACCTGATAACGCACGGCGATCATCGCCAGCGTCTCGCCCGGGCTCACGCGGTGATCGCGCGGGCCTTGGGCGATCTTGCCGGAGTCGCGCAGCCAGGCGATGTAGGTGCCCGGTGGCGGATTCTGCTGGAAGAACTGGCGCACGCCGCTGCTGATCGAACGCGCCAGCGCCTGCTGGTGGCTTGAAGCCGAGAGCTTGTTCGCTTCGTTGGCGTTGGAGATGAATCCGGTTTCGACGAGGATCGACGGGATGTCCGGCGACTTCAACACCATGAACCCGGCCTGCTCCACGCGCTGCTTGTGCAACGGAGTCACGCGACCGATGTTGGTCAGAACTTTCTGGCCGACGTTGAGGCTGGAAGTCAGCGATGCGGTCATCGACAGGTCAAGCAGTACGCCGGCGAGCATGCGGTCCTTGTCGTCGAGGCTGACATTGCCGGCACCACCGATCAGGTCGGAACGGTTTTCGCTGTCGGCCAGCCAACGGGCGGTCTCGGATGTCGCGCCGCGATCGGACAGGGCAAACACCGAGGCACCGAAGGCTGCCGCAGACGGCGCAGCGTCGGCATGGATCGAAACAAACAGGTCGGCGCCCTTCTTGCGGGCAATTTCGGTACGGCCGCGCAACGGGATGAAGTAGTCACCGGTACGGGTCAGCTCGGCGCGGAAACCTTTCATGCCGTTGACCTGACGCTGCAGCTCGCGGGCGATCTGCAGCACCACGTCTTTCTCACGCTGGCCGCGCGAGCCGGACGCACCCGGGTCTTCGCCGCCGTGACCGGCGTCGATCACCACAATGATGTCGCGCTTGCCGGCCGGGGCCGGTGGCAACTTGATCGCCGGTTCCGACGGTGTCACCGGCACTGCCGGCACGGTGGCGACCGATGGCGTTGGCGCAGGCGGCGGCGCGGCATCGGCCGGGTTGTCGAACAGGTCGACCACCAGACGGTTGCCATATTGCGCGTTCGGCGCCAGCGAGAAACTTTTCGGGGTGACGGCTTTTTTCAGGTCGATGACCACTCGCAGATCGGTCGGCGTGCGCTGGGCCGAGCGCATCGCGGTGATCGGCGTGTTAGCAGTCGAGACCTTTAACGGCGCCCCCAGGGTGGCGCCATTGATGTCGATCACCAGCCGATCCGGTGCGGTCAGGGTGAAGACGCTGTGCTGCACCGGACCGCTCAGGTCGAAGACCAGTCGCGTGTTGTCCGGCGCCCGCCACAGGCGCACGCTGTTGACCTTTGTCTCGGCCACAGCGTTGACGGTCACTGCCATCAACATCAGTCCAACGGCAGCCACCAACGCGCGAAAGCGCATACCTAACCCCATCATTTAATTGGATTCCAATGCCAAAGCGGCACACCAGGCCTCGCCACGCGAGCCCTGGGATAAAATTTTCAGCGAACGCCCGCTGTCTTGCGGACTAATGGTAATGGTCAGGTCAGGCTTTGGCAAAAAGCCTGCACCTTTATCGGGCCACTCGATCAGGCACAGAGCATCGTCTTCGAAATAGTCGCGGATGCCGAGAAACTCCAGCTCCTCCGGATCGACCAGGCGATACAGGTCGAAGTGGAAGGCGCGCACATCACCGATCTCGTAGGGTTCGACCAAGGTGAAGGTCGGACTTTTTACCGCGCCGACATGCCCCAACCCACGAATGATGCCCCGCGACAGGGTGGTTTTGCCCATGCCCAAATTGCCTTCCAGGAAAATCAGGCCGTGGCCCTGGGTAATGCGGGCGATCCGTGCGCCAAAGTCGCTCATGGCCTGTTCATCGGCCAGGTACAGGGTTACTTCAGACACGGTGCATGCTCCTCCAACAACTGACGAATGACTGGAATCAGATCACTGGCCGCCAGTCCACGGCCGAATTTACCTTGTTGCGCGCCGGCATTGGCGTGCAGCCAGACTGCCAGGCGCGCGGCATCGAAGCCATCCATGCCTTGGGCCAACAACGCGCCAGTCAAGCCGGCGAGTACGTCGCCCAGGCCGGCGGTGGCCATGGCCGGATGGCCTTGATGACACAGCGCCAGACGCCCATCGGGGTGGGCGATCAAGCTGCCGGCGCCTTTGAGCACGACGACGGCCGAGTATTTTTTGCTCAACGCCCGCGCGGCGGCCGGACGATCTGCCTGCACCTCGGCAGTGCTGATCCCTAACAGGCGCGCCGCCTCGCCCGGATGCGGGGTGATCACGCAATCCTCAGGCAGGCTGACAAACCCGCTCGCCAGCAGATTCAATGCGTCGGCGTCCCACACCTGTGGCAGCGGCGCATTGGCGGCAGCGGACAACAGTGCCCGCCCCCAACTCGCCTGTCCGAGTCCCGGACCAACCACCAGCACCGAAACCTTTTCCAGCAGCCCCATCAACTGATTGGCCGACGACGTGCCGAGCACCATGACTTCCGGCATCCGCGTCAGTGCTGCCGGGACATGTTCCGCACGGGTTGCCAGCGACACCATCCCGGCGCCACTGCGCAAGGCCGTTTCGCTACTGAGCAGAATCGCCCCGCCAAAACCCTGATCGCCGCCGATCAGCAGCAAGTGCCCGAAGCGCCCTTTGTGTACAGCGGGCGCACGCGGGGCCAATCGTGGAAGATTAGCCGCCGAGAGACGCAGAGCGCTGACAGGAATGTCACGGTAAATGTCGGCGGCGGCTTGCAGATCGTTAAACACCAACGCCCCGACCTGATCCGCCGCCACCCCGGTGAACAGGCCGAGCTTCAAGCCGATGAAAGTCACGGTAAGGTCAGCGTGAACCGCAACGCCGAGGACATGTCCGGTATCGGCAGACAATCCGGAAGGAATATCCACCGCCACCACCGGCAGGCCACTGGCATTGATCGCCTTGATCGCAGCGGCATACGGCTCACGTACATCGCCGGCCAGCCCGGTGCCGAGCAAGGCATCGACAATCACCCCGCGCAGCTCGCTTTGCGCAGCCCAGCTCTGCACGGCGACGCCATCGCTGATGGCCTGCGCATAAGCCTGTGCTGCATCGCCCTGCAAACGTTGCGGATCACCGACGGCCAGCACCCGCACCGCCCACCCGGCCCGGTGCGCCAGTGTGGCGATCAGAAAACCATCGCCGGCGTTGTTGCCATGCCCGGCAAGCACAGTCATTTCGCTCGCCGACGGCCATTGCCGTACCAGTGCACGCCAGGTCGCGTGCGCGGCGCGCTGCATCAATTCGAAGCCCGGCGTACCCGCCGCGATCAGCCGCGCATCGAGTGCTCGCACCTGTGCGGCGCCATACAGCGCGTCGGGTAATTGATCTTTCGTGTGCGGCATGCGTCTTCGGGCTCCGATGTCTGGCAGAATTATACGCACCTCAGCTCCGGTTTCTCTCGCCTCATGTCCGCCATCACCACAGATCTGCCCGCCCTCGCCCAATCGATCAAGGATTGGGGCCGCGAGCTGGGCTTCCAGCAAGTCGGCATCAGCGGTCTGGACCTGGCCGAGCATGAGCAGCACCTGGAGCGCTGGCTCGCCGCCGGTTACCACGGCGAAATGGATTACATGGGCGCCCACGGCAGCAAACGCTCGCATCCGGAGCAACTGGTTCCGGGTACGTTACGCGTGGTTTCGCTGCGCATGGACTACCTGCCCGGCGACACGCAAATGGCGCAAATGCTCGCCCAACCGGAGAAAGCCTATGTTTCGCGTTATGCCTTGGGCCGCGATTACCACAAATTGATCCGTAAACGTGTGCAGCAATTGGCTGACAGGATTCAATCCGAGATCGGCCCGTTCGGTTTTCGCGCCTTCGTCGATAGCGCCCCGGTGCTGGAAAAAGCCATCGCCGAGCAGGCCGGGCTGGGCTGGATCGGCAAAAACACTTTGGTACTGAACCGCAAGGCCGGCAGTTATTTCTTCTTGAGCGAACTGTTTGTCGATCTGCCGCTGCCGGTGGACGAACCGCACAGCAGCGAACATTGCGGGCGCTGCACGGCGTGCCTGGACATCTGCCCGACCAACGCCTTCGTCGGCCCCTATGTGCTGGACGCCCGGCGCTGCATCTCGTACCTGACCATCGAACTGAAAAACGCCATCCCCGAAGACCTGCGCCCGCTGATCGGCAACCGCGTGTTCGGCTGCGACGACTGCCAGATCGTCTGCCCGTGGAACCGCTTCGCCAAGCCATCCGGGGAAAGCGATTTCAAGCCACGGCACAACCTGGACAACGCCGAACTGGCGGAGCTGTTCATGTGGGACGAGGACAAATTCCTCAGCAGCACCGAGGGTTCGCCGCTGCGCCGCGCCGGTTACGAGCGCTGGCTGCGCAATCTGGCAGTCGGGCTGGGCAACGCGCCATCGAGTATTCCGGTGCTGGAGGCCTTGAAGGCGCGCCGTGACTACCCATCAGAGCTGGTGCGTGAACATGTTGAGTGGGCGCTGAAACAGCACGCTGAACGCCGTAATTGAGGCTATGCCGGCTTTCTCCACTTGGCTGTGCGCCCCTTACCTGTCGGCTCAATCAGCCCTTCTGCTTTCAGTGATCGTAAAACCAGGCGCACTGTATCGCGACTGACTCCCGGACAGGACTCTTCAATTTCCGAGATGGAAAAAGGGAGGACTCGCTTCAAGGCTTCGTCTCTGATTCGGTCGCTTTTACCCCCTCGACGCTTCTCAATCGTACCCACTCGCTCTTCGAACTCTTTGTACGCTCTAAGCAATGCCCCCCAAAAATAATCCATCCATGGCCGAACATCATGCGTGCCCTCGTGCCATCCCTGAGAACTCAGTTCGAGTGTTGCGTAATAGCCCTCCTTTGACTCCTCGAATATCCGTTCAAGACTGATAAATCGCCCGACTCGGTAATCAAATTGATAGAGCAGCAGCAATGTCAGCAGACGAGCGACGCGACCATTTCCGTCAGAGAAGGGGTGTATGCAAAGGAAGTCGAGGACCGTAAGCGGCACTAAAACCAAAGGGTCAGCCAGATTCAATGCCAGCGCCCGGTGGTAATGCCCCAGGGTTTCAGTCACCGCAATAGGGGTCATATGAGCAGGAACAGGTTGGAAGCGAATCCGCGATGAACCATCGGCATGACGCTCGATGATGTCGTTGTTCATCGCCTTCCATTCACCACCATCCTGAGGTAGATAGCGGTAAAGAAGACTGTGTAATTGTCTAAGTACACCTTCGGCAAATGGCATCCCATCGGCAGATTCATGGATGAGTGACAGTGCGTCCCGATAGCCAGCAATTTCCTGTTCGGATCGGCTCTTGGGATCAGTGTTTTTGCTCATCAGTGACTTCAGCCGCGCTGGCGCGACAGTTACACCCTCCAGTCGGTTAGATGACTCCGTGGATTCGATTACGGCTATCTGCGTAAGCCCTTGGAGGACCTGCGGCGATTGAGCAACGAACAGTTGTTGCTTACCCCGAAACTCTCCCAATGCACGAAGCGTCGCAATCTGAAGACCGTCGAAGCGCAAGGCGTCAAGAAATTCCGGGGTGAGTGAGTGCATGATTCAGGCAGCCGTCTAAATGAGGTAAAAAGACTTAAATAGGGTATTTCATGACAAAATACCCCTTTTAGGCTTTATTTTTTACCCTATTTAGAGGCGCAGCATCTATTCAACATTCCCGACAGAATATTTCCACGCGCCCGCCAGCGTGACGTCAAGGTGCGTCGTTATAAACGAACTTGGGCATTTCCCAGTGGAAACGAATGGCCAGCAACCGCAACAGAAAACCGCCGAACAGGGTAATCAGAATCGCCTGTTCGCTCGGCACATTCAGGTACAGGCAGAGCATGTAGCACCACGCGGCGGCGAACGAGACGCTGGCGTACAGTTCGCGGCGGAAGATCAGCGGGATGTCGTTGCAGAAGATGTCGCGCAGGATGCCGCCGAAGACGCCGGTGATCACACCGCTGACCGAGGCCACCAGCATGCCGTGGCCCATTTCCAGAGCGGTCATGCAGCCGATCAGGGTAAACGCCACCAGACCGACCGCATCGAGCACCAGAAACAATGAGCGCAGGTGACGCATCCAGCGTGCGGTGAATACAGTGAGCATCGCGGCGGCCGAAGTCAGCACCAGGTATTCCGGGTGCTTGACCCACGTCAGCGGATAGTGCCCGAGTAACACATCGCGCACCGAACCGCCGCCCAATGCCGTGACGCAGGCGATCAACACCACCCCGAACCAGTCCATGCCGCGCCGCCCGGCAGACAGCGCGCCGGTCATGGCTTCAGCGGTAATGGCGATCAGATAGAGCATCAGCAACATGGCGGCGGTCCTGGCAGGAAGGCGCGCAGTCTAGCCATTTCAGCGCCGCACCAGAAGGGGGCGCGCTCCGGGATGCATTTCTGACTTGAATCTTACGGGACTCTGACGCCCTCTTCGCGAGCAAGCCCGCTCCCACAGGGGGAACGCATTCCAAATGGTGGGAGCGGGCTTGCTCGCGAAGACGTCAGGGCAGACACCCCTCAATCAGAACTTGATGAAATGCTTGCGGTAGTGCTGCAGCTCGGCGATCGACTCGCGGATGTCGTCCAGCGCCAGGTGGGTGCTGCCCTTCTTGAAGCTGTCGCGCACGTCCGGAGCCCAGCGTGCGGCCAGCTCTTTGAGTGTCGACACGTCGAGGTTGCGGTAGTGAAAGTAGCTTTCCAGCGCCTTCATGTGGGTATAAAGGAAGCGGCGATCCTGGCAGATGCTGTTGCCGCAGATCGGCGACTTGCCCTTCGGTACCCATTTCTCGAGGAAAGCGATGGTTTCGGCCTCGGCCTCGGCCATGCTGATACGGCTGTCACGCACGCGCTGGGTCAGGCCCGAGTTGCCGTGGGTGCGGGTGTTCCACTCGTCCATGCGGGCGAGCACTTCGTCACTGTGGTGAATGGCGATCACCGGGCCTTCGGCCAGGGTGTTCAGGTCACTGTCGGTGACGATGGTGGCCATTTCGATGATGACGTCGTTTTCCGGATCCAGACCGGTCATTTCCAGGTCGATCCAGATCAGGTTCTGCGGGTTTTGCATATTCGGGCTCCTAGGCAATGCTGCGCAGTTTAGCCTAGGCCGGTGCCCGGGCGTGCTAAACTCGCGGCCGTTTTACCTAATCGCTGCATTCTTCAGACGGAACACCCATGGCCAAACGCCAACTCAATCGTCGTCAAAACTGGCGCATCGAAAAGATTCAGGGCGAGCGCGCCGCCCGCGCCGCCAAACGCGAGTCCTCGGCGGTCGAAGCCCTCGAGGGCGGCGACCTCGGCCCCGAGCAACACGGCCTGGTGATCGCCCACTTCGGTGTGCAGGTCGAAGTCGAGGCTGTGGACGGCGAACAGGCCGGCCAGGTTTTCCGTTGCCACTTGCGCGCCAACCTGCCGGCGCTGGTGACCGGTGATCGGGTGGTCTGGCGCGCCGGCAACCAGGGCATCGGGGTGATCGTCGCGCAATTGCCGCGCAACACCGAACTCTGCCGCCCGGACAGCCGTGGCCAGCTCAAGCCGGTCGCCGCCAACGTCGACATGATCGTCATCGTCTTCGCACCCCTGCCCGAGCCGCATGCCAACCTGATCGACCGCTACCTGGTCGCCGCCGAACACGCCGGCATCCGCCCGTTGCTGCTGTTGAACAAGTTCGACCTGATCGACGAGCAGAACGCCCCGGCGCTCAATGCCCTGCTGGCGGTGTACCGCACGCTGGGTTATCCGGTGCTGGAAGTCTCGGCGCATCACGGCAATGGCATGGAACAGTTGCAGAAGCAGCTCGACGGGCGCATCAGCGTGTTCGTCGGCCAGTCCGGCGTCGGCAAGTCGTCGCTGGTCAACAGCCTGCTGCCGGAAGTCGAAACCCGTGTCGGCCCGTTGTCGGAGCTGTCCGGTCAGGGCACGCACACCACGACCACCGCACGCCTGTTCCACTTCCCGGGCGGCGGCGAGTTGATCGACTCCCCGGGTATCCGTGAGTTCGGTCTGGGCCACGTCAGCCGCGCCGACGTCGAAGCCGGTTTCATCGAGTTCAACGACCTGCTCGGCACCTGCCGCTTCCGCGACTGCAAGCACGATCGCGAACCCGGTTGCGCACTGCTCAAGGCCCTGGAAGACGGCCGCGTGCAGCAGCAGCGGATGAACAGCTACCGCTCGATCATCGCCAGCCTGCCGGAAAACGGCTACTAAACATCTGCACCGGCAGCCTCTCGCCCGAGGGCTGCCGGATGTCGGACCGCGCCTGACAAATCCTCGATTCCGTTAAACGTCAGACTCTTCTGACAGACTCGTTCGCACCTGTTTGCAGGACATTTCTCTTTCACCGCCCAGCCCTTGTAGGCTCGCGTCAGATGCCTAGATTGGGGTCCTCCTTCGCACCTTCGCGACCTTCGAGGAACCCCATGCAGACCTACCATTTGTTCATCAGCCATTCGTGGAACTACGCCCACGCTCACGACAATCTGGTACGCCTGCTCGGCGCCAGACCGGATTTCAGTTTCAAGAATTTTTCCGTGCCGCCGCACAACCCGATCATGGGCGCGCAGACCGACAAGCAACTCGAAGAAGCCATCGAGAACAAGATTCGCCCGTGCTCGGCGGTGCTGATCATGGCCGGGATGTATTCGACTTACAGCAAGTGGATCAACAAGGAAATCGAGATCGCCAAGCGCATGGGCAAAGTGATCATCGCGATCAAGCCGTTCGGCGCCGAGCGTATTTCCAGCGTCGTGCGTGACGCGGCGCACGCCGAGTGCGCGTGGAACACCAACAGCATCATCGGTGCGATCCGTCAGCACACGGCGGTGTAACCATGCGCAAGGGACTGTTTATCGGCATCAACCACTACGACCACGTCTCGCCCTTGAGCGGCTGTAACAACGACGCCATGGCCATGGCGTCGGTGCTGGAGCGTCATGCCAACGGGCGACCGAACTTCAGCAGCAAAGTGCTGACTTCAGCCGAAGAAAAACTCACGCTCAGCCACATGAAACAGCAGATCCAGAGCCTGTTCTCAGGCGATTGTGACGTGGCACTGCTGTACTTCGCCGGCCATGGTCAGTTTGACACCAGCATCGACGAAGGACTCCTGATTCCCCAGGACTATCAGCCTGGCGGAGACGGGATCCGCATCAGCGACATTCTGGAGTGGGCGGACAAGGCCCCGCACATCAAGAACAAAATCATCATTCTCGATTGCTGCCAGGCCGGCGCAGCAGGCGCCATGCGCAATCTGCGTGGCGGCAGCAGTGTGATCGGCGAAGGCGTGACCATTCTCACGGCCTGCAAAAAAGAGCAGTACGCCCTGGAAAGTCGCGGTCATGGCGTATTCACGGATCTGTTGCTGCAAGCGCTGCACGGTGGCGCTGCCAACGTACTCGGCAAGGTCACCCCCGGTAGCGTTTACTCATTTGTCGACAATGCGCTGGGCGCCTGGGAACAGCGTCCGGTGTTCAAGACCAATGTCTCGCAGTTTGTGCCGTTACGCGAGGTCGCACCGCTGATTGCCGAGGAAACCCTGCGCAAACTCAAGGACTGGTTCCCGGAGCCGAGCTTCGTTTTCAGACTCGATCCCAGCTACGAGCCCACCGAAGCACTGTTCGACCCCGAACACGGCGACATCTTCAAGCAACTGCAAATGTGCAATCGCCACAGCCTGATCGAACCGGTGGATGCCGAGCACATGTACTACGCCGCCATTCACTCCACTGGCTGCCGCCTCACGGCGCTCGGCGCCTATTACCGTGAACTCGCCCTCAAAGGACACTTCTGATGCCCGTATTCATCAGCTACCGCCACATGGATCGCCCGCAGGCCATGGCGATCAATGCGCAATTGATGCAGGCCAACATCAAGACTTACCTCGACGTACTCGACCCGGAGTCGCAGACCACCGACGACATCACCGGCGTGATCACCCGCAACATCACCGAATGCACACACCTGCTCGCGGTGGTTTCAGAGAAAACCGCTCTGTCGTGGTGGGTACCGTTCGAAATCGGCGAAGCGACGATCAGCAACCGCCGGATCTGCTCGTTCCGCACCGGGCCGGCAAAGCTGCCGGAGTATCTGGACAAGTGGCCGAAGCTGAGCACGGCCAGTGATCTGAATTTCTTCATCGATGCCTATCGTGAAGAAGTATCGAGCAAGCGCTCGATGACGCTGGATTCGAGCAACGAATCCTTCAGCGGCACCTATAAGCGCAACGCCGATCTTTTCCATGAACAACTGAAGAACCGGATTCGGCGCGGTTTCTGAGGCCAATCGACAGCCACAAAAAAGCCGACATCACTGTCGGCTTTTTTGTCGCTCACTGCTTCGGCGCAGGGGCCGGTGCAGCGGCTGGCGGAGCTGTTGGCGCTGGCGCCGCAGTCCCCGGCACTGCCGGTTTCGGTGCGGCGTCGTCGAACAGGTTCAAGCGTTCGCGCAACTCGTGCGCCGGCACCGGTTGCTGATCCGCCGGCAGCGCGTTCGGATCGACCGGCGTCGCCGGAGCGGCGCCGTTCTGATCTTCGGCCGCTGGCTTGGCCGCGTCGGCACCTTGCGAACCTTCGATGGCGGCCTGGGCCTTTTTGGTCAGGACCACAATGTCGATGCGGCGGTTGACCGGGTTGAACGGGTTTTCCTTGTCGAACAGCGCCGACGAGGCGTAACCGACCACGCGCGCCACCTGCGAATCCGGATAGCTGCCTGCCACCAGCGCACGCCGCGCGGCGTTGGCACGGTTGGCCGAGAGTTCCCAGTTACCGAAATCGCCGGTGCCGGTGTACGGCTTGGCGTCGGTGTGGCCGCTGATGCTGATCTTGTTCGGCACCGCTTTGATGGTGTCGGCCATGGCCAGCAGGATGTCTTCGAAGTACGGCTTCAGGCGTGCGGAGCCCGAGTCGAACATCGGCCGGTTTTCCGCGTCCATGATCTGAATGCGCAAGCCGTTCGGGGTGATCTCGAACAGGATCTGATCCTTGAACTTCTGCAGCTGCGGGTTCTCGTCGACCTTGTTCTGCAGTTCTTGCAGCAACAGCTCCAGGCGTTCTTTCTCGACCTGCTCGGCCATGCCTTCGACCTGCTCGGTGTCGACCGTGACCTTGTCCGGTTGCGGCTGCGACTTCACCTCAGGGTTGAGGGTGTTTTCTGGGGCCAGGGTCGGCGTGCCGCCCAGATCAATGATGTACGGCGTGCCACTTTCGGAGAAGCCGACCGGGTCCTTGAAGTAACCGGCGATGGCGATCTTTTGCTCAGGCGTTGCGGTGGACAGCAGCCACAACACCAGGAAGAACGCCATCATCGCCGTGGCGAAGTCGGCGAAGGCGATTTTCCACGCCCCGCCGTGGTGCCCACCGGCTATGCGCTTGACGCGCTTGATGATTATCGGCTGATTATTTTCCATGGCTTAGCGACCGCGAACGGCTTGTTCCAGCTCGGCAAAGCTTGGACGGTGCGCCGGGTACAGAACCTTGCGCCCGAACTCCACGGCCAGCGATGGCGGCATACCGGAAGCCGACGCCACCAGCGAGGCCTTGATGGCTTCGTAGACGTTCAGTTCTTCCTTGGCATCGTGCGCCAGGGAATGCGCCAACGGCCCGAAGAAACCGTAGGCCGCGAGAATACCGAAGAAGGTACCCACCAGTGCCGCACCCACGTGCAGACCGATGGATTTCTGATCGCCTTCACCCAGCGACGCCATGGTCACCACGATACCCAATACCGCCGCAACGATACCGAAACCGGGCATGGCGTCGGCAATGCCGTTCACCGCATGGGATGGGTGCTCGAGGTCTTCCTTGAGGCTGTAGAGTTCCATGTCGAACAGGCCTTCCAGCTCATGCGGAGCCATGTTGCCGGAGGACATGATGCGCAGGTAATCGCAGATGAACGCGGTCATGCGTTCGTCTTTGAGCACGGCCGGGTACTTGGCGAAGATCGGGCTCGCGGCAGCGTCTTCGATATCGCCTTCGATGGCCATCATGCCTTCGCGGCGGCTCTTGTTGAGGATCTCGTAGATCAGGCCGAGCACTTCCAGATAGAACGTGTGGCTGAAGCGCGAACTGAACATGCTCAGGGATTTCTTGAGCACGTGCATCGTCATGTAACCGGGGTTGGCCTGGAGGAATGCACCGAGGGCCGCACCACCGATGATCATCACCTCGAAGGGCTGGATCAGGGCGGCAATTTTGCCGTGGGAGAGCACGTATCCGCCGAGCACGCTCGCGAATACGACGATGATGCCGATAATTTTAGCCATAGGTAGAAAGTACTTATTTAAGTCGGGTTCAAGGTCATATTCGGAAGTTAAAAAATCTCTTCTTCTACTTATCGGCAAAACTGCGCCAGACTATAGCCAGTTCAGGCGAAAAGCCAATTTAGCCCATGCCGGGCGCGTCTACAGTCAGTGAAGATCTCGTCCAGACATGGCTAATGAAACGAACGTCCCACACGCAAAACCGACCACGCTCGAGGGCTGGGTCAAACTGCTCGATGGCGTGCGCCTGCCCGTGCCGCAAGAGGCGCACGACAAGGTTTGCCGGGCGATCCGTGACAACCGCAGCTCGCTGCGCGATATCGCCGACCTGATGCAGGACAGTCCGGCGCTGGCCTTGAGCATCATCCGTGAGGCAAATCGTCACACCCATGGCACCATGGCCGCTCCAGCGGAAAATCTCGAGGTGGCGATCAACCGTCTGGGCCTGGCGCGTACCGAAGAATTGCTCGTACGTCTGCCCGTCGAACCGCAGATGCAGATCCCCAAGGCCTTGCGCCAACTGCAGATGATCAGCCAGCACGCAACACAACAGGCCAACGGTTTTTTTGCCAGTCGCCTCGCACGACTGTGGCAGGACATTCACTGGGGCAGCCTGTTGTTTCTGTCGCCGTTATGGCCGCTGGCGCTGACGTTTCCCGAATTGCTCGAAGAGTGGGAGCTGCGGGTTATCCACAAGGGCGAATCGGCGCGCACGGTCGAGAAGCAACTGTTTGGTGTGCGCCTGCTGAAGATCGCCGAGGCGCTGGTACAGGTCTGGCACCTGCCGATCTGGGTGCAGCAGGGTTATAAACTGCTGCTCAGCGAACAGCGCGAACTGGTGAAAGTACTGCGCATCGCCCGCGATAGCGAACATCCGTTGCGCCAGCAGAATCGCCTCGACGACGATCCGACCCTGCGCCGCTGGCTCAACCAGCCGGCCAACACCGTGTTGCTGGCCAACGGCCTGGCGCTGTCGGCACAACAGGCCTGGGACAGTCCGCACAGCGAGCGCTGGCAGTACCTGACCAGCCTTTATCTGCAAATCTCGATGGACGAAGTGCAGCAGCAGTTGCACCAGCAAGCCGCCAACAGTGCGCGCCAGCATGCCATGCCCGATCTGTGGCACCCGGCCGTTTCATTATTATGGCCATGGGGCACCCATCGCTTGCCGGCCGGGATGCTGCCGGCGGCGGCGCCGAATGCCGAGGATCTGACTCAATGGCGCCGGCAATGCGCCGAACTGCTGGCCGAGCCGAGCCGCTTCACCAATGCCATGAGCCTGACCGTCGCCGCCCGTGATGCGCTGGTCGCCAGCGGCATGCGCCGGGTGATGATTCTGATGGCCGACCGCACGCAATCGAATCTGCGGGTCAACCAGACCTTCGGTTTGCCGAAGGAAGCCGCCGCGCTGAATTTTGTCGTCAGTCAGAGCAAAGTCTTGCAGCGCCTGCTCGCACAACAGGCACAGGTGCGGATCACCCCCGAGAACAACGCACAATTTTCCGCATTGTTGCCGCCGGGCCTGCGTGCGCTGTTCCGTGGCGAGCATCTGTTCCTGCGTTCGCTGGTCAATAACGGCCGGGTGATCATGATCGTAGTCGCCGACCAGGGCGGTGGGCCGTTCGCCGACATCAGCGTGCAGGCTTTCGGCAAAACCGCACAGTGCATCGAAAAGGCCCTGCACAGCTTTAGCAGCCGTGGCCGATGAGGCTGCGCTACAATCCCCCCCTTTGTGCTCTGGAGACCTCACATGTCTGACTTCTCTGGCTTGCCGCTCGTCATCGAACCGAGCGACCTGCTCCCTCGGCTGGATGCCAGCGAACTGATTCTGGTGGACCTGACCAGTGCCGCCCGCTATACCGAGGGCCATCTGCCCGGCGCACGCTTTGTCGACCCCAAGCGCACCCAGCTCGGCCAGCCGCCGGCGCCGGGGCTGCTGCCGGCCAAAGCCGATCTGGAGGCGTTGTTCGGTGAGTTGGGCCATCGTCCAGACGCGGTCTACGTGGTCTATGACGACGAGGGCGGTGGCTGGGCCGGGCGTTTCATCTGGCTGCTCGACGTGATCGGTCACGACAAATACCACTACCTCGACGGCGGTCTGCCGGCGTGGCTGGAAGCCGGCATGCCGATGTCGATCCAGGTTCCGCCTGCTGTGGGTGGGCCGGTGGCGCTGACCCTGCACGACGAGCCGACGGCAACCCGCGAATACCTGCAAAGCCGTCTCGGCGCCGCCGATCTGGCGATCTGGGACGCACGCGGGCCGCTGGAATATTCCGGTGAGAAAGTGCTGGCCGCCAAGGGTGGACACATCCCCGGCGCCGTGAACTTCGAGTGGACCGCCGGCATGGACAAGGCGCGTCAATTGCGGATTCGCACGGACATGCCGCAGATCCTCGAAGACCTCGGGATCACCAAGGACAAAGAAATCATTACCCACTGCCAGACCCATCACCGGTCGGGCTTCACTTATCTGGTGGCCAAGTCCCTCGGTTATCCGCGGGTCAAGGGCTACGCCGGTTCCTGGGGCGAATGGGGCAACCACCCTGACACGCCTGTCGAGATTCAAGGTTCTAAGGACAACTAATGAAAGAGCGTCTGTTTATCCTCAGCCAGTACTTGCTGCCTCATCACCTGCTGTCGCGCCTGGCCGGCTGCGTCGCCGAGTGCCGCGTGCGCTGGTTCAAGAATGCCTTCACCCAGTGGTTCGCCAAGCGTTATCAGGTGGACATGTCGCAAGCGCTGGTCGAAGACCTGACCGCCTATGAGCACTTCAACGCGTTCTTCACCCGAGCCCTGAAAGACGGCGCGCGGCCACTGGATCAGACCCCGGGCGCGATCCTCAGCCCGGCCGACGGTGCGGTCAGCCAGCTCGGCCCGATCGAACACGGTCGGGTGTTCCAGGCCAAGGGCCACAGCTTCAGCGTACTGGAACTGCTGGGCGGTGACACGGCGAATGCCGCGCCGTTCATGGGCGGCGACTTCGCCACCATTTACCTGTCGCCGAAGGATTACCACCGCGTGCACATGCCGCTGGCCGGCACCCTGCGCGAGATGGTCTACATCCCGGGCCGGATCTTCTCGGTCAACCAGACCACTGCGGAAAACGTTCCGGAGCTGTTCGCCCGCAACGAGCGTGTAGCATGCATTTTCGACACCGAACGCGGGCCGATGGCCGTGGTGCTGGTCGGCGCGATGATCGTCGCTTCGATCGAAACCGTGTGGGCCGGTCTGGTCACCCCACCGAAGCGCGAACTGAAAACCTTCCGCTACGACGAAGCCGCCCGTGCGCCGATTCATCTGGAAAAAGGTGCGGAACTGGGGCGCTTCAAACTGGGTTCGACGGCGATCGTGCTGTTTGGCCCGGATCAAGTGAAATGGGCTGAAGAACTGGTGGCGGGTTCGCCAGTGCAAATGGGCCAGGCTCTGGCCCTGCCGACGGCCTGAGCCGGCTGATCCGCCCTTTCACACGTCTGTGAAGGGGCGGACACGACCTGGGAGGCGCCGTTACTCTATCTGCCCACGGAAGCCGATCGGCCCTTCGTTGGCGTAGGTATTGGTGCCACTGAGGTTTTTCCCTCCATCGCTGGAAGTGACGCTCAACGCGACAACGTTCTGATTGTCCCGTCCACCGATCACCCACTTGCCACCCGGATGCCATGGGGCATCATTGCCACCCCACTGGTTCTCGACGTTGTATTGATTCTGACCGGTGCGCTGCGCCTTGAAGCCAATCGGGCCTTCGCCGGCGTAAGTCATGGTGCCGGTGAAGCTTTTGCCGCCATCGCCCGACTTGATCTCGATGGCGACGACTTGCTGGTTGTCCCGCCCGCCCAGCACCCAGGTTCCACCCGGATGCCACGGTGCCGAACTACCGCCCCATTGATTTGCCACTGCATATTTAGACATGAACCTCATCTCCTTGAAGTTTCGGGAGACCTGCCCGAGGTTGACGGCAGGCCGTGCAACCGTGCGTTTCCGATCGCACGTCTGAGAGACTAGTAGGGCTTGTTGAATGGCATCCGGCCAGCAGACCAGTGGTCAAAAAGCCTGACGCCATCCGGCGAAACAGACTACAGCTGCTAGAGTTCTTGGTGTTGCCAATTTCGCCGCTGGAGCCAGTCACGGCATGAGTGAGTCACGCCCCCAACCCTCCCTGCGCGCCCCGATCCCGACGCAAACGCGCCTGTCGTTCTGCGAAGCCACCCCGCGCGATCTCAAGCGCTGGATCGCCGGCCTGCCCAAGGCCAACATCGGCGAAACCGCCCGCCAGTTGTACCTAGGCCTGGGCGAACTCAACCAATTGCTCACCCCTAGTGACAATCGCCTGCAACTGCTGGAGCTGCTGCGCCCCGAGGTTTACTTCGTCTGCCAGCATCTGGAGCGGCACTTTCTGCATCAGGCAATCATGCTCGATGAGCGCTCTCGCAAGATCAGCAACTTGTGCCAGGCGCTGCAAAGTCATCTGGCTATCGGCTACAAGCAGATCGTTCTGCGCATTGTCCCCAAGTATCACAAGGATCGGGCGGCACTGGTCAGTCAGGCCCTGCAACGGGCCGCGCATGCGCTCAAGGGGCAACTGCTGCGGGCGACGCAGCTGTACAGTCCGCCGCCGGAACATCTGTGGTTCGAGCTGCATCAGTTGTATCGCTGCGCTTGCGCCTTGCAGTTGCAACAGCGTCGGGTGCATGACGATCTGGCGAGCCTGAGCAGCGAACTGAGCCTGGAACAGACCTATATCGCCGCCCTGCTGCTGGGTAGCGCCCGTTGCAATCAATTGCGCCAGAACCAGATCGCTCGGCTGGCCGAAGTGCTGGAGCCGTGGAGTGCCCTGCTCAAATTGCATCCCGGCAGTCCGCAGGATGGACTGTTCGCCATCAGCGCTGAACTGGACGCCGGCCCGCGCTACCGCAGCATGTTTCGCAAAGAACAACAGGGCGCACTGCTGGGCTTCGATCCGCAACCGCTGGTGAACGTGATCGAAGCGCATTTACTGCAGCAGGAGACGTCGACGCCGTTGCCGATCCCGGCAGGACTGAGCCTCGATACCCTACAACATTTGCACGCCAGTTGGGGCCAGGCCGCTGAGCGCAGTTTTCAGCGCACCGCCGGTCAAGGCAGCCTGACCGTGTGCGTCGGCATGAGCGCCCTGCACTTTTACCTGGGCGGCGAACGCAGCTTCAGCGAACTGCTGAAACATCCCGGTGCTCGCGCGGCCAATTTCAGTCGCGTGGTGGTCCAGGGCGAAAAGGACAGCTGGAGCCAGGCCTTCGACGCCGCACCGCAGGGCGCGACTGAAGAGTTGCTGCCGTACGAAGAAATCCAGTACGACCATCTGGGCGAAGACGAGAGCAACGCGGACAGCCCTCCACACTACCCGACCTACAGCTTGCCGGTGATCAACCACAGTCCCGGCGGCTATTGTCTGGCGTGGCCAAGCGAAGTACCCGCCGAATTGCAGGCCGGGGAAATGCTCGGGATTCAGGACAGTGCGAATCAGGGCTGGAGCATTGCGGTGGTGCGCTGGATTCGTCAGGTGCGCGGCAGCGGGCCGCAAATGGGCATAGAACTGGTGGCGCCACACGCCGAACCCTGCGGTTTGCAACTGGTGCGCTCGCGAGATGATCACAGTCAGTATTTGCGCGGTCTGCTGCTACCGGAGATCAGCGCCATCGACTTGCCCGCGACCTTGCTCGCCCCGCGCCTGCCGTTTCAGGAAGGCAATAAAGTGCTGATCAACACCCACGGCGAAGAACACCGCGCCGGGCTGGATCGACGGGTGGCGAGTACGCACAGTTTCAATCAGTTTGCCTATCGCTCGCTGGAGGCCGCGCAGAATGGCGGGGGCGAGGAGGATTTTGATTCGTTGTGGAAATCGCTTTAAGTACCCGCCGATGGATCGGCGGCGCTACCTTCGCGAGCAAGCCCGCTCCCACACTGGAATGCATTTCAACTGTGGGAGCGAGCCTGCTCGCGAAGAGGCCAGTCAGACGATAGAGATGTCAGAGCTGCCCGTCGCGATCGCGAAAGCCCAGCAGATACAGCACGCCATCCAGCCCAAGGGTGGAAATCGCCTGCTTCGCCGACTGTTTGACCAGCGGCTTGGCGCGGAACGCCACACCCAGCCCGGCAATCGCCAGCATTGGCAGGTCATTTGCGCCGTCGCCCACGGCGATGGTCTGCTCCAGACGCAAGCCTTCCTTGTGCGCCAGCTCCTTCAGCAGATCCGCTTTACGCTGCGCATCGACGATCGGCTCGATGGCCACGCCGGTGCACTTGCCGTCGACCACTTCCAGTTCGTTGGCGAACACGTAGTCGATGCCGAGTTTGGCCTGCAACTGCTTGGCGAAGTAAGTGAAGCCGCCGGACAGGATCGCGGTCTTGTAGCCCAGGCGCTTGAGTTCGGCGAACAAGGTTTCGGCGCCTTCGGTCAGGCGCAGCGAAGCGCCGATCGAGTCCAGCACGCTGACATCCAGACCTTTGAGCAACGCCAGGCGCTCTTTGAAGCTGGCGCGGAAGTCCAGTTCGCCGGCCATCGCGCGCTCGGTGATGGCCGAGACTTGCTCGCCGACACCGGCGGCCTTGGCCAGTTCGTCGATGACTTCGGCTTCGATCAGCGTGGAGTCCATGTCGAACACCGCCAGACGCCGGTTGCGGCGGAACAGCGAATCTTCCTGGAAGGCGATGTCGACGTTCAGCTCCTGCGCAACGCTGAGGAATTCGGCACGCAGCGCCTGCGGATCAGCCGCTTCACCACGCACGGAGAACTCGATGCAGCCCTTGCCCTTGTCCGCCGGAGTGTCCAGCGGCATGCGACCCGACAGACGGTCGATATGGTCGATGTTCAGGCCATATTTGGCGGTGATCGAGCTGACCGCCTGCAATTGGCCGGCGGTCACTTTGCGGGTCAACAGGGTGACGATGTGGCGTTTCTTGCCCTGATTGCCCACCCACTGCTGGTAATCCTCTTCGGACACCGGGGTGAAGCGCACCTGCTGGTCGAGCTCGTAGCCCTTGAACAGGATGTCCTTGAGCACGGCTTTGCCTTGCTCGGAGTCGGGAATTTCAACCAGGATGCCGAACGACAGGGTGTCGTGGATCACCGCCTGACCAATGTCGAGAATGTTCACACCACCTTGTGCCAGAACGCCGGTAATGGCCGCAGTCAGACCCGGACGGTCGACTCCCGTGATGTTAATCAGGACGATTTCGCGCAACGCGCACCCCCGCAACTGGAAAAAAACCGCATTCTACCCACTTTCAGTGACCATCGGGCACCGCGAGCGCTTTGCCGGTCTAGGGCCTGTCGCTATACTGCGCGTCAACTTCACGGACAAAAGAGCCGAGCTCAGTGAACCGGCCCACGCCAGTTAAAACCGATAACTTCTTCCTGCTGATCTTCCGTGCACTGCGCCATCGCCGTGTACCGATTGCATTGCGCATTGCCAGCCATAACGTGATCCTGGTCGCTCTGGCCCTGGTGATCTATGCCGGGGTGATGGGCTTGCAGTTCAAGCAGGCCATGCACGAGCAGGCCGATGCGCTGGGCGAAAGCCTGACCACGCAGACCGCCACCTCTGCCACTGAACTGTTGGTGTCCAACGACATCCTCAGCCTCAACGTGCTGCTCAACAACCTGACCAAGAACAAGCTGGTGGCACACGCCGCGATCTATAGCGTGGACAACCGCATCCTCGCCGAATCCGGTCAGCGCCCCAAGCACAGCCTGCTGGGCGAAGCCGAGGGCATGTACGAGAGCAAGATCACCTTCCAGGACGTGACTGCCGGGCAACTGCGCATCAGCCTGGACATGGATCAGTTCCAGCAGCCGATGACCATCAGCCTGCAGAGCATGGGCATTCTCAGTGCGATCCTGCTGGCCTTGTCGCTGGCCCTGAGCCTGCGCATGGGGCGCTATCTATCGACGCCGTTGCTGCAATTGCGCGTCTGGCTGCGGCGCATCGACGAACACACGCCGGGCATAGATCGTCAGGACGAAATCGGCGATCTGGCGCGTCAGCTGCACGCCAACTACGCTCCGGAGCCTGCGCCTGAACCTGAGCCAGAGCCGGAACCCGAGTTCGAGGAAGAGGATGAGCCAGAGTTCGAAGTGCGCAACCTGCGTGACCCGAGCTTTGACGAAACCCGCCCGATGGCCGCGCAAAAACCGGCGCCGCGCCACGTGGTCAGCACCGTTGAAGACGATGATGACGACGAAGACCCGTTTGCCGATCTGCGCGACGAGTCGCTGACCGAAGCTGTTCCGGCGCCGCGTAAAGCGACACCAAGCGTGCCGCAGCACAGCGCGGTGCTGGCGATCCAGCTGGGTTCGCAAGAGCAACTGCGGCGCCTGCCGCGTGCCCGTCTGGAAGAGTTGCTGGAGCGCTATCGCGATTGTCTCGATCAGGCCGCTTCGCTGTATCAGGGCGAAATCGAAACCCTGAACGATGGCAGCACACTGATGCTGTTCCACACCGAAGACAGCGGTGACGACTACCTGACCAACGCCATCTGCTGCGGCGAGTTGCTGCGGGCGCTGGGCCATCAGTTGCAGATCGAAGTCGCCGACAGCGGCATCACCCTGCAATTGCAACTGGGCCTGACCCTGGGCGACGAGTTGTTCGGCCTGAGCCAGATCGACCTGCTGCTGACCGATTCGGCTCAGGATGCGCTGGCCCTGTCGCAACACAGTCGCAACCTGCTGCTGGTCGAGCGCAAGATCGGTGACGATGCGCTGATTCGTCAGCGAGCGCGAATCCGCCCGATCGCCAGCCCTGAGGGGGCCTGCTGTGTCGAGCGGTTGATGGAGCCTTATCCCTCGATGCTCGAGCGACAACTGGCGCGGATGCATGAGCGCCGGGCGTAAGCCTTAGCCAGATGCATAGAAGCCCGCAGACAAGTGATTGTCTGCGGGCTTTTTGTTGCCTGCGATCTTTTATGGCGCCTGTTCCGACACCTTCGCGAGCAAGCCCGCTCCCACAGGGTACGTGCCCACCGCTGATCAAATGGTGGGAGCAACTGTCCTCCAGCCCCCAGAAACAACAAAGCCCGCACAAGGCGGGCTCTGGTTTGACTCTGATTCAGACTCAGAAGCGGAACACTTCCATATCCGTGCGAATCGGCGAAGCCATCGGAATCTTCGGCTGCTTCTCTGCATCCGCCGCCGGCGCTGCCGGTTTAGGCGCTGCCTTACGCGGTGCTTCGGCCACCGGAGGCTGGTTGGCCAATGGCTTGAGCGCCACCGACAACTGCTCGGCCAGACGCTGCAGCAGAATCCCCTGCGCCTGCACCTGCGAAGCCGTGGTACCGGCATGCAGCTCCTGCAGATGAACGATGCGGTTATCGCGCACCTGACCACGACGGTCGATCAGACGCCATTGTGCATCGAGGATCGCCGGTTGCTTCTCACCGGAGTCCAGACGCGTGATGGTCAGCAATACCTGCACATCCGGGGCAAATCCCAGAGTGGCGGGTGCCAATACCACACGCTGGCTGTCCAGATGACCGGCCACCTGACGCATCAGCAATTGATCGATATCCGACGAAAGGCTGCCCGCCCAGCGACCGTCGGTCGAGGCCTGCAGGCTGCCGTCTGGTTGACGTTGCAGCAAAGTTTCACGTTGCAGGTAATCAGCAATGACTACCGGACCCAACAAAACCGCCATGCCTGTGCTTTGCGCAGGCTGAGCCGGACTTCCGCTGTCCAGCTGATACAGCGACACCGGCTGGTGAACGCTGCAACCCGCCAGGCCCAAAACGCCGGCGAGCAGGAAAATAAGGGGGCGCAGAGCAGTCATCATCCCGTCCAGGTGGCCGCCACAAGGCTGACCACAGTGAAAATACTCAATAAATATGAAGAACGCTCGGCCACGCCGGCGCTTGGAAAGGCCATATCATCCGTGAATATGCGTTCCGACTCCAGCGCCAAAGCGTCGATCTACGCGTTAAATCGTAGATCGACGCCTCTAGATGGGCGTTTTCGCCTAATTGAGGTTTTCGACGAGCAGTGCATCGACCCGCTGGAAGCCACGTGGAAGCTTGTTGCCACGCCGTCCACGCTCACCTTTGTAGTGTTCGAGGTCTTCAGCTTTCAGTTTATACGGACGTTTGCCTGCTTGCAGGATCAACGTTGCACCCGCGGGAATCACAGCAATGTCCGTGACAAACTCTTCACGGCTGGCGACACGGTCACCCGGTACACCGATGATCTTGTTGCCCTTGCCCTTCGCCAACTGCGGCAAATCGCTGATATTGAAGACCAGCATCCGCCCCTCGCTTGTCACGGCGGCAAGCAAGTCATTCTCGCGATCAGTCACCGGACGCGGCGCGATCACCTTGGCGTTGTTCGGCAAGCTCAACAGGGCTTTACCGGCCTTGTTCTTGGCTTGCAGGTCTTCGCCCTTGACCACGAAACCGTAACCGGCGTCGGAGGCGATCACGTACAGCGCATCGTCTTCCGGCATCAGCACGCACTCGAAGGTCGCGCCCGGTGGCGGGGTTAGACGCCCGGTCAACGGTTCGCCCTGGCCACGCGCTGACGGCAACGTATGCGCGGCGACCGAATAGCTGCGGCCAGTGGAGTCAATTACCACGGCAGACTGGTTGGAACGTCCCGCCGCCGAGGTTTTGAAGCCGTCACCCGCCTTGTACGACAGGCCGGTGGCATCGATGTCATGGCCTTTGGCCGAACGGATCCAGCCTTTTTCCGACAGCACGACGGTAACTTTCTCGTTCGGCAGCAGATCGTGTTCGGTCAGCGCCTTCGCTTCAGCACGTTCGACGATCGGCGAACGACGGTCATCACCATAGGTTTCAGCGTCTTTCAGCAGCTCGGTGCGCACCAGCTTCTTCAGCTTGGCTTCGCTGCCCAGCAGGGCTTGCAGCTTGGCTTGTTCCTTGAGCAGTTCGTCCTGCTCGTCGCGCAGC
Source organism: Pseudomonas sp. FW305-3-2-15-E-TSA4 (assembly GCF_058787295.1). Lineage (NCBI taxonomy): Bacteria > Pseudomonadati > Pseudomonadota > Gammaproteobacteria > Pseudomonadales > Pseudomonadaceae > Pseudomonas > Pseudomonas sp. FW305-3-2-15-E-TSA4. The sequence continues at coordinate 189,997 of NZ_JBYSZP010000003.1, read as the reverse complement.
TTCATCTCTTCCAGACGCGCCAACTGCCGCAGGCGGGTGTCGAGGATGTAGTCGGCCTGGATCTCGCTGAGGGCAAATCGCTCGATCAGCTTGGCTTTCGGGTGCTCCTCGGTGCGGATGATGTGGATCACTTCATCCAGGTTGAGGTAGGCGATCAGCAAACCGTCCAACAGGTGCAGGCGACGCTCGACCTTGTCGAGGCGGAATTGCAGGCGGCGGCGCACGGTCAGCACGCGGAACTCCAGCCATTCGACCAGCAATGCACGCAGGTTCTTCAGTTGCGGCTTGCCATCCAGACCGATGATGTTGACGTTGACCCGGTAGGTCGACTCCAGCTCGGTGCTGGCGAACAGGTGCTGCATCAGCGCTTCGTGATCGACGCGGCTGTTGACCGGAATGATTACGATGCGGCACGGGTTTTCGTGGTCGGATTCATCACGAAGGTCAGCGATCTGCGGTGCTTTCGACGGCTTGGCCTGCATCAGCGCGGCGATCTGCTCCAGCACTTTGGCCCCGGAGACCTGGTGCGGCAGCGCGGTGACGATGATGTCGCCGTCCTCGACGTGGTACACGGCGCGCATGCGCACCGAGCCCTTGCCGGTTTCGTACATTTTCAGCAGGTCGGCACGCGGCGTGATGATTTCCGCTTCGGTCGGATAGTCCGGGCCTTGAATGTGTTCGCAGAGCTGTTCGACCGTGGCTTTCGGCTCATCGAGCAAGCGCACACAAGCGGTGGCAACTTCGCGCAGGTTGTGCGGCGGCACGTCGGTGGCCATACCGACAGCGATGCCGGTGGTGCCGTTGAGCAGGATGTTCGGCAAACGTGCCGGCAACACCAGCGGTTCCTGCAGGGTGCCGTCGAAATTCGGGCCCCAGTCAGCGGTGCCTTGGCCCAGTTCGCTGAGCAGCACTTCGGAATAGCGCGACAGGCGTGCTTCGGTGTAACGCATGGCGGCGAAGGATTTCGGATCGTCCGGCGCACCCCAGTTACCCTGGCCGTCGACCAGCGTGTAGCGATAGCTGAACGGCTGGGCCATCAACACCATCGCTTCGTAACACGCCGAATCGCCGTGCGGATGGAACTTGCCGAGCACGTCACCGACGGTACGCGCCGATTTCTTGTGCTTGGAATCGGCGTCCAGCCCCAACTCGCTCATCGCATAAATGATGCGCCGCTGTACCGGTTTCAGGCCGTCGCCGATATGCGGCAGGGCACGGTCCATGATCACGTACATGGAGTAGTTGAGGTAGGCATTTTCGGTGAAGTCAGCCAGCGAGCGGCGTTCTACACCGTCCAGGCTGAGATCAAGGGAGTCGCTCATGCGGGCCTCATCGGTTCGTTGTCTGGCGCAGCAGCATGGTGCCACCGCGCTGGGTAAATTCAAGTTTGTTCAGGGCGCTCATGCCGAGCAGCACCTGATCGCCATGCAGCCCCGGCGCCACCAGCGCGCGGACATCCCGCAGCACAATGTCGCCCAGTTGCAGACGGTCGATCTTTGTCCGGTAGCCCTGGCTCAGGCCGTTGGCCGTGCTCAGGGTCACACCGAAACCCTCTTCCAGTTTCAAGCGCTTGGCCAGATCCGCCGGGATCGCCACATCGGTCGCGCCGGTGTCGAGCATGAACTCCACCGGCTCACCGTTGATCTGACCGCTGGCGACAAAATGCCCTTGGGCGTTGCCGGCCAGCTTCACTTCGATTACGCCGCCATGCTGCTCGGACGTGACCACCACATTCGGATTCTGCTGACGTTCTTCCCACTGGCCGAAAAACCGCGTGGCCAGAAACAGCCCCGCGCACCAGGCCAGAATCATCAACACCCGGCCGGCGCGCTTGCCCGGCGGTTGCTGACTCACGGTTTGGCGCTCCAGCCACCTTCAGGCGCGGCGAAGCGCCAGACGATCGGCCTTACCTCACCGTCGGCGCGGGGGCCGAAATTATTGTCGACGCCGATCCACGCACCCTCAGCGTCAACGATCAATGCTTCTTCCAACCCGAAGTTCTGCGAGTAACGGCGGTTGGCCTGCAACAGTTCAGCGGCGTACGACCAGCAGCGCTCGACCTTGGCAGTCTGCGCATCGCGCCGACAAATCTGGAAGGCGTTGCGTTCAAGGGTAAACAATTTGCCGTTGAACAACGAAAGGTCGGAAAAGTCGCGGTCGACCGCTTTGGCGTGCGGAAACTGCGGCGGCTGCATTTCCTTGCCGCCCTCGCTGAGCAGCACGCAACGACCGTCGCAATCCCACACCGTCTGCTGACGCTTGATCAGCAGCAGGCCGCGGTTTTGCCGTTCGCCGGCCAGCCACATCTGATCGCCCGCCGGGTTGATCGCCAAACCTTCGAAGATCGCATTGAAATGCAGGAGCATGCCACTGGCCCGCGCTTCGCGAACCATCATCGGCGAAATCTTCAGCCAGTTGACCGGGCCGCTGACGGGCACCTGCAAGACCGCCGCGTGGCCCTCGCTGACAATGTAGCGATTGCCGGCGCTGTCGCAACTGATGCCTTCGAAATCGAGGTCGCCACCGCGCACGAACGACGCGGCCCAATTGCGCGAGCGCAATCCCCACGGCAAACCGGTCTCCGGCACCAGCGGCACGTCGATGTGCAAGGCCTCGGCCTGCCAGACCTGATCGGCGGTATTCAGCCGATAGATCTGATCGTCATCGCGGTCCGACACCGTCCACAACTCGCTGCCACACATGGCCAGTCCCGACAGGTTGCCGCCACGCATGCCTTCGACCGGGTGTTCGGAGAGCACGCGCAATTCCTGCAGCGGCTCCGCCGACACGCTCATCGCACTCAGCAGCAACGCACCCGCCAAGGCCCAGCCAAACCGCATCAGGCCAGCACCTCGGCCAGGTTGCCCTTGGATTCGAGCCAGGTCTTGCGGTCACCGGCGCGTTTCTTCGCCAGCAACATGTCCATCATTTCCGAGGTTTCGGCAAAATCATCGCCCAGCGTCAACTGCACCAGGCGCCGGGTGTTCGGGTCCATGGTGGTTTCACGCAGTTGCGGCGGGTTCATTTCACCCAGACCTTTGAATCGGGTGACCTGCGGTTTGCCGCGTTTCTTCTCGGCCACCAGACGATCGAGAATCCCGTCGCGCTCGGCTTCGTCGAGGGCGTAGTAGATCTCTTTGCCGAGGTCGATGCGGTACAGCGGCGGCATCGCTACGTAGACGTGACCGGCATCCACCAGCGGGCGGAAATGCTGGACGAACAACGCGCACAGCAGCGTCGCGATGTGCAGACCGTCGGAGTCGGCGTCGGCGAGGATGCAGATCTTGCCGTAGCGCAGCTGACTCATGTCTGCCGCACCCGGATCGACCCCGATGGCCACGGCGATGTTGTGCACTTCCTGGCTGGCCAGCACTTCGCTGCCATCGACTTCCCAGGTGTTGAGGATCTTGCCGCGCAACGGCAGGATCGCCTGGAATTCCTTGTCCCGCGCTTGCTTGGCGGAACCGCCGGCGGAATCACCTTCGACCAGGAACAGCTCGGAACGCATCGGATCCTGTCCGGCGCAGTCAGCCAGTTTGCCCGGCAACGCAGGGCCTTGGGTGACGCGCTTGCGCTCGACCTTTTTGCTTGCCTTGAGGCGGCGACCGGCGTTGTTGATCGCCAGTTCGGCCAGCGCCAGACCGGTTTCCGGGTTGGCGTTGAGCCACAGGCTGAATGCATCTTTCACGACGCCGGAAACGAATGCCGCCGCTTCACGGGACGACAGACGCTCTTTGGTCTGGCCGGAGAATTGCGGTTCCTGCATCTTCATCGACAGCACGAAAGCGATGCGTTCCCAGACGTCTTCCGGCGCCAGCTTCACGCCGCGCGGCAGCAGGCTGCGGAATTCGCAGAACTCGCGCATCGCATCGAGCAGGCCCTGACGCAAACCGTTGACGTGGGTCCCGCCCTGCGCCGTCGGGATCAGGTTGACGTAGCTTTCCTGCACCGCGTCGCCACCTTCCGGCAGCCACAGCAGCGCCCAGTCCACCGCTTCTTTATTACCGGCGAGGCTGCCGCAGAATGGCTCGTCCGGCAGGCGTTCGAACTCGCTGACCGCGTCCACCAGATAGGAGCGCAGGCCGTCTTCGTAATGCCACTCGACTTTCTCGCCGGTGCCTTTGTCTTCGAAACTGACCAGCAGCCCCGGACACAGCACAGCCTTGGCCTTGAGCACGTGCTTGAGGCGGCTGATGGAGAATTTCGGTGAATCGAAATATTTCGGATCCGGCGCGAAGTACACGCTGGTGCCGGTGTTGCGCTTGCCGACGGTGCCGACGATTTCCAGCTCGGTGGCCTTGAAGCCATCCTTGAAGGTCATCTGGTATTCGTTGCCGTCACGCTTCACGCGCACCCGGACTTCGGTCGACAAGGCGTTGACCACGGAAATACCCACCCCGTGCAGACCGCCGGAGAACTGGTAGTTCTTGTTGGAAAACTTGCCGCCCGCATGCAGCTTGGTGAGGATCAGCTCGACACCCGACACACCCTCTTCCGGGTGAATGTCGACCGGCATGCCGCGACCGTCGTCGCTGACTTCCAGCGAGTGATCGGCGTGCAGAATGACCTGCACCGATTTGGCGTGGCCGGCCAGGGCTTCGTCGACACTGTTGTCGATGACTTCCTGGGCGAGGTGGTTCGGCCGACTGGTGTCGGTGTACATGCCGGGGCGTTTGCGCACCGGGTCGAGGCCCGAGAGGACTTCGATGGCGTCGGCGTTATAAGAGCTAGCGCTGGGAGTGGCCATAGGGTCTCGTCGTCAGTGATTCAATGAAAAAGGGGCAAGACTTCACAGTGCGGTGAAGTCGATTGCCTGATACAAATCGGCGCCAATGCCGGCAAAACTCAACAACGCCGGTAATTGTTCGGCAAAACCCTGGTAACCATGGTCGCCGCCGGCCTGAATGCGCAAGGCGCAGGCCCGGTAATACTGCTGGGCGAGGCGATAATCCAGTGTTTCATCGCCGGTCTGCAACCACACCTGATAACGCTGTGCATCCACGGGTGCCGGCACTTCCAGCTCGGCCAGGGCCGTCACATGGTCGTGGGTCAATTCCCAGGTTTCATCGGTATACAGGTTTTTCTGTGTGCCCAGGTAGCCGTCGAACATCCGGTGCGGGCTGACCGCCGGGTTGACCAGCAGGGCTTTCAAGCCGTGGCGCTCAGCCAGGTGAGTCGCATAGTAGCCGCCGAGTGAGCTTCCCACCAGCAACGGCCGGCCCAGCTCGGCAATCGCCTGCTGCAACTGACCGATGGCTTCACGCGGGTGGTGATGCAGCGCCGGGACACGCAATTGGTCGCTCAAACCCAGCCGTTCCATCACCTCGACCAGCTGACAGGCCTTTTTCGAGGCCGGCGCGCTGTTGAAACCGTGGATATAGAGGATCGAACCGGACATTTGAGCTCCCTGGGTGTCGGCAAAAGATAGCGGAGTTTACAGGGAGAAAGCCCCTCACCCTAGCCCTCTCCCGGAGGGAGAGGGGACTGAATGGGGGATATTCAAGAGCTACACCGACTTGAGCGAGTTTCAGCGAATCCATAATCGACACATTCTTTCAGGTCGATGGATAATGCCAGACACCTCGGTCAGCTCCCTCTCCCTCCGGGAGAGGGCTGGGGTGAGGGGCTCTTGATCGAAATCAGTAGCCTTCGGAGCCGTAATCGACAGTGAATTGGAAGTCGGTAACGCGCTCGACGCCAGTTTCCAGCCGCCCGTCTGGCAGCAGCCGCAACCAGCGATAGCCCGGCGCCTGTTCGCCGACCTTGAAGTCGTGACTGCCGGGCTCGAACTGAATGCAGGTCGATGGCGAGGCCATCAGCCGTACGCCGTTGCGTTCGCGATCGATCTCCTGATGCACATGCCCCCACAGCACCGCGCGAGCCTGAGGAAAACGATCGAGCACGTCGAAGAATGCTTCGGGATTGCGCAAGCCGATCGGCTCCGCCCAGGCACAACCCACCGGCACCGGATGATGGTGGAAACACACCAGATGATGGCGCTCTGGCGCTTCGCTCAGCGAGCGTGCCAGCAGTTGCAACTGATCATCCTGCAGATACCCCGGCACAGAGCCCGGCACCGCCGAGTCGAGCAAGGTCACGCGCCAGTTGCCGACATCGACCACTGACTCCAGCAATGCACTTTGCACCGCGGCCTGAGCCATGATTTGCGGCTCATCGTGATTGCCGGGAATCCAGCGCGCCGGTGCATCGATCTGCGCCGTCATTTCACGAAACTGCTGATACGACTCCAGAGTGCCATCCTGGGAAAGGTCCCCCGTGGCCAGAATCAAGTCGATCCGAGGTTGCTGCCTGAGCACCAGTTCGATGACCTTTTGCAGGCTCTCGCGGGTGTTCATGCCCAGCAGTGTGCCGTCCGCCTCGGCGAACAGATGACTGTCGGATAACTGCACCAGCAGCGCCGGATCGGCGGTGGTCAATGTGGATACGCTCGGCAAGGCGTTCTCCCAGGGCAAAAGCACGGAATCGGTTGAGTGCCGCAATTATGCTGGGGGATGACGCAAAGGGGAAACCGGCGAACCGGACGCAGTTCACAACTAGCGTACGACTTCGTACTCGTGCCCCAGGGCCAGACAATGGCTCAGCCATTCCCCGAGGAACAGATTGAGCTGGGCCTTTTCATCCGGCTGATGCATCGCGGCGTTCGGGTAAGGATAGATGCCGCGAAAGCGTCGTGCATGTTCGGCGCTGATCACCTCGGCCATGCGCGCGTCGTGATAGACCTGCACTTCCAGTTGCGGCACCGGCAGCCACGGCAAACTGTGTTCCTGACGCACCTGCAAAGTGGTGGTGTAGGGGCAGGTCTGCAGCACTTCGAGGGCCAGCACGCCGAGCATCTGCTCGCCCTGGGTCACGGCGATCCGCCGCGCCTCGGGGTCGTTGCGCATGTCCGGCACCAGTCGCATCAGGCGCGCGTAGTTGGCCTCGCAGGCGGCCTGCAGCCCGGCGAGGTCGACTCGATAGCGATCGCGCAGCTTGTTTACGACCATAACCCCCTCACTTCGGCGCGGTTCAGCGCCAGCCATTGCAAGGCGATGATGCTCGCCGCGTTGGCAATGCGTCCGTCACGGACGGCCTGCAAGGCATCTTCAAAGGCCCAGACCGTGACGCGGATGTCTTCTGCTTCTTCCTCCAGCCCATGCAGGCCGCCTACACCTTCGGTGCTGCAGTGCCCCAGGTACAAATGCACGAATTCGTTGCTGCCGCCCGGCGACGGGAAATATTTGGTCATCGGCCACAGGGCCTTGATGTCCAGCCCAGCTTCCTCCTGCGCCTCGCGGTGAGCAACTTCTTCCGGCACTTCGGCCTTGTCGATCAGACCGGCGACCAGTTCAACCAGCCACGGGTTGTCGGTCTTGCCCATGGCACCGACGCGAAACTGCTCGAGCAGCACCACTTCATCGCGCTTTGGATCGTAAGGCAGCAGGCACACGGCATCGTGACGCACGAAGACTTCGCGGTTGATCTCGCGGCTCATGCCCCCGGCGAACAGCTCATGGCGCAGGTGCAAACGGTCGAGCTTGTAGAAGCCCTCGTAGCAGCGCTCGCGCTTTACGACATCGACGGTGGCCGGAGTGGCGTTGGCAAAATCTGTCATGAGCATCCTCTCTTGCTGCAAATCCAATACGAGGCTGCTTTTGGTTACTGGCGACCTCGACTTCGCGCCATCCTAACGCGCCCGCGATGATTGATGCAGCCCCTTTACCGTCAGCGGGATGGACGGTGGAGGCGAAACCCACTCTAATTAGCTTAGTGGCGAACTGACTGCTTCGGCGATAGTCGAAGCGGATAACTTTTTGCCTTCCCCTGTTTCAGAAAGGACGCCCATGTCGCTTTTCAAAATTGCCTCCGTGGCCGCCATCGCCCTGACCCTGGGCGCCTGCGCCAACCTGTTCCAGCCCAACTACCGCACGCCGCTGGAAACCACCCGCGATGCGTCGGAAACCCTGAAACCCGGCTGTTCCAACCCGGACTGCCCGCTGGTGAATATCGATACCGTGCACTTCGCGGCCGAGCCTGCGCTGGACGGCATTATCGAAAAACGCCTGCTGCAAATGACCCGCACCGAGCAGAACACAGCGGTGGCGCCAACCCTGGCTGCCTATCGTGATCAATTCCTGCGCAACGCCGGCCCGCGCAACAGCAGCTATTTGCAGGCCAAGGTACGCGAGCAGCATGACGGCTTGGTGATCATCGAACTGTCGAGCTACCTCGACACCGGCGGCGCCCATGGCACGCCGGGCCGCGGTTTCATCAACTATTCGCGTCAGCAGCATAAAGTGCTGAACCTGTCGGACATGTTGCTGCCGGGTCAGGAAGAGGCGTTCTGGAAAGCGGCGCAAGTGGCGCACAACAGCTGGCTGATCAGCACCAAGCTCGATCAGGAAGCGGATTTCGTGAAGAGCTGGCCGTTCGTCAAAACCCCGAACGTGGCGCTGACCTACGGTGGCGTGATCCTCAAGTACGACGTGAGCACCATCGCGCCTTACGCGCTGGGCCACGTCGAACTGAAGATCCCTTACCCGCGTCTGAACGGCATTCTCAAACCCGAACTGTTTCCCGGCCGTAACTGAACGCCCGACCGAGCACCAGTTGCAACAGCCCTGCCAGCACCAGTGCCGGCAGGGTCGCGCCGACATCCGGATACAGATTCGCCAGCAAGTGGTAGGTGCTGATCCCGCCCAGCCACGCCAGCAGCGCCGGCCAGCGCAATGCGGCTGACGCCACCTGAGCACTGCGCTTGCGCATGATGAAGTGATCGACCAGCACCACGCCGAACAGCGGCGCGAACACCGAACCGATCAACAGCAGGAAGTTCTGGTACTGCGCCAATGGCGCCAGCAGTGCAATCAGGGTGCAGATCACGCCGATGGCCAAGGCCAGATGCTCGACTTTCAAGCGCAACAGAATCCCGCTCGACACCGCTGCCGAATGAATGTCGGCGAAAGCGTTTTCCGACTCATCCAGCAGAATCAGCAACAGCGGAATGCCCAGACCGGCCCCGGCCAGTGCCAGCAGTAACGCATTGACTTCACCGCTCGGCGCAAAGGCCAGGGTGTAAGCCACGCCGAGGCTCATCAGCCAGAAATTGCCGATGAAGAAACCGATGGCGGTGCCGCCGAAGACGTTCTTCGCACGCTTGCCGAAGCGCGAGTAATCAGCGATCAGCGGCAGCCACGACAACGGCATCGCGATGGCAATGTCGAAGCCCACGGCAAACGGCATTGAGCCGTCTCCGGTACGCGCCCAGAGTGCCGCCAGATCAGCCTTGGCGAACAGATTCCAGGTCAGCCAGATGCACGCGGCGAGGATCAGCCAGATACCCCATTTACGCAGGATCTTGCGCACGAACGTCAGCGGCCCGCTGACCGCGAGCAAAGTCGCCAGTGCGCCGAAGCACAAGGTCCAGAGCATCGGGCTGGCCCACAGCGAACCTTCGCTGAACGCACGGCTGCCGAGCAGGCTGGCAGCGTCACGCATGACGATGATTTCGAACGAGCCCCAACCGATCAGTTGCAGCAGGTTGAGCAGCGCCGGCAGGCTCGCGCCTTTGTGGCCGAGGCTCAGTTTGAGTGCGGCCATCGACGACAGACCGGTATCGCTGCCGATCACGCCGACCGCTGCCAGCAGCAGCACGCCAACCAGCGTGCCGAGGAAAATCGCCAGCAGCGAACCGGAAAGGCCCAGACCCGGCGCGAGCAAGGCGCCGGTCTGCAATACCATCAAGCCGATGCCGAGGGAAAACCACAGGGAAAACAGATCGCGACCGCCGAACACCCGCTTGTCGGCGGGTACGGCGAGGTCGGGGGAATAAGTGCCGGGTTGAATGCTCAAGGTGTTATCTCAGAGGGACATTTGTTGTTGTGTGTGATCAAGCTGGCCCACTTGTGGCGAGGGGATTCATCCCCGATGGGCTGCGAAGCAGCCCCAAAACCTGAGAATGCGGTACATCTGAAGGACCCGGTTCTCAAAATTGCGACTGCTGCGCAGTCGATCGGGGATAAATCCCCTCACCACAAAAGATCAGTCAGGGATCAGACTTTTTTATAGAGCTGACTGCCTTCCTTCTTGAACCGCTCGGCCTGCTCCGCAAGGCCCTGGGCGACGTCCACGTCGACCGCGTCGATCCGCTGGTTGGCCGCGTATTCGCGGACTTCCTGAGTGATCTTCATCGAGCAGAATTTCGGCCCGCACATCGAACAGAAGTGCGCGACCTTGGCCGAGTCTTTCGGCAGGGTTTCGTCGTGATACGAACGCGCGGTGTCCGGGTCCAGACCGAGGTTGAACTGGTCTTCCCAGCGGAACTCGAAACGCGCCTTGCTCAGGGCGTTGTCACGAATCTGCGCGCCCGGATGCCCTTTGGCCAAGTCCGCCGCATGCGCCGCGATCTTGTAGGTGATGATCCCGGTCTTCACGTCATCCTTGTTCGGCAAGCCGAGGTGTTCCTTCGGCGTCACGTAGCAGAGCATGGCGCAACCGAACCAGCCGATCATCGCCGCACCGATACCCGAGGTGATGTGGTCGTAACCCGGCGCGATGTCGGTGGTCAGCGGGCCGAGGGTGTAGAACGGCGCCTCGTCGCAGCACTCCAGCTGCTTGTCCATGTTCTCTTTGATCAACTGCATCGGCACGTGGCCCGGGCCTTCGATCATGCACTGCACGTCGTGTTTCCAGGCAATCTTGGTCAGCTCGCCGAGGGTTTCCAGTTCGCCGAATTGCGCTTCGTCGTTGGCGTCGGCAATCGAGCCCGGACGCAGGCCGTCGCCCAGCGAGAAGCTGACGTCGTAGGCCTTCATGATTTCGCAGATTTCGTCGAAGTGGGTGTAGAGGAAGTTCTCTTTGTGGTGCGCCAGGCACCACTTGGCCATGATCGAACCGCCACGGGAAACGATGCCGGTCACGCGCTTGGCGGTCAGCGGCACGTAGCGCAACAGCACGCCGGCGTGGATGGTGAAGTAGTCGACGCCCTGCTCTGCCTGTTCGATCAGCGTGTCGCGGAACAGCTCCCAGGTCAGGTCTTCAGCGACGCCGTTGACCTTCTCCAGCGCCTGATAGATCGGCACGGTACCGATCGGCACCGGCGAGTTGCGGATGATCCACTCGCGGGTTTCGTGAATGTGTTTGCCGGTGGACAGGTCCATCACCGTGTCCGAACCCCAGCGAATGCCCCAGGTCAGTTTCGCCACTTCTTCTTCGATGGACGAACCCAGGGCGCTGTTGCCGATGTTGCCGTTGATCTTCACCAGGAAGTTACGGCCGATGATCATCGGTTCCAGTTCGACGTGGTTGATGTTGGCCGGAATGATCGCGCGACCACGGGCGATTTCTTCGCGGACGAATTCAGCGGTGATTTCTTTCGAGATGCTCGCGCCGAAGCTGTGGCCGGCGTGTTGCTGAGTCAACAGGCCAGCGGCGCGGGCTTCTTGCAGCTTCATGTTTTCGCGGATGGCGACGTATTCCATCTCGGCGGTGATGATGCCTTTGCGCGCGTAGTGCATCTGGCTGACGTTGGCCCCGGCCTTGGCCCGGCGCGGGTTGTTGACGTGAGCGAAACGCAGTTTGGTCAGTTCAGGGTCGGCGAGGCGCTCCTGGCCGAAATTGGAACTCAGGCCAGGCAAACGTTCGGTGTCGCCACGGTCGTCGATCCACGCCGAACGCACGTCGCCCAGACCTTTGCGCACGTCGATCACCACGTTCGGATCGGTGTACGGGCCGGAGGTGTCATAGACGGTGACCGGCGCGTTGATTTCGCCACCGAAATCGGTCGGCGTCACATCGAGGGTGATTTCGCGCATCGGCACGCGGATGTCCGGGCGCGAGCCCTGAACGTAGACTTTTTGCGAACGGGTGAACGGCTGAACCGACTGCTCATCGACCTTGGCCGAGTCACTCAGGTTGATCGCGTTTTTTGCTTTTGTAGTCATCACGGGCTCTCCAGACAGCATCCAGGCAATGGATTGTCGGAGCAGAACCTGAAAGGCACGGACGCGCACCAGGACTGGTGCTGTGCATCGTCGTCGAGCGTTCGATTGTCGAACAATATCCCGGACGAAGCACAAGAGGACTCGCCGGGTGACGAGAAATCTTGTTCCCTACGCAGGCGCTAACCTGATCAGGTTCAACGGGATCCGAAATTATTCGATCTCAGCCTCATAGCAAGGCACCCCGACAAGAACCCGGCCAGTCTAGACACAACCGGCAAAGAACGCCAACACCGCGGCAAACACCATGATGAATGGCGCAATTACCGGGACTTGCAGGATTGTTGCCGCACGATTGCGCAACTACACTCGCTGTGCCCTGCGCGCCTTGACGCTGCCGGGGCCGCGCCGTAGCCTTGGCGCGCACATTATTTTCGTAATATTTTTGCTAGGGATCGCCTCATGCTGCGCAAACTTTCACTGGCTCTTGCCGTGTCTTGTGCGTCCAACGCAATGGCCTGGGCAGCAGAAGCGCCCTTGTCGACCAAGACCGATCTGGTCAGCGTCTATCAGGAAGCCGTCGACAACAACGCCGATCTGGCCGCCGCCCGCGCCCAGTACGGCGCCCAGAAAGAAGTGGTGCCGCAGGCACGCGCGGGGTTGCTGCCTAACCTGTCCGGCGGCGCCGAAGTGGCGGATGTGCGCACCTCGATCGACCAGCCTTCAGCCACTGCCAATCGCAGCGCGCATTCCTATCAGGCGACCCTGGCACAACCCTTGTTCCGCGCCGATCGCTGGTTCCAGTACCAAGCGGCGAAAGACGTCAACGAACAAGCCGCGCTGCAACTGTCAGCCACCGAACAGAACCTGATCCTGCAATCGGCCGAAAGCTACTTCAACGTGCTGCGCAGTCAGGACAACCTGGCCTCGACCAAGGCTGAAGAAGCCGCGTTCAAGCGTCAGCTCGACCAGTCCAACGAGCGTTTCGATGTCGGCCTGTCGGACAAGACCGATGTCCTGCAATCGCAGGCCAGTTACGACACCGCGCGCGCCAACCGTATCGTTGCGCAGCGTCAGGTTGACGATGCGTTCGAAGCGCTGATCACCCTGACCAACCGTCAGTACAACTCGATTCAGGGCATCGTCCACACGCTGCCGATCCTGCCGCCGGCGCCAAACGACGCCAAGGCCTGGGTCGACACGGCGGGCAAGCAGAACCTCAATCTGCTGGCGAGCAACTTTGCGGTCAGCTCCGCCGAACAGACCCTCAAACAGCGCAAGGCCGGTCACCTGCCGACCCTCGATGCCGTGGCCAAATACGAAAAGGGTGACAACGACGCCCTCGGTTTCGCCAACCCGAACGCCTTCGGTACGCCGTACAGTGGCAACGTCGAGCAAAGCACCCTGGGCCTGCAACTGAACATTCCGATCTACAGTGGCGGGCTGACCAGTTCGCAAGTGCGCCAGTCCTATGCGCAACTGGATCAGAGCGAGCAACAGCGCGAATCCCTGCGCCGGCAAGTGGTGGAAAACACCCGCAACCTGCACCGCGCGGTGAACACCGATGTCGAGCAGGTGCAGGCGCGTCGCCAGTCGATCATCTCCAACCAGAGCGCAGTGGAAGCCACGGAAATCGGTTATCAGGTCGGTACGCGCAACATTGTCGACGTGCTCGACGCCCAGCGTCAGCTGTACACCTCGGTGCGCAACTACAACAACACCCGTTACGACTACATTCTCGACAACCTGCGCTTGAAGCAGGCGGCAGGAACGTTGAATCCGGGTGACTTGCAAGACCTGGCGCGCTATCTGAAGGCCGACTACAACCCGGACAAGGACTTCTTGCCACCGGATCTGGCCAAGGCAGCCGAAGCGCAACTCAAGGCGCGCCCCTAAACAATCTGGAAAATCCCCTGTGGCGAGGGGATTTATCCCCGATGGGGTGCGTAGCAGCCCCAAAACCATTCACCGCGGTGATTCAGTCTGATATGGCAAGCAGGGTTAACGACTGCTGCGCAGCCGATCGGGGATAAATCCCCTCACCACAATAAATGTTCCGGGCGACTATTTGATCAACCGGCCCAGCCCATCCAGCAACCGCTGCAACGCACCCTGATTACGCCGCATCACCGCCAGCCCCGCCTCGGCCATGCGCTGGGCATCGCGCGGCAATTCGAACAGACGCTGCACTTCCACCGCCAGCCCTTCGGCATCATCCACTTCGGCCAGCGCACCGGCCTCGCGCAACTGCGCGGCGATGTCGAGGAAGTTGAACAGATGCGGGCCGCTGAGCACCGGTTTTGCCAGTGCCGCCGGCTCCAGCAGATTGTGCCCGCCGTTGGGCACCAGGCTGCCGCCGACGAAAGCACTGTCAGCCAGCGCGTAGAGAAACAGCAGCTCGCCCATGGTGTCGCCGAGCAGCACTGAAGTGTCCGCTTCGACGTTGGCACCGGTGGAACGGCGCACCGTGGCAAAGCCTTCACGCTGGCACAACTCGAACACCGAGTTGAAGCGCTCGGGATGGCGCGGCACCAGAATCAGCAGCGCATTCGGGTAGTTCGCCAACAGCCGGCGATGGGCGTCGAGCACCACTTCGTCTTCGCCTTCGTGGGTACTCGCAGCGATCCACACCGGGCGCTCCAGCGCCTGCCATTGGCCGCGCAACTCATGGGCGCGCTGCAGCAGTTGCGGGTCGATGGTCAGGTCGAACTTGATCGAGCCAGTGACCTCGACCGTCTGCGGACGCGCGCCGAGATCGCGGAAGCGCTGGGCTTCGGCCTCGGTCTGCACCGCGAAAAAACTCATTTCAGCGAGCATCGGCGCGGTCAGCTTGCTGAAGCGGCCATAGCCTCGGGCCGAGCGCTCGGACAATCGCCCGTTGGCCAGCGCCACCGGAATCCCACGCTTGGCGCACTGATGGATGTGGTTGGGCCAGAGTTCGGTTTCCATGATCACCGCCAGTTTCGGTTTGGCGTGATCAAGAAAACGCGCCGCTGCGCACGGCAAGTCGTAGGGCAGATAACAATGCTGGATGCGCGGTTCGCCGGCGAACAACGCCTGAATCCGTTCCGATCCGGTCGGCGTCATGCAGGTCACGGTGATCGGCAGCTGTGGATAACGCTGCAGCAAGGCGCGAATCATCGGCGCGGCGGCAATGCTTTCGCCCACAGACACCGCGTGCACCCAGATCCCGCCGGGTTGCAGTCGCGGCATCCCGTAAGAGAAGCGCTCACCAATCCGCTTGGCATACGCCGGGGCCTTGCGCGAGCGCAGCCACAGCCGAATCGCCACCAATGGCAGCCCCAGGTAAAACAGCGCGGTGTAGAGAGTTCTATTCATGGCGGCGGAGTTTATCGACTTTTGTCGCCAATCGCCCGCAAGTGCACGGCAAAACGTTCGGCCAGCCAGCGCGCCGCAGGTCCCAGGGGTTCATCCCGGCGCCAGACCAGTTCCACCACCAAGGCCGGCGGGGTCCATTCGCTGTCCAGTTCGACCATCAGGCCCTGATAAGCCGAATACTGCACCACATGCCGGGGTAACCAGGCCCAGCCCAGATCCCGCACCAACCATTCGGCCATCACGTAGAAACTGTCAGCGCGCCAGACTTGCGGGCTAGCCGGTTCGTTGCCGGGGTAGACGCTGGTCTGCGTCGACATCAACAATTGCCGATGCTGTGCCAGTTGCTGGCAGGTGACATAGGACTGCGTCGCCAGCGGATGATTGATCCCGCAGACGGTGACCATTTCCACCCGGCCCAATACCCGACGCTCCAGCGCTTCGGGAATTTCGTCGTGATAGAACAGCAAGCCCAGATCGGCGCGACGCTCGACCAGTTTGCGTGCGACTTCACCCTGGGCGGCGCTGGTCAGTTGCACTTCGAGGCTGGGAAATTGCTCGGCCAGCGCATCGAAGCTTTCCACCAGTGCCTGATACGGCATTGCTTCATCCTGCGCCACGCGCAACTGCGCTTCCTGACCGCGCATCATCGCCATCGCCCGACCATTGAGGCGCTCGCATTGGCGCAGCACTTCCCGGGCTTCTTCGAGCAAGGCTTCGCCCGCTTCGGTGAGCCTGGGTGAGCGACCACTGCTACGCTCGAACAGGCTGACGCCCAAATCGTCCTCCAGCATGGCAATCGCACTGCTGATCGCCGATTGCGCCTTGCGCTGCTGGCGCGCCACGGCAGAAAACGAGCGCTGTTCGGCGACGCTGACGAAGGCGCGCAGTTGTTCCAGATTCCACAGGGTATTCATGCAGCAACCCATCTTCAAAACAGATAGGTAATGACTATACCCCATCTGGCGAGCGACTAGAATGCCGCCTCAGCAAGCAACGTTTTACATGAGGATCTACACATGAACGCCTACGCCTTCCTGGCTATCGCCATCTGCGCCGAAGTGATCGCCACCGTTTCGATGAAAGCGGTCAAAGGCTTGAGCACCCCGCTGCCGTTGATTCTGGTGATCGTCGGCTACGGGATCGCCTTCTGGATGCTGACGCTGGTGGTGCGCACTGTGCCGGTGGGGGTCGCCTACGCCGTGTGGGCGGGCATGGGCATCGTCATGGTCAGCGTCGCAGCGCTGTTCATTTATGGGCAGAAGCTGGACGTGCCGGCGATGCTCGGGATGGCGCTGATCGTGCTCGGCGTGGTGGTCATCCAGCTGTTCTCCAAGACTGCCGGGCACTGATTTGCAGTAACGCAAATCCCCTGTGGGAGCGGGCTTGCTCGCGAAGGCGGTGTGGCAACAACATTTCTGTTAACTGACACACCGCGTTCGCGAGCAAGCCCGCTCCCACATTTGGTTTTGCATCTGCCCTGTTGATCATCGACAAATCCCGCTCTTTCCCGAGTCTGTATACTGCGCCCTCGTCTTGAACACTGAGGTCGTTGCATGCCATCCGTTATTTCCACCGACGTTCTGATTGTCGGCGCTGGTGTCGCCGGCCTCTGGCTGAACGCGCGTCTGCGCCGTCAGGGTTTTTCGACCGTGCTGGTGGAAAGCGCCAGCCTCGGCGGCGGGCAGAGTGTGAAGTCCCAGGGCATCATCCACGGCGGCGCCAAGTATGCGCTGCACGGTGCGCTGACCGGCGCCTCGGAAGCCATCGCCGACATGCCGCGCCGCTGGCGTGAAGCGCTGGCCGGCAACGGCGAGCTGGACCTGTCCGGCGTGCGCCTGTTGTCCGAAGCGCATTACCTGTGGTCGCCCGGCACCCTCGCCGGCAACCTCACCAGTTTCTTCGCCAGCAAAGCCGTGCGTGGCCGGGTCGATCAGGTCAAGGGCGATCAACTGCCGCCGGCCCTGCAAGACAAGCGCTTCAAGGGCAAGGTCTATCGCCTCGCCGAACTGGTGGTTGACGTGCCGAGCCTGATTCAGCGCCTGGCCGATCTGGCCGGTGACGGCCTGCTCGCCGGGCAAACCATCGAGCCGCTGCTGGAAGCCGGTGTGCTGGTCGGTCTGAAGGTCGACGGTCGTGAAATCCACGCCCAACGCATCGTCCTCAGTGCCGGCGCCGGCACTGCCCGATTGCTGGAAGACCTGGGCCTGACCCATCCGCAGATGCAACGCCGACCGCTGCACATGATCATCGCCAAAGGCCCAAGCCTGAAGCCGCTGTACGCTCACTGCCTGGGCGGCGGCACCAAGCCGCGCATCACCGTCACCACCCACCCGGCCGCTGACGGCAACTGGGTCTGGTACCTGGGCGGCGACATTGCCGAAAGCGAAGGCGTGGCCCGCGAACCTGCCGAGCAGATCGCCACCGCGCAGAAAGAGCTCGGCCAGTTGCTGCCATGGATCGATCTGAGCCAGGTGCAATGGGCGACCTTGCGCGTGGATCGCGCCGAGCCGCTGCAAACCGGCCTGAGCCGTCCGGACAACGCCTTCCTCGCCGAGGAGGGTCGCCTGCTGGTGGGCTGGCCGACCAAACTCGCACTGGCGCCGGACTTCGCCGACCGGGTCATCGCTGCGCTGGAGCGCGACGGCATTCAGCCACAAGCCGCCGAACCTTTGCCGGCGTTGCCAAAACCACCGATGGGCGTTCCAGCCTGGGAGCAACTGCTGCCATGACTATCGCGAACCTGCACGACCTCCACCGCCCACTGGGCAGCACCGGCCTGACGGTCTCGCCGCTGGGCCTGGGCACGGTCAAACTGGGCCGCGACCAAGGGGTGAAATACCCCAACGGTTTTCAGATTCCCGATGACGATGCCGCGCGCATGCTGCTCAGGCAGGCACGCGAATTGGGCATCAACCTGATCGACACCGCCCCGGCCTACGGTCGCAGCGAAGAACGCCTCGGCCCGTTGTTGCGCGGCCAGCGGCAGGACTGGGTAATCGTCAGCAAGGTCGGTGAAGAGTTTGCCGACGGCCTGTCGCGCCATGACTTCAGTGCGGCGCATACGCGGATGTCGGTCGAGCGTAGCCTGCAACGTCTTGAAACCGATTTTATCGACCTGGTGCTGGTGCACTCCGACGGCAACGATCTGGCGATCCTTGAGCGCGAAGAGGTCTACGCCACCCTCGCTGCACTCAAGGCCGAGGGCAAGATTCGCGGTTTCGGCTTCTCCGGCAAAACGGTCGAGGGCGGACTCAAGGCGCTGGAGCAAGGGGACTGCGCGATGGTCACCTACAATCTGAACGAACAGAACGAGAAGGCAGTCATTGACTATGCTGCTGCCCACGGCAAAGCCATTCTGGTGAAAAAAGCCCTGGCCAGCGGCCATGTATGCCTGAGTCCGGGCGTGGATCCGGTGCGCGCCAGCTTCGAGTTGTTGTTCCAGCAGCCCGGCGTGGCCAGTGCTATTGTCGGGACGATCAATCCGCTGCACCTCGCCCATAACGTTGCGACCGTTGCCCAGGTCCTCCGTGGTCACTGACGCCGCCCCGCGGCCTTAAGCAGGAGCCGACATGCCGCGCACGCTCATCAGAAAGAACCCGAGCAACTTCAAGACGCTGCCGCTGTTCGTCGAGGCCACGCCCGAAGGCCTGACGTATCAGAGCGTCGGCATGCCGCTGAATTTCGCCCAGACCCTGCAGCGGCGCAAACCGGTGAGCGTGGCGGATGCCGAGCGCTTTGCGGTGGAACTGGCCAACCTCGGGGTCTCTGTGCGCCTGACCCTGCACTGGCAGAATCGCGATTACTGGGTGCTGGTGCGCCAGCGTCGGCAGGATCGTGGGGATGTCGTGCTCAAGCTGATTTCCGGTTACGTGCCTGCTCAAGAACTGAACATCCCGCTGCACACGGCGATTCAGGAAATTGCCGAAGAGTGCCTGCTGGAAACCCCGGAAGGCTGGCTCGGCGGACGCTTCAACGACACCTGGCTACCCGCACCCTACGCCTCCGCCCTGCATTATCGCGAGGCCCTGCCGTTTCGCCTGACGCCGCAGTCCGGCTCGGCGCGGCCGGTGCGCTGCGCCAATCTGCAATTGCTCGAACGACCACGGGCCTACGTGCATCTGCCGACCGCATCGCTGCAACTGATCTACGACTTGCGCCTGGACGTGCCCAAGGAAGCCAAATCCCTGAGTCTGTTTCACGTCGATGAACGCCTGGAAGGTGATCAACTGGTGGCGCGACTGGACCGCAAGCGCCCGGATTTGTACCTGATGCCGTTGCAGGACGGCGAACCGCTGGCCGAGCTGTATACCTTGAAGAAAGGTCAGCTGTCTCCGGCGGGCACGCGCGGTTTGTATCTGGCCGAAAGTTTTGCCAGACAGGATGGCTGGCTGGTGCGTGACGAGCGGATTCGCTGGAAGGACTGGTTACGCCAACAAGGCCTGACCCCGCCGGAGAAACCCACGGGACTGGCGCGGTTGCGCGGCAAGGCCAGGCAATTGCTGAAGAAGATCGTACCGCGCAAGAAAGTCAGTTCCTGAAAAGCAAAAGATCGCCGCCTGCGGCAGCTCCTACAGGGAAACGCATTCCAATGTAGGCGCTGTCGCAGGCGGCGATCTTTTTAGCTTGAATCAGTTACCGCGGATTTTCTCCACGATCGCAGTGGTCGAGCTGTTTTCCACCAGACCCAGCACTTTCACCGTGCCGCCGTAAGCCTTGACGATATCGGCACCAACAACCTGGTCGATACCGTAATCACCGCCCTTGACCAGCACATCCGGCTTGACCTCGCGCAGCAGGTTTTCCGGGGTGCCTTCCGGGAAACTGATCACCCAGTCCACCGCACCGAGGCCGGCGAGTACCGCCATGCGTCGGTCGACACTGTTGATCGGACGTCCCGGCCCCTTCAGGCGGCTGACGGAGGCGTCATCGTTGATCGCCACGATCAGACGGTCGCCCTGGGCGCGCGCCTGCTCGAGGTAGGTCACGTGCCCGGCATGCAGAATGTCGAAGCAGCCGTTGGTGAAGACGATGCGCTCGTTATGCGCACGGGCATCGGCCACTGCCAGCACCAGCTGTTCCAGACCTAGCACCCCACGCTCCGAACCTTCTTCACGCTGAATCGCGCGGCGCAGTTCCGGGGCGCTGATCGCCGCAGTACCAAGTTTGCCGACCACGATGCCCGCCGCCAGATTGGCCAGCGCCACCGCGTGCGGCAGTTCTTCACCGGCAGCGATCGCCGCCGCCAGGGTGGAAATCACCGTGTCGCCGGCACCGGTCACGTCGAACACTTCACGGGCACGGGCCGGCAAATGCAGCGCCGGATGCTCCGGACGCAACAGGGTCATGCCGTGTTCACCACGGGTGACCAGCAGCGCGCCGAGTTCGAGATCGTGCATCAGGGCTGCGCCCTTGCTCACCAGTTCGTGCTCATCGGCGCAACCGCCGACGATGGCTTCGAATTCGCTGAGGTTCGGCGTGATCAGACTGGCGCCACGGTAGATCGAAAAATCCTTGCCCTTGGGATCGGCCAGCACCGGAATGCCTTTGGCACGGGCCGCCTGAATCAGGGCCTGATGGTTCTTCAGCGCGCCTTTGCCGTAGTCCGACAGCACCAGCACCTTGATGCCTTCGAGCAGATCATCGACCTGCGAGGCCAGGGCCAGCGCATCGGTGGCAAACGGTTCTTCAAAGTCGATACGCAGCAACTGCTGGTGCCGGCTCATGACCCGCAGTTTGACGATGGTCGGCTGATGCGCAATGCGCTGGAACAGCGCGCGCACGCCCGCGCCCTTGAGACTGTTGCTCAGGCTGTCGGCGGCTTCGTCGTCGCCGGTCACACCGACCAGCGACGCCGGCGCACCCAGCGCGGCAATGTTCAAGGCAACGTTGGCAGCACCGCCCGGGCGGTCTTCGATTTGCTCGACTTTTACGACCGGTACCGGTGCCTCAGGGGAAATCCGTGAGGTTCCACCATGCCAGTAACGGTCGAGCATGACATCGCCGACCACCAAGACTGGGGCTTGATCGAATCGCGGCATGGACAACTTCATGGAGCAACCCACATACAAAATGAACAGGGGCGCGATATTAACACAGGGTTGGCGCAGGCTTGCGTGCAGCCTGCAACAGGATGAAACAGTCCGTTACTTTGCTCATTTTTTGAGCACCAGTGCCGCCAGTTGTCCACAGGCTTCGGACAATTCCAGCGCCTCGGTGTCGATTTGCCACTCGGCTGCCAATGGCGCTTCGTAAGGACTGTCCACGCCCGTAAAGTGCGTGATCCGGCCTTCCCGTACGGCCTGATACAAACCTTTCGGATCGCGCCGGGCGCAGACTTCGAGCGAAGTGCTGACGTGCACCTCAATTAATTCATCCTGGGCAAACAGCCTGCGCGCAGCGTCGCGCTCGGCACGGAACGGCGAAATGGCCGCAACGATCACAATCAGCCCGGCGTCGACCATCAACCGCGCCACCTCGGCCATACGCCGGATGTTTTCCCGGCGGCAGAGGTCGCTCATGCCCAGGTCGCGGCACAGGCCATTGCGCACATTGTCGCCATCGAGCAAAAAGGTGTGCAGACCCGACGCATGCAGACGCAGTTCGAGGGCATTGGCCAGGGTTGACTTGCCGGCGCCGGAAAACCCGGTCAACCACAGGCAGCGTGGGTGTTGTGCCTTGAGCGCTGCCCGGGCCTGGTGCGAGAGCGCCAGACCGTAAGGCCGAATGGCGAGCGTCTGTAGCGGCAGTGACAGGGACTCATTCATACCCAAGCAACTCGTAATCACGCTGATAAACCCGACGCACCAGACGCCGGGTGCGCACCGTACAGAACTCCCGCGCCGGCAATGATTGCCGTTCCCGCGAGCCGTTGACGTGAGGCAACTCGCCAGTCAGCCCCAACTGTTCGCAAACCAGACGAAAATCCCGCGTCAGGTGTTCCTGATAACCGATGAAGTCCAGCGCCAGATGCCCCAGCGAGTCCGTCAGAAAGTCGGTCTGGGCGGCAAAGTGCAATTGCCGGGCAATCGTTTCCGGATGCAGCCAGCGCGCGACAAAAGCGTCGAAATCCCGGTACTGCCGCACCAGCCGTTGCGCCATATGGTCACGCGCGCTCAACTCGTTGCCACGCAAAAAGGCGTAGGCCGAATAGGCACGTTCCAGCGGGTCGCGAACAAAAGCGAACTTGAAGGCGTTGGCGAACTGCTCGGGAAACTGCTCTTCATACCAATACAGCGGCAAGTGCCCGGGTCGCCAGCCGTCGAACAGCGCCGCGCAAACGCTGCTGCCGGCGCATTTCGGAACATGGATAAACAGGCAGGAGCGCTGCTGGAAGGCCTGAGGAAACGTCAGGTTGGCCGACATCGACTTGTTCACCACCTGCCGATCGACCACCGACAGGCGCCCGAGCAGAAAAGCCCGCTGTGGCTTGGGCAGCAGTTTCCAGAGATAGCGTTGCAGCATGAAAGCACCCGCGCGACGGGGATGGCCCCCTCGATGGAAGTCAGAGTTCGTTGAGGAACCTTAACAAGCGCGGTGCCCGGTTTTATTCCGGTTTGGTCAAGAAGGGTAAAGGTCTGGATACAAACGACTGTGGGAGCGAGCCTGCTCGCGATAGCGCATGAACATTCGACACGGACGTCGTCTGTTGCAGCACTTTCGCGAGCAGGCTCGCTCTCACAGGACAGGGCCTGGAATCAGGCGATATCTTCGGCCGGGGCATCGAGGCCCATGGCGTTGAGGCGCGCGTAGTAACCATTTTGCGCCAGCAACTGGTCGTGGGTGCCGCGCTCGACGATGCGCCCCTGATCCATGACCAGAATCAGGTCGGCCTTCTCGATGGTCGACAGACGGTGAGCGATTACCAGCGTGGTACGCCCCTTCATCACCTGATCCAGTGCCGCCTGAATGTGCCGTTCGGACTCGGTGTCGAGTGCCGAGGTGGCCTCGTCGAGAATCAGCAGCGGCGCGTTCTTCAGCAACGCACGGGCAATCGCCAGACGCTGGCGCTGGCCACCGGAAAGCAAGACGCCGTTCTCGCCGACCTGAGTGTCCAGGCCTTGCGGCAACTGCGAAATGAAGTCCATCGCGTAGGCATCACGCGCGGCTTTTTCAATGTCTTCACGCGGCGCACCGGCCAGATCGCCATAAGCGATGTTGTTGGCCACGGTGTCGCTGAACAGAGTGACGTGCTGAGTCACCTGAGCGATGTGACGACGCAGGTTGAGCAGTTTGTACTGTTCGACTTCCACATCGTCGATGAGGATTTCGCCCTTGTCGTGGTGATAGAAACGCGGAATCAGGTTGGCCAGCGTCGACTTGCCGCTGCCCGAACGCCCGACCAGTGCGACCATCTGCCCTGGCTGGACCGAGAAACTGATGTCGTCCAGCACCTGGCGTTCGGTGCCAGGGTAGGTGAAGCTGAGGTTGCGCACGTCCAGACGGCCACTCACCGCATCGCGCTCGACGGTGCCGGTATCGACTTCCGGCTCGACATCCAGTTGCTCGAAAATGCTCTCGGCACCGGCCACGCCTTTCTGAATGGTCGAGCTGACTTCGGACAATTGACGGATCGGCTTGGGCAGCAGGCCCGCCAGCGTGATGTAGGCGACCATGTCACCGGCCGAGGCGTCACCGCGCAGGTACAGCACCAGGAACATCAGCACGGCCATGGCGGTGTAGATCACCAGTTGCAGCATCGGCGTATAGATCGCACCCGTGCGAGTCATGCGCAGTTGCTTGTCGGTGTTGCCCTGGCTGGCATCGAGGAAGCGCTTTTCTTCATAGGCCTCGCCGCCGAAGCTGCGAACCACGCGATAACCCTGGATGGTTTCCGAGGCCACATGCGTGACATCGCCCATCGCCAGCTGGATCTTCTTGCTCTGCTTGCGGAATTTCTTGCTGGCGGTGCGCACCATTACGGCGATCAGCGGCAGGATCGCCACCATCACCAGGGTCAGCTTCCAGTTCATGAACAACAGCGAGGCAAACAGGAAGATCACCGTCATGCCTTCACGGATTACGACCTTGATCGCATCTGTTGCCGCCCCCGTGACCATCGTCACGTTGAAGGTGATACGCGAAATCAGATGACCGGAGTTATGCTTGTCGAAATAGCGGTTAGGCAGCACCAACAGGTTGTTGAACAACTGCACACGCAAGTCATGCACCAGCCCGAGAGAAACCTTGGCCAGGAAATAGTTGCCCAGATAGGAGCCCAGCCCCTGCCACGCGGCGATCAGGATGATCAACAGCGGCACGGCCTGCAGCAGCTGCAGGTCACGCAGATAGGGCACGGAGGGAAACAGCACCGCTTCAGGGTTGGACAGGCCATCGACAAAGTACTTGAGGATGTAGCCAAGCATCGGTTGCGTCGAGGCGAAAATCAGAAAGCCGACGATGCTGATCAGGAACAGACTGATGTACGGCCGGACATAGCCGAGCAGGCGGAAGTAGATTTTCAAGCTCGATGGGCTTGCGGCGGGACTGGAATCGGTCATATCACGCGAAAGTCGATAAAAAGGACGCTGACTTTAGCACAGCTTCTTCAGGGTTCTGGCAATCGGCGAAAGGCTGTTATTGTTATGCACCTCTTCTGCATCAAATAGCCATCACTCGAATGGTCGATCAACCTCAGGAATGAATCTCACAGCATGCAACTTCGCGGCTTCAGCAGTACGTCCAATCGGATTTTCGATTTCATTAGCCTGTGGATTCTTCCCACCGGTTATTTCCTGCTCCTGTGCGCGCTGTTCTTCTTGCCGGGTCGAAGTCTGCATCACAAGTTGTTCTATGGCCTGTTCAGCATTCCGACACTGATCGCGCTGTGCCTGCGCCCGCGCGAACTCAAGGAGCTGCTGCGCGAGCCGATTTTCATCGCGGTTCTGCTGTTTGCCGCCTGGGCGTTGCTCAGCCTCGCCTGGGGGCCGGGCGGGGAGCCGCTCGGCGGAATGTTCAAGCCGCCACTGCATACCTTGCTGCTGTTTGCCGGCTGCTACCTGCTGGTGCGCTACCGCAGCGACATCCTGCAACCCTTGCTGTTCGGCGCCGCGTTGGTCGCGCTGATTGCCACGACCATTTTCCTGTTCATGTTCGCCCGGGTTTATGAGCCGGGCATGCGCCTGATCGGCGGTGGTGCCTTCGATAACCCGTTGCTCAGCTCGCACCTGTTCGGCTTCTTCAGTGCCTACTGGCTGAGCGTGACCATGACCTGCAAACGTCGCCAGATGATGTGGCTCAGCTTGCCGGCGATGGCAATCATGTTCATGGCCGTGATCGGCACCGGTTCCCGGACGCCGTTGGTGGCACTGACCATGGCGGCGCTGTGGCTGTGTTTCATCTGCTGGAACAAGCGCTCGGTGGGGTTACTGATCGCGCTGGTCCTGAGCGGCGTAGCAGTCATTACGCAGTTTTCGCAGATGATCACCGAACGTGGCGACTCCTATCGTCTGGAAATCTGGCAGAAGGTACTGCACATGATTGCCGATCATCCATGGATCGGTCATGGCTACAGCGCCAGCCTTGCCGTAGACCCCGGTAACGGCATCAGCTTTCAGGAGCCGCACAGCTTTATCCTGGGTGTGCTGTATTACGTCGGCATCATCGGCTTGCTGCCCTGGTTGTTCTTCCTGCTGTGGGGCCTGCTGAGCAGTTGGCGCCAGCGTGTGCAGCCACTGCTGATCATTGCCTCGACCTGGCTGGTATTCGGTATCGGCGCCGGGCTGACCGAAGGCGGCGGGATCATTTCGCGGCCCAAGGAACACTGGTTCCTGTTGTGGATCCCGCTGGCACTGATCGCAGCGTTGAGCATCAATCAACGCGCGCGGCGCCTGTTGACCCAGCCGGTGCAAAAGCTTGCGACCGCTGACCTGGAGCACATGAGCAGCACGGCCCAGATCATTGAAGAAGATGGCCTCGGCCCGAAAGTCCTGCGCCTGACCGACGGCAGTTTCCTCAAGCTGTTCCGCCGTCGCCGCTGGTACACCTCCGGCAGCTTCAATCCCTACTCCGAACGTTTCGCGGTCAACAGCGAACAACTGCGTCAGATGGGCATCCCGACCCCGCAAATATTGAATCTGTACCGTCTCGACGATGGTAGCAGCGCTGTGCATTACGCGCCGTTGCCGGGGCACACGCTGCGTCAGGTGCTGCAGAGTATTACCGCTCCTGCGGTGCGCCAGGCGCTGGTGGAGCGCTTTGGCAAATTCATGGCGCAACTGCACGAGAAAGGCGTTTATTTCCGCTCGCTGCACCTGGGCAACGTACTGGTACTGGAAGACGGCGAGTTCGGCTTGATCGATCTGGCCGACCTGCGCATCTACCCTACCCCGCTCAGTCTTTCCCTGCGCCAACGCAATTTGCGTCATATGCAACGTTACACTGTCGACAAACGCTGGCTGTTCGAGGATCACCTCGATGCGTTGCTCCAGGGGTACGCCATGACGGCGTCTAAATCCGCGGTTGAAAATCTGCACAGGCAAGTGCTGGCCGGCAACACCCCGGCTCGGGTTCATTGATGATCGAAACCAATCCGCTTATCGCGCTGGCAGCCTATCTGCTGGCCATCGTCACTTCCG
The DNA here is from genome assembly GCF_058787295.1 of Pseudomonas sp. FW305-3-2-15-E-TSA4. NCBI lineage: Bacteria > Pseudomonadati > Pseudomonadota > Gammaproteobacteria > Pseudomonadales > Pseudomonadaceae > Pseudomonas > Pseudomonas sp. FW305-3-2-15-E-TSA4. Next base: position 163,146 of record NZ_JBYSZP010000003.1, on the reverse strand, counting down.
CCCTGCTGTTGCGCGCGGTGCCGAAAATCGCTCGGCACCTGCAGCATTCCGGCGAAAGTCGATATGCCAGCATCGACGGCCTGCGCGGCTATCTGGCGTTTGGTGTGTTCGTGCACCACTCGGTCATTACCTGGATTTTCCTGCGCACCGGGGTGATCGACTTTCCGCCGAGCAACTTCTATTCGATGCTGGGTCAAGGCAGCGTCGCGCTGTTCTTCATGATCACCGGTTTTCTGTTCTGGAGCCGCCTGCTCGCGCAGGGACGCAACCATGACTGGCTGGCCTTCGGCGTGTCACGGGTATTTCGCCTGTATCCGCTTTATCTGCCACTGATGCTGCTGGTGTTCGTCTCGATCTTCCACTTGCAGGGCTGGCAAATGAAGGAGCCTGGCCTGGAGCTGTTCAAACAGATCCTCGCCTGGCTGACGTTCGACCGCCCGGACATCAACCAGTACCGCCACTCCGGCATGCTGATATCCAACGTCACCTGGACGCTGGCCTATGAGGTGTTTTTCTACATGGCGCTGCCATTGGCCGGGCTGGTGTTCATCTACCGCGGCAGCTGGTTGCAGGTGGTGCTGTGCCTGATCGGCATCTACACGCTGTACCAGGTCATCGGCTGGGAACATTCGCTGAAGAAAAACTTTCTGGCGAGCTTCCTCGGTGGCATCGCCGCCGCCTACTGGATTCGCCGACCGGCGCTCGTGGCATGGAGCCAGTCACGCCTGGCAAGCATCATCGCCGTGCTCGCGCTGGTGATTGCGTTCACCGCGTTCAGTCGGGCGTTCAAGACTGCACCGCTGTTTCTGCTGGGACTGTTTTTCGTGATCGTCGCGTCCGGCAATAATCTGTTCGGCGCGCTGAAACCACGCAGCATTCGCTGGCTCGGCGAGATCAGCTACAGCACCTATCTGCTGCACGGGTTCGTGCTGTGGCTGATGGTGCAACGGCTGCCGCTGCTGCTGAATATCGATGCGCGGGAAACAGCGGTGTACCTGCCCCTGGTGGCCGTCTGCACCTGCTTGCTGATTCTGATCAGCAGCGCGACGTTCCTCTATATCGAGCAGCCGGGCATGGCTGCCGGCAAGAAGGTTGTGCATTGGCTGCGCCAGCGTCAGAAGGGCGAAAAGCGCCTGCCGGAGAAGGTCGCCCGCTGAGCGCGAGCGACCGCTGCCTCAGTCCTTTTCCAGCGGGGAAAAGAGTAAACGCCCCAGTCCGCGCCAGGTCTTCTTGTTCCAGGCCTTGAACGGGATCTGCGCCAGCAGCTCCCTTGCCAGTTTGCGATTGCGGTTGGCGGTCTTGAGGAACATCGAGTTCAGCGCCTTGAAGCGCACTTCGTCGTACAGCGGATGATCGCTGAACAGCGCATAGGTGCGCAGGATGTTCTCGATCATGAAGCGATGATTCTTGTACGAGTTGGTGGCGTGCTTGCGGTAACGCGCCATCACCACGTTCAAACCGTCGATGAAGTAGCCAGCACGGGTCACCTTGAGCTCAATGTACAGGTCTTCAAGACGAATCGTTGGATCAAACCCTCCCACCTTTTCCAGCGCCTCACGACGGATCATCAACGTCGGTGCTGGCGGATACGGCTTGCGTTCAAGAAACATGTCGTCGAAATCGAGGCGGCGAAACGGCACGTCGCGGCGCTGACGTTTCTCCGGGTAAAGACTGCCGTCGGCGTGCATCAGCTCGATATTGCCGGCACAGATCCCGACTTCAGGCTTGCCGTCCATGTACGCTACCTGGGTGGCAATACGTTCGGGGTACATGATGTCGTCGGAGCCGAACGGCACAATCAGGCTGCCCTTCGAACGGGCGATAGCGCCGTTGAGGGTATTGGTCAGGCCCTGATTCTGCTGCACTCGGAAATCGAAGCCGTACTGCGCCTGCAACGCGCTGATGCGCTCGACGCTGTCGTCCTTCGAACCGTCGTCGACCACCAGCAACTCGATGTTCTTGTAGCTCTGGTTGAGGACACTGAGGATGCTTTCCTCGATGTACGGGCCGTGGTTGTACGAGGCGATGATCACGGTGACGAGGGCGTTGGCTTCGCTCATGACTCTTTCTTCGCTCACGGTTTTCTCTTCGCTCACGGCTGTTCCTTGCGGGCCTGCTCCAGGCCGGAGTCGATCAGGTCCAGATATTCCTGACGGAACACCTCGATGTCGTGTTGTTCCTGCAGATAGCGGTAAGCCTGCTCGCCCTTGGCCTTGAGCTCGTCGTCCGACAGCGCAAGATAGTGATCCAGCGCGGCGACCAGACTCGGCACGTCCTTGGGCGTGATCGCCAGACCACCGGCACCTTCGATCAGCGGCAACATTGCCGGCACGTTCGAAGCGATCACCGGCAAATGGCCGCTCATGCCTTCGAGCAAGGCCAGGCCCAGGCCTTCGGCCAGCGACGGCATGGTCCAGATGTCGAACGCACGCACGTATTGCAGAGCGTTTTCCTTGAAGCCCAGCAGGTGCGCGCGACCGCTCAGGCCCAGTTGCTCGATCTCGGCCGCCAGCGGTGCCTGCAGGCGCCCGGCACCGATGATCGCCAACTGGGTGTTCGGGTATTTGTCCTTCAATGCGGCAAAGGCTTGCAGCAGATAGGTGTGGCCCTTGACCGACACCAGCCGCCCCAACGCACCGATCAAACGCACATTCGGGTCGAGGCCCAACAACTCGCGAGCTTTTTCGCGGCTGTGCTGCAAGCCCTCGGCCTGCTCGATGTCGATGGCATTGGTGATGGCGTAGGTGTTCTGGTCGGTGAAGCCGCAGTCACAATCGAGCAGGTACTGTTTGACTGCGGGTGACACGCCAACGAAGCGCCAGTGTCGATCGATCAGACGCTGGGTCTGGCGTCGTCGGTAAAAGCGGTCGTATTCACCGAAACCGTGGGAGATGCCAATGCACAGCGGCACCTTCAACCAGCGGTTGAGCGCCAGCATCATGTTCACCGGTTTGAAGCGGTTGCAGATCACCACGTCGAACTTTTCCCGGCGGCAGAACTTGTACAACTGCCACATCGCCCGCAGGCGCATGCCCTTGAGCGACTTGTCGGAAAACTCGAAGTACACCGAATGGTCGGCCCGGCTCACCGGCTCGCCCGGCCCCGGTTTGCCGCGCAGGAAAGCCGCGGTGATCTCATAGCGATCGCTCGGCAGCGCCTTGACGATCTGCTCGGCGAGGTCGGCAAAGTCATGGGCTTTGACGTTGTAGTCGGGTTGCAGCTGCAACACCTTGAACCGTTGACTCATGACTCTCCCCGCTGGACGCCTGTCTCACCGTGCTTCAGTAGCCAGAACAACTCCTGGCGCCTGACTGCTTTTCGAAAAAATTCGTTTTCGCCGTACACCGACCCAGCCCGCCCGGCGAGCACACGCTGGATAACCCGGCGCAGGCGACGCTTGAACGGTGCCGGCGGCTGCAGGTCATGCATCATGCCCAGCGCCATGGCCTTGTCCCGTTGCAACTCGATGGACAGCGGCAGGCACAGCGGCTGCATCGGCACCGCCGAATCGAAGGCCGGCGGCAAGGCAATGCCCTGCCCGGTGTTGCCCATCGGCCAGCGGTCGTTGTCGTGCAAGTGGTTGGCGTAACCGAGCAGCGTCGGCTGCCAGTCGAGGCCTTGGAGCGCCTGCAAAACCGCTTGCTGGGCGCAGATATGGTCAGGGTGCGGATCGAGAGTCGGGTGCGGCAGCACGATCACCTCTGGTCGGGCGCGCAACAGCACTTCACGCAAGTCGGCCAGCAGGTTGTTCCAGCTCGGCGCGCCGTCGGCATCGCCCGGCAGAGTGAACGGATTCAACTGACGAAACAGGCGCGTGTCGTTCAGGTCGGCTTCACGCGAGCCCACCGCCTGATTCGGCGCGGCCTGCATCGCCGCCAGTTGCAGGCAAAAGTAACCGAGTTGCACGCAGTGTTCCTGCGGCACACCGGCCCAACGCGGCACGGCGAGGCTGTCCCAGGCGCGCAACCGGCCCTTGAGCCGTGCCGCCTCGACCTTGCTCATGCCCATCTGCTGATAATGTTCGGCTTCGATCTCGCCAGCGGTCAGGGTGACGATCCAGGCTTCGTCGGCCTGGCTGTACAAGCCATAGGCGGCCAGCTCGGCATCGTCGGCGTGCGGGGCGATCACCATCACCCGCTGACGGCGGTAGTCCGGTTGCTCCAGCGCCCACAGCACCGGCTCGCCAAAGACCCGGCAGAAGCGCCCGCGCAAGCGCAACTGGCCTTGCGCCAGAGCTTGCGCCTGACCGCTGAGGTTCAGGTAACGCAGGCCATTGACCCCGCGCTCGAAGGTTTGCGCATCCGGATGCGTCCCGCCGAGCAGTTCCACGCGCGGATCGAGAAAACGTCCCAGCCAAGTGCTTTTGACCTTTACCGCGAGGATCAACGTCGCTTCGTCGACCAGCATCACACCCTCGTCCAGGCGCAATTGCTCGCCGCTCAAATGCACCTTCGGCTGCGGTGTGAACGGCGGAAAGCTGTACTGGTAATCGTCTTTCGGCGAATAGAACAGGTGATCGGCAAACCACGCTTCATGGGCGACCCAGCCAACCACCGCGAGCACCAGCGGCAACCACCACGCGACCAGCACACCGAGCGCGATCAACACGCTCAGGGCGATCAGCAAGGTAATGCGTTTATTGCGACGATGACGCTTGAGCAGTTGCTGTTTGCGGCTCATGGGCTGACTCATACGGTGAACACCGGCACAGGATTGCACCAGCGATCCTTGTATTCACGGTCGGCGCGACCGAAGGAAAACCGCAGCGGCTTGTTCAGTGCTCGCGCGTGTTCCCAGGCGCTTTGAGTATTGAGGAAGCTCAACACGCTGCCGGGGCTGAATTCGCGGGTTTCGGGATCGACGCCGCCGTTGATGTACTCGACGCTGATCCACTCCGGCGCTTCGACGCGGTACACCAGTTGAATGGCGATCGGCGCATCGTTGAGAAAAATCACCGAGCCAATCAGCAGTTCGCGCAGCAGCTCGATGACTTCGGCCATGCGCGCCGCGCCGGTGGCCGGGAAGCCCCAGCGGCGCTGGAACAGATCACAGTAGATCGCCGCCAGTTCGGCACTGGAGAACTCGGCAACCGGACGCACCACGCCACCCGCCTCCTCCAGCAGGCGCAGTTCGCGGCGCTGGTTGTAGCGGAACTTCTTCGACAGTTCTTCGGGGGTGCGGGCCATGGCCAGTTGTTCGGTCTGCAACTTGAGGCCGCTGAAGCGGTTTTCGTTGAGAGCCGACAGATAGCGTGCACGATGGCGCAACGGTGCCTGGGCATCGACGGCGGCCGGCAGGATCAGCTCGGCATTGCCGAGGTCGAACAGGCCTTTCTTGCCGTTGCGCTTAAGCACGTCCTTGGACAGGGCCAGGTCGCGGCCCCAGGTCGGGATTGCCGCTTTGACTTCACCGTCCTGCTCCCACGCCAGATAGCGCACCGGGATGCCGGCCAGATAAGCCAGACGCTCGACTACCAAAGGATGCGTCGCGACGCTGCCGCCAAAACGCTGCCAGGCGCTGGCATAGGTGGAGGCGTCAACGGGCGACCAGCCACGTTCGCGCCAGCCTTGAAATCGGTTGAGCATCAGCCCCTCGGTGCCAGATCGGTAACTTGCGGCAGACGCCAGAAGGTGTCGCGCACCGCACGGTCGGAGAAACGCTCGCGCAGGCGGTCGAGCATCAGCTCGGCGCACTGCCGGCGCTGCTGATCATCCATACCGGCCAAATGTTGCAGGCCTTGTGCAAGGTGTTCGGCATCGCCCAGCGGGAACAGAATGCCCACGCCTTCCACCACTTCCTTCGCCCCGCCACAGGCCGTGGCGAGCAACGGTACGCCGGCGGCCATGGCCTCCAGCAGCACCATGCCGAACGGTTCGTGATCGGAGCTCAGGGCAAACAGATCGAAGGCGCGGAAGTAATTGCGCGCGTCCGGTACCTGACCGAGAAACAGCACCCGGTCACCGATGCCCAGCTCGCGCGCCAGCTCCTTGAGGTTCTGTTCCAGACGGCCCTTGCCGAGAATCACCAGCTGACTGTTGCCCGGCAGACCGGGCAACGCCGCGGCGAAACCGTGTAGCAACGTGGCCTGATCCTTGTCCGGGTGCAGCCGTCCGACGTTGCCGACAATGAACGCATCCGCCGCCAGACCCAGGGTCTCGCGGGCTTCGCGGGCCGACACCTGGCTGGCCTGCAAGGCCGGCACATCGATGCGGTTGTACAAGGTCTGGATGCGGGTCGACGGCCATTTCGGCAGGCAGCGCCGCATGTCGTCGCGCACGGCATCGGAGACGCCGAGCAGACTCAAACGCTTGCGGAAAATGTGCGCGAACAGCTTGCGCGTGCCACGTTTGTAATCGTCAAACGCGTGGTGCACGCCAATCACCGGCAGCGACGTGCCGAGCAAGGCGATGTAGATCGGCTTGAAGCGATGGGCGATGCAGAAACTGAAATTGCGTGAAGCGGCGATCTTGCGCAGATCACCGATGGCGCCCAGCTTCAGGCCACGAATGGCCTTGGAGCTGTATTCCATGAACAACACTTCATCGGAAGCACACGCTGCAGCCACCTCGCTATCGGCGGCCCCGGTCAGAAAGACCGTGGTCACCCGATAACCGGTGCCCGCGAACAGGCTGGCGTACTGCCGTGCGCAGTCGAGGAACGGCCCGTCATAGCCGTGACAGAACTGCAGCACATGGCGTTCAGCCGAGCGAGTCATAAGCGTTTGCGCCCTCTTTGACCACCAGAATGTCTTCCATGATCAGGTACTGCAGATCGGAGCCGAAGAACATGTTCAGGGCGTCGGTCGGCGAGCAGATCATCGGTTCACCACGACGGTTCAGCGAGGTGTTCAGCGACACGCCGTTGCCGGTGAGGTTTTCCAGTGCCTTCATCATGTCGTAGTAGCGCGGGTTGTATTCGCGCTTCAGGACCTGGGCCCGGGAAGTGCCGTCTTCGTGAACGACTTCCGGCACGCGGGTCTTCCACTCCTCCGCCACTTCGAAGGTGAAGGTCATGAACGGCGCCGGGTGATCGATCTTGATCATCTGCGGTGCCACGGTGTCGAGCATCGACGGGCAGAAAGGCCTCCAGCGCTCGCGGAACTTGATCTGGTGGTTGATGCGGTCAGCCACACCGGCCACGCTCGGGCAACCGATGATCGAACGACCACCGAGCGCACGCGGACCGAATTCCATGCGGCCCTGGAACCAGGCCACCGGGTTGCCATCGACCATGATTTTGGCGATCTGCTCCGGCATGTTGTCGAGCTTGCGCCAGGTCGGCTTGTTCTCGTGACGGGCGCACGCGGCGATCACGTCTTCGTTGCTGTACGACGGGCCGAGGTAGACGTGTTCCATCTTCTCGACCGGCACGCCACGGGCGTGGGACACATAGGCTGCTGCGCCGACCGCGGTGCCGGCATCGCCGGACGCAGGCTGGACGAACAGTTCCTTGATGTCATCGCGGGCGATGATTTTCTGGTTCAGCTTGACGTTCAGCGCGCAGCCACCGGCGAAGGCCAGCTTGCCGGTTTCCTTGAGCACATCGCCCAGGTAGTAATCGATCATCTGCAACGCCAGTTTCTCGAACAGCGCTTGCATGCTGGCGGCGTAGTGGATGTACGGTTCGTCGGCGATATCGCCTTCACGCTTCGGACCCAGCCACTCGATCAGCTTCGGCGAGAAGTAGAAGCCTTTGCCCTTCTCTTTGTAGCGACGCAGGCCGATCACGTTGGCGTAGTCGGTGTTGATCACCAGTTCGCCGTTCTCGAACGAGGCCAGACGCGAGAAGTCATATTTGCTGGCGTCGCCGTACGGCGCCATGCCCATGACCTTGAACTCGCCGTCGAGCATCTCGAAACCGAGGAACTCGGTGATCGCGCCGTACAGGCCGCCGAGGGAGTCCGGATCGAAGAATTCCTTGATCTTGTGGATCTTGCCGTTTTCGCCATAACCGAAGAAGGTCGTGGCGTACTCGCCCTTGCCGTCGATGCCGAGGATCGCGGTTTTCTCTTTGAAACCCGAGCAGTGGTAGGCGCTGGAGGCGTGAGCGAGGTGGTGCTCGACCGGCTCGATCTTGATCTTCTTCGGATCAAAACCCAGTTGCTCCAGGCACCAGACGATCTTGTTGCGATAGCGCTTGTAGCGACGGTTGCCCATCAGGATCGCATCGAGGGCGCGATCCGGTGCGTACCAGTAACGCTTGGCATAGTGCCAGCGGGCCTTGCCGAACAGGCTGATCGGGGCGAACGGAATCGCCACCACGTCAACGTCGGACGGCTTGATACCGGCCTGTTCCAGGCAGAACTTCGCCGATTCGTAGGGCATGCGGTTCTTTGCATGCTTATCGCGGACGAAGCGCTCTTCTTCAGCCGCCGCCACCAGCTTGCCGTCGATGTACAAGGCGGCTGAAGGGTCATGGCTAAGGGCGCCGGACAGGCCAAGAATCGTCAATGCCACAGGGTCTAGCCTCTTTAGTCTGCATTCAGGCGCGATGCGCCTCGAAAATTGATGTGCCCTCGCACCGGGCGAGAGACAGCTAAAGGGCGGGATTATAGCGTAAACGTGGCGGGAATGACCCTGTGCGAATTGCCCCAGGTGAATCGGCCCGGTGAAACCTTGCTTTCACACTCAATAACCGCCCGCGCGCCAATAGATGCCGATATTGCCATCCACGACCTGTTGATAAATCGTATACGGCAACACCACCGTATCCAGCACCCCGGACAATGGCAGGTCCAGCAACACGAATGGCACCAGGACGCCGGAGGGGTCAGGGGGCGCGTGGAGCACACAGAAGTCGAACGCCAGACCGCTGTAGATCCGTGGAATCGATTGGCAGTAGGTTTTCTGTTTGCGCATGTCGCGGGCGACGTCAGCGTCCATTTGCAGGACCGAGGCGGCGGTGCCGCAGCCGGATAAAAGCCATGCGCAGGTGCTGAGTGTTAAAGCGTTTTTGATGGTCAAGTCTTGCCCTCCGAAGTGGTCAGGGCAAGCTAGCATCGGGGCTGGAGCGGGCACAGTTCATGGCTTCTGGAGAAGCTGTAGGACAAGTCAGTGCAGTTTGTCCGCTATTGCTCAACGGGAGTTTTTTGGGGCTTTAAAGCCCTGTTGCGAGCAGGCTCGCTCCTACAGGGGAATGCTATCCCATGTGGGAGCCAGCCTGCTGGCGAAGGCGGTTCAGGCCGCGCTGGAGATGTCCTTGGGCAACCGCTGATCGATCACCTGATACAGCGCGCTGCTCTCGGGCCAGTTGCGCATGAACCGTGCCCGATCCCGCGCATAGGCCGCTGCGAAACTTCCGACAGAGCTGTGCTGACACATCGAATCCAGGTCGATCAGTGCCCAGCGATCTTCCTGCCAGAACAGATTATGCCCCTTGAAGTCGCCATGACTGATGCGCTCGGCAATCAACCGTGCGAACAGTTGATCCAGCGCCTGCAACTCGGACTCCGGCGCCGCACCGCTTTCCACATATGGCGCAAAGCGCTCGATGATGTCCGGCCCTGGCAGGAACTCGGTCACCAGATAGGCGCGGCTGCGCAGCCACAAAAAGCGCTTTTCCAGCACTGCCAGCGGTTTCGGCGTAGCGATGCCAAGGAATGCCAGACGATTACCTTCACGCCAAGAGTGCCACGCGCGGCTCGGACGCCAGAAACGCTTGAGCCAGTGCGCGAAGCCTTTGATGTTGTAGCGCTTGATCACCAGTGTACGCCCGGCCACTTCGACCTTGCCGACGCTCGCCGCGCCGCCGGTCTTGTACAGATGGCCCTGATCGAGCAGTGCATCGGCCTGATCCAGCACCGGCAGCATCGCCGCTTCTTCCTCGCGACGGATCGCCCGCAGACCGAACGCACCGCGCTGCACACTGAACAACGTGCACTCGCGGCCCACCTTGATCAGGTAATCCTTCAGGCGCCAGGCGCGCACCTTGGCGATCTGCTTCTGCAAGGCTTCCAGCGGCAACGCGTGTTCGCTGTTGCTCAGCAGGTAATACACCAGCAATTCTTCGGTGAACGGCTCAAGAGACTTGGGCAACTGGGCGAAAAACACCCCGAGGTTTTCCAGCACTTTCTGCCGTGACAACGGCTGGCCAGCGGTCTCGGCACAAATCCCGGCACCGTCGATCAGGTACAGCTGACCGCCCTGGCGCAGCAGGTTGTCCAGGTGCAGATCTTCCTGCCACAGGCCTTTGCCATGCAGTTGACCGATCGCGCCCAGCGCCTCGGCGAGTACCGCCGATTGCTCGTCCGCCAGCACTGGCAGCGATTCGACTTTCTGCCAGGCCTCACCGAGGCTTTCAGCACCTTCGAGGAACTCGAACAGCAGCCAGCCGCCCTCGCCATCCGTCAGGCCATCAGCCAACAACAGCGGCGTGGTCAGACCTTGTTCGGCGAGCAACTTGACGCCCGCCAGTTCGCGCTGAAAATGCCGCGCAGCTTTGCTGCCCACCAGTAATTTGGCCAGCACCGGCCGGCCGCGCCACACCCCTGCACCGACATAGCGCTGCCCCGGCAACACCCGCAGCAGACTCAGCAGTTGCAGATCCGCTGGGCCTGCCGCATCGGCAAGCGAAATCGTCAGCGGCAGACTCGGCGCACGTCCGGCGTTTTTCAGTTCTGACAAGCGCATCAACGGGTCTCCTTGCGACTGCGCCGTGCAGTCAGGCGCGTCACCCAGGTGTCGACCAGCGAACTGTTGACTGGCTGATCGAGATAGGCCGCGAGCAACTCGCGCAATTGCGCTTCGCTCCATTCCGGCGCACGACGCAGCAGCGGCTCCAGATCCTTGACCCGGTCGCGCATGCCGAACAGCAGGGGTCGGGTCTTTTCCAGGTCGATCAACTGCGCCTTATACGCGTCGCCATCAGCCTGCAAAAAGATGTGTTTCGGATAAAAGCAGCCGTGTACCTGACGCACGCCGTGCAGCTGGCGCGCCAGTTGTCCACAGGCCTGGAGAATGGCCGATTGCTGCGCGGCGGTCAGGTCGGACCAGCGTTGCAACAGCGAATCAAGATCGTCCCAGCCGTCGAGGGCACGGGTCAGCAGGATCGCCTGGACATCGCCCTTGACCTTGCGCTCACCGAAGAACGCCGCTTGCAGCGCCGGGATCCCTAACTTGTTGTAGCGGCTGATATTGCGAAACTCGCGGGCGAAACTCGGCTCGCCGAACGGCGCATGCAGGGTGCGGGTCAGGTAGTTGCTCTGGCGCTTGAGGTAGTAGGCCTGCCCTTCCAGCTCCAGGCGAAACACGCTGCTCCAGCCACCGCCATCGGTGTTCGGTTCGTCCACGGCTTCGAGCTGTTTGGCCCAGAGCGCGTCGAAAGTGCCGAGGCCATGACGCTCAAGCAGCGCCCGGTCTTCAGCGGCCAGGAAATCAGTCATTCGCGTCCCTCGAAAAATCTCACCACGTGGCGAATCCGTTTCTTGTCGGCGGCATTCAGCCGATCACGTCCGCGGTATTGCAGGTAGAAGCGCAGGCGCTGGGTGTTCGACAGGTGATACTTGGCCACCTTGTCGAGACAGGCCAGATCCTTGGTGATCCGGTATTTGAGCCAGAAGCCGCGCCAGAAATCGCCGTTCGGGCAGTCGATCAGAAACAGCTGCGCCTGATCGTCGATCAGCAGGTTGCGCCATTTCAGATCGTTATGGGTAAAGCGGTGGTCGTGCATGGTTCGGGTGTAGCCGGCCAGTTGGCGGCTGATGCCATCGACCCACAGACGATCCTTGAGTTTCGGATCGTTGCGTTCAGCCAGCGCCGAGAGGTCTTCGGTGCGCGGCAGCTCGCGGGTGATCATGGCGCCACGGGCATAGGCCGCGCCACGTCGCTCCAGACCCCAGGCCACCACTTCGGCGGTGGGAATACCCCACTTGGCGAAGCGCTTGAGGTTCTGCCACTCCATCTTCACCCGTGGCTTACCCAGGTAACGGCGCAAGCCTTTACCGGCGCCGACGTAGCGTTTGACGTAGTAATTCACGCCGTTGCGCTGCACGCGGATGACTTCGGACAGCGGATCACGGGTCAGACGTTCGCCCTGCAGGGCAAACACCGCTTCGAGGCTGCCGAAATCTTCGGCCAGTTCGCTGTATTGCGGTTCAAGCGTCCAACCCGCCATCAGAGCGCATCCCCGTAACGCTGCTTGCGCGCATAAAGCTTGTTGGCCTTGCCTTCGAGCCAGCTCAGCAACGGCGCTTCTTCGGCGAGGATCTGCCGTAGCGGCTGCTGAAAGTAGCCCTTGAGGAAACGCAGCTTGTCGCGTCGGGTCAGGCCGATGTCCAGCGCCGAGAAATACAGCGCGGCCAGATCCTTGTTGCGCCAGCGTTGAGTAATTCTTGGACGGGTCTGGGCGCGGTGCAGGTCGATCACCGAGAGTTTGAAATCGTCCGGGGTGATCGGCTTGTCGGTGTGCAACAGAAAGTGGCAGATGTAACAGTCGCGATGGTTGACCCCGGCGCGGTGCATCATGCCGGTCATGCGCGCGACTTCAGCGATCAGCGCGCGCTTGAGTTTCGGCTGCGGCGGGTTCTTGACCCAATCGATGCTGAAGTCTTCAAGGCTGATGGTCGGCGCCAGCTCTTCGGTGACGATGAACGAATGCTGATCCGCCGGGTTGCTGCCCTTCTCGCCGTAAGCCACGGCGGTCATGGTCGGCACGCCGACTTCCTGCAGACGCTGGATCGCCTTCCACTCCTGACCCGCGCCGAGCACCGGCAGCTTGGCGGTCAGCAGGTTCTTGAAGATCTCGCCCCAGCCGATGCCCCGGTGGATCTTGACGAAAAATCCGTTGCCGTCGACTTCCGTGCGCAGAGTCCGTCGAGCTTCCAGCTCGCGGTAGACCTCGCCCTGCAAGCCTTCGACTTCGGCGAACGGGTCGCGCCCGGCCCAAAGGCTCTTGAACGGTTCAGCCAGCATCAACTTCATTTAAGCGTGCTCCGCCAGAATCACATCGGCCGCGTGCTGCGGCATGCTGTAGAGGTCGGCCGTCTCGGCGAAAGCCAGACCATTGCGGCTCCAGGCCGCGCGTGCAGCGTCGTCATTCAACATGTCAGTCAGGTATTGCGCCAGTTGCGCCTGATCGAACGGTTCGTCCAGCACTCGCCCGGCGTCCGCCTCGGCAATGTAATGGGCGTAACCGCAGACCGCGCTGACCAGCACCGGCAACCCGGCGACCAGCGCTTCGAGCAATACGGTGCCGGTGTTTTCGTTGTACGCCGGGTGGATCAACAGGTCGGCGCCAAGCAGGAAGCGCGGAATATCGCTGCGCCCCTTGAGGAAGGTCACGTTGTCGCCCAGGCCCAAAGTCGCACTCTGCATCTGGAACAATTTGGGGTCATCCTGGCCGATTACAAACAGCCGGGTGCGTTTCTTCAGCTCGGCGGGCAATGCGGCCAGCGCCTTGAGGCTGCGATCGACGCCCTTGGTCTTGAACCCGGAGCCGATCTGCACCAGCAGCAGTTCATCGTCCTTGAGGCTGAATTCGGCGCGGAAACCGGCGCGAATCTGGTCGGCATCCGCCGGCCGGCGACGATCCTGGGCGATACCCGGCGGCAGCAGGTGGAAGCGCTCCAATGGCGTGTCGTAATGCTTGATGAACAGCGGCTGCTGCACTTCGGAAATCATCAGCACTTCGGTTTTCGCGTCTTTGGCGAACACCGCGCGCTCGTACTCGGCGAAGTGGCGGTAGCGGCCCCAGCGGCGGTACAGCGAATGGCGCAGGTTCTGCGCCTTGTCTTCGAAGCAGCCGTCGGCGGCGTAGTAGACGTCCAGCCCCGGCATCTTGTTGAAGCCGATCAAGCGGTCCACCGGACGCTTGGCCAGATCCGCTTCCATCCACGCCGTGAGTTTTTCGTTGCGCCGATGATTGAAGAACGCCTTGACCGGCGCCACCAGCACTTCGAAACCGGGCGGCACGTCGCCTTCCCAGATCAGCGTATAGACACGGATCTGATGGCCGCGCTTCTGGCATTCGAGGGCGATGCGCATGAAGTCGCGCTGCAAGCCACCGAACGGGAAATATTTGTACAGAACAAAAGCCAATTGCATCAGCGCAGCTCCTCAGCCATTAACAACGTGCTCAGACGGCTGGCGACACGCTCGGGATTCACACGCGTGAAGCACAGGGGCTGCTCGCGTTTCAGGTCAAACTGGCGGGCATCCTGCGCGGTCGGTTGGTAAGTGCATTTCTTTTGCAGGCAAGGGGCGCAGGGGAAATCACTGGCCATGTGAATCTGCACCTTGCCGTAGGCGCCGGTCAGGCCCGGGTTGGTCGGGCCGAACAGGGAAATCGTCGGCACGTCCAGCGCGGCCGCCAGATGGCCGAGGCCGGTGTCCACCGCGACGCAGGCCTGGGCGCCGGCCAGCACTTTGCCGACCCCGGCCAGATTCAGCTTCGGCAGCACTTCGGCGTGTTTGAAACCGGCGGCAATCCGTTCGGCACGGGCCTTCTCCAGCGGGTTGCCCCACGGCAGTTTGACCCCGACGCCCAGATAGCCGACCCGCTCGGTCAGCTCGCGCCAGTAGGCTTCCGGCCAGTGTTTGGTGTCCCACGTGGTGCCGTGCAGGAACACCACGAAGGCGCTCTTGCGCGGCAATTCCACCAGACGCTCGACGTTGAGGCCGTAGTCGCCCAACCCTTTGGGCAGGTCATAACCAAGGGCGATGGCGAACAACTGACGCACCCGTTCGACGGCGTGTTGCCCACGGGCCACCGCCAGTTTGCGGTCGTAGAAACGTGCAGCGATCGGCTCGCGCGCCGAGCCTTTGTCGAGACCGGCCACCGGGGCTTTGACGTAGCGGGTCAGCCAGGCGCTTTTCAGCAGGCCCTGAGCGTCGATCACCAGATCGTATTGGCTGGCGCGCACGCTTTGCTTGAAGCGCTTCCACTCGCCGCTCTTGATCGTCTGCCAGAGGTTCTTGCGCCAGCGGCGGATCGCCACCGGAATCACCTTGCCGACGGCCGGGTGCCAGGTCGGGATCTCGGCGAAGCCTTCTTCCACCACCCAGTCGAACTTGATCCCGGGGATGGCCCGGGCCGCGTCGGTCAGCGCCGGCAACGCGTGAATCACGTCGCCCAGCGATGAAGTCTTGATCAGCAATACCCGCAACTTAATGAACCTCGACCACGGAGCCCTGCAGTTTCTGCAAGGCATCGTTGACCGCGTCCGGCATCAGCTGGCGCAGGCAGTTGTAATGGCCGAACCGGCAGGTACGGTCGAAGCACGGGCTGCAATCGAGTCCCAAACGAACGATTTCGACGTGCTCGGCCAGCGGCGGGGTGAACCCCGGTGACGTAGAGCCGTAGACCGCCACCAGCGGACGGTTCAGCGCCGCCGCAACGTGCATCAGGCCGGAGTCGTTGGACACCACCGAGTCTGCGCAGGACAGCAGGTCGATGGCCTCGGCCAGCGAGGTACCGCCGCTGAGGTTGACTGATTCCTCACGCAGGCCGGGAATCAGCCGCGCGCGAATGTCTTCGCCTACCGCGTGGTCGTTTTTCGAGCCGAACAGCCACACCTGCCAGCCTTCGCGAATCCGCGCTTCGGCAACCTTGGCGTAATGCTCGGACGGCCAGCGCTTGGATTCGCCGAACTCGGCGCCGGGGCACAGGGCCAACACCGGACGGTCCAGAGTCAGGCCGAACTTGGCCAGCGCCGCTTCGCGGGTCACCGGATCGATTTGCAGGCTCGGACGCGGATAAGGCTTCGGCAGCTCGGCGTTCGGCTCGTAAGCCAGCGCCATGAAGCGCTCGATCATCAGCGGATAACGTTCTTTATCCAGCGTGCGCACGTCATTGAGCAGGCCGTAGCGGAATTCGCCACGCCAGCCGGTGCGTTGTTTGATGCCGGCGAAGAATGGCACCAGCGCCGACTTCAGCGAATTCGGCAGCAGGATCGCCTGATCGTACTGGCCGGCCAGGGACTTGCCGATTCGCCGACGCGTCGCCAGTTCCAGAGCGCCATGGCCGAGCGGAAAGCTCAAGGCCTTGCGTACCTCGGGCATGCGCTCAAGGATCGGCCGGCTCCACTCGGGGGCCAGCACGTCGATTTCGCATTGCGGGTGGCGCTGCTTGAGACACTGAAACAGTGTCTGCGCCATCACCATGTCACCGACCCAACTGGGCCCAACGATCAGAATATTCATGTGGTTTCCATAAACGAACCGGGGAGGCATTTACGCCTCCCCGCCTCGAGAATTCTACAAACACTGTAGATCTGCTGTGGAAGCGCGCTTGCTCGCGAAAGGGTCTTCACATCCAACATTATTGTCGTCTGATACTCCGCTATCGCGAGCAGGCTCGCTCCCACAGGGTTTTGCATCCGGCCCTTAATCTGCAATCAACGCAGATCCGATGTGGGAGCGGGCTTGCTCGCGAAGGGGCCGTCACATCCTGCATCGATGGTGACTGACACTGCGCTTTCGCGAGCAAGCCCGCTCCCACAAGGTACTCGGTGCTTCAAATA
Source organism: Pseudomonas sp. FW305-3-2-15-E-TSA4 (assembly GCF_058787295.1). NCBI lineage: Bacteria > Pseudomonadati > Pseudomonadota > Gammaproteobacteria > Pseudomonadales > Pseudomonadaceae > Pseudomonas > Pseudomonas sp. FW305-3-2-15-E-TSA4. The sequence continues at coordinate 146,690 of NZ_JBYSZP010000003.1, read as the reverse complement.
TCCGGTTTCAGCTTAACCCCATCTCTTTCCATATCCGCAAAACCTGCCGCCGTTCTTCGGCAAACTGATCGCCCGATATCACCCCGGCGTCCTTCTGCAAGGCTTGTCGGTGGGCGGCGGAGCGGTAGGCTTTATAGGCCTCACGCAGCAGGCTGGCATCTTCGGCAGGCATCAGCCCTTCGTGTTCCAGCTCTTCCAGAATGCGAATGTTATCGGTCCAGCGCAGCAATGGCGGGTGGCTGTGCGACCACGCCAGGGCCGCGTATTGCACCATAAATTCAATATCGACGATACCTCCGGCGTCCTGCTTGAGGTCGAACGGCGCCGTGGCTTCGAAGGCATTTGCCGCGGTACCGGCCGCCGTGCTCTTGCTGCCGAGGTTATCGCGCATCTTGGCACGCATCTCGCTGACTTCCTGCTGCAGCTTGGCCAGATCCCGCGGCTTGCCCAAAACCTGCGCGCGGACTTTCTCGAAGGCCTGGCCGACATCCTGACTGCCGACCAGCACCCGCGCCCGCACCAGGGCCTGATGTTCCCAGGTCCAGGCTTCATTTTCCTGATAGCGCTCAAACGCCCCGAGCGAACTGACCAACAGCCCCGACGCGCCGGACGGGCGCAAACGCATGTCCACTTCATACAGCTGGCCGGAGTTGGTCTGCGCCGTCAGCAAGTGAATGATCCGCTGCCCCAGCCGGGTGAAGAACTGTGCGCCATCGATCGGCTTCGGCCCGTCGGTTTCCGCCTGCGGATCACCGTCATGGATGAACACCAGGTCCAGGTCCGAACCATGCCCCAGTTCCAGCCCGCCGACTTTGCCATAACCGACAATGATGAAGCCGGGATCGCACAAACTGCCGTCAGTGCGCAGCGGCGTGCCGTACTTGGCCACCGTCTGACGCCAGGCCAGCGCCAGCACTTGCTCGAGAATCGCTTCGGCGAGCCAGGTCAGGTAATCACTGACTTTCATCAACGGCAGACTGCCGGCGATTTCCGAGGCGGCGACGCGCAAGCGGTGCGCCAGTTTGAAGTGACGCAGGGCTTCCATCTGCTGTTCGAGGTCATCTTCGGGGATCCGCGTCAGGCGCTCGCGCAATTCGGCGGCCAGTTCCGGGGCCAGTGGCGGCTTGAACAGCCGGCCTTCATTGAGCAACTCGTCGAGCAGCAACGGGAAACGGGTGATCTGTTCGGCAATCCACGGACTGGCCGCACACAGCGTCAGCAAACGCCGCAGGGCGCCGGGGTTTTCCGTCAGCAACACTAAATAAGCCGAACGTCGGGCCACGGCTTCGACCAGTGGCAGCACCCGTTCCAGCACCAGATCCGGGTTGTCATGCTCCACCGCCTGGGCCAGCAGACGCGGGATAAACGCATCGAGACGCTCGCGACCCAGCCGTTGCATCGCACGCAACTGCGGGCTGCCGCGCAAACCGGCCAGCGCCTTCAGGGCCTTGGTCGCATCAGCAAAGCCGCCCTCTTCGAGCTGTCGGCAAGCGGCCTCTTCATCCTGCTCCTCTTCCCACAGCGGCAACCATTCACCGCCCACTACCACTTCGCAGTCGGCGCCCTCTTCTTCATCGGGATCGGCGATCACCTGCGCAAAGTGCCAGGCCACCCGACCACGCCAGAACATCAGCTTTTCATGGAAGGCCTGCCAATCGGCGAAGCCCAGCATGAACGCGATACGCGCCTGATCCTGAGCGCCGTCCGGCAACATCTGGGTCTGGCGATCGGCAATCGCCTGAATCGCGTGCTCGGTGTAACGCAGGAATTCGTAACCTTCGCGCAGCTCGCTGATCACCGCCGGTGGCAGGTAGCCCTGGCCTTCCAGCGTGCTCAGCACCTTTAATAAAGGACGCTGTTGCAGGCTCAGGTCGCGCCCGCCGTGGATCAACTGAAAGGCCTGGGCAATGAACTCGACCTCGCGGATCCCGCCAGAGCCGAGCTTGATGTTGTCGGCCATGCCCTTGCGCCGCACTTCCTGCTGGATCAGCTGCTTCATGGTGCGCAGCGCTTCGATCGCCGAGAAGTCCAGGTAACGGCGGTAAACGAACGGGCGCAGCATGTCGAGCAACTGTGCGCCCGCCGCTTGATCACCGGCCACCACCCGCGCCTTGATCATCGCGTAGCGTTCCCAGTCGCGGCCCTGATCCTGGTAATACTGTTCCAGCGCATTGAAGCTCAGCACTAGCGCGCCGGATGAACCGTACGGACGCAGGCGCATGTCGACGCGGAACACGAAGCCGTCGACGGTCATCGGGTCGAGGGCTTTGATCAGGCGCTGACCGAGGCGAATGAAGAATTCCTGATTATCCAGCGCGCGTTTCACGCCGACGGTTTCACCGCCCTCGGGGTAGGCGAAGATCAGGTCGATGTCCGACGACAGGTTCAACTCGACCGCACCGAGCTTGCCCATGCCGAGGATGACCATCTGCTGCGGCAAGCCGCTGCGCCGGCCGGTCGGCGTGCCGAACTGCTGGCAATGGCGGCTGTACAGCCACCGGTAAGCCTGATCGATGGTGGCGTCGGCCATGTCGGAGAGGTCGCGGCAGGTCTGCACCAGATCGGCCTGGCGGTTGAGGTCACGCCAGATGATCCGCACTTGATGGCGGGCGCGCTGGCGGCGCAGGACGCGCCCGAGTTCGTCTTCGCTTTGCGCGGTGTTCACGGCGGCGGCAATCTGCGCGCACAATTCACCCGGTGCGAACGGCCGATCAAGTTCGCCGGACTGCACCAGTGACAACAACATCAAAGGGTCACGAACGCCCTGTTCAATGACGAAATCGCTGGCGGCACTGACGCGGGCGAATTGCGCCCAGCGTTCCGGGGTCCAGTTAGAGAAGCCGTGATCGTCTTCCAGCGCGGCGACGGCCGTACGGAACGACTGCTCGGATCGAGTGACCAACGGCAGGAGAATGGCGGGGAGTTCAGCGAGCACGGGCAGGGTCATGGTCTATCCTTGATCGGCGTGTAAATGGCCGCTTGTAGTGTTTGATGAAAACCCGCTACGCGAAGGACTGTCGAACAAAAGTTAGAAATAGCTGAAATTTCTTCTTTTTTGGCATCCAGCATCAAACTTTCACCTTTTTCGGATGGTAATCGACCAACCTTAACGATTATTCTCACAACGCAGTCGGAGGCCACAAGCCTTTCCTCTGTAGTTTTACTACTCGTCTATACAGGCGAAAGGCTGAAATGCTCAAAGATTTGTAGTAAAACTACACGCCGCCGGAACAACCTGTCGGCAATCCAAGAATTTTAAATCGTCTGCCCACAAGGCCAGTCGCAAACTCAGGCAACCGATTCTGGAAGCCTTTCCGCCCTGGAGCAAGCCATGCAAGACCTCGATCCCGTCGAAACCCAGGAATGGCTGGACGCCCTGGAATCGGTTCTCGACAAAGAAGGCGAAGACCGTGCTCACTATCTGATGACCCGTATGGGTGAACTGGCGACCCGCAGCGGTTCGCAGCTCCCTTACGCCATCACCACGCCTTACCGCAACACCATCCCGGTAACCCACGAAGCACGCATGCCTGGCGACCTGTTCATGGAACGCCGCATTCGCTCGCTGGTGCGCTGGAACGCAATGGCCATGGTAATGCGTACGAACCTGAAAGATTCTGACCTGGGTGGTCACATCTCCAGCTTCGCTTCCAGCGCGACCCTGTATGACATCGGCTTCAACTATTTCTTCCAGGCCCCGACCGACGAACACGGCGGCGACCTGATCTACTTCCAGGGCCACACCTCGCCAGGCGTTTACGCCCGTGCGTTCATGGAAGGCCGCATCACCGAAGACCAGATGAACAACTTCCGCCAGGAAGTCGACGGTCAGGGCCTGTCGTCCTACCCGCACCCTTGGCTGATGCCTGACTTCTGGCAGTTCCCGACCGTATCCATGGGTCTGGGTCCGATCCAGGCGATCTACCAGGCACGCTTCATGAAGTACCTGGAACACCGCGGTTTCATCCAGCCGGGCAAACAGAAAGTCTGGTGCTTCCTGGGCGACGGCGAGTGCGACGAGCCGGAATCCCTGGGCGCGATCTCCCTGGCTGGCCGCGAGAAGCTGGACAACCTGATCTTCGTCATCAACTGCAACCTGCAGCGCCTCGACGGCCCGGTTCGCGGCAACGGCAAGATCATCCAGGAACTCGAAGGCGTGTTCCGCGGTGCACAGTGGAACGTGACCAAAGTCATCTGGGGCCGTTTCTGGGACCCACTGCTGGCCAAAGACGTCGACGGCATCCTGCAACGTCGCATGGACGAAGTCATCGACGGCGAGTACCAGAACTACAAAGCCAAAGACGGTGCGTTCGTTCGCGAGCACTTCTTCAACACGCCTGAACTCAAGGCGATGGTTGCCGACCTGTCCGACGACGAGATCTGGAAACTCAACCGTGGCGGCCACGACCCGTACAAGGTCTATGCGGCGTACCACGAAGCGGTCAACCACAAAGAACAACCAACCGTCATCCTCGCCAAGACCATCAAGGGTTATGGCACCGGTGCCGGCGAAGCGAAAAACACTGCGCACAACACCAAGAAAGTCGACGTCGACAGCCTGAAGTTGTTCCGCGATCGCTTCGACATCCCGGTCAAGGACGAAGAGCTGGAGAACCTGCCGTTCTTCAAGCCAGAGCCAAACAGCGCCGAAGCCCGCTACCTGAGCGAGCGCCGTGCCGCACTGGGCGGTTTCGTACCGCAGCGCCGCGCGCAGAGCTTCAGCGTACCGACGCCGGACCTGGACACCCTGAAAGCCATCCTCGATGGTTCGGGCGACCGTGAAATTTCCACCACCATGGCCTTCGTGCGGATCCTCGCGCAACTGGTCAAGGACAAGGAAATCGGCCCGCGCATCGTGCCAATCATCCCGGACGAAGCCCGTACCTTCGGTATGGAAGGCATGTTCCGTCAACTGGGCATCTACTCCTCCGTCGGCCAGCTGTACGAGCCAGTCGATAAAGACCAGGTGATGTTCTACAAGGAAGACCAGAAAGGTCAGATCCTTGAAGAAGGCATCAACGAAGCAGGCGCCATGAGCTCCTTCATCGCTGCCGGTACTTCGTACTCCAGCCACAACCAGCCGATGCTGCCGTTCTACATCTTCTACTCGATGTTCGGCTTCCAGCGTATCGGTGACCTGGCCTGGGCCGCTGGCGACAGCCGTACCCGTGGCTTCCTGATCGGCGGCACCGCCGGCCGTACCACCCTGAACGGTGAAGGCCTGCAGCACGAAGACGGTCACAGCCACCTGCTGGCCGCGACCATCCCGAACTGCCGCACCTACGATCCGACCTACGGCTACGAGCTGGCGGTGATCATTCAGGACGGCATGAAGAAGATGACCGAAGAACAACAGGACATCTTCTACTACATCACCGTGATGAACGAGTCGTACCAGCAGCCAGCCATGCCGGCCGGTGCCGAAGAAGGCATCAAGAAAGGCATGTACCTGCTCGAAGAAGACACCCGCGATGCGGCGCATCACGTACAGCTGATGGGCTCCGGCACCATCCTGCGTGAAGTGCGTGAAGCGGCGAAGATCCTGCGTGAAGAGTTCAACATCGGCGCTGACGTATGGAGCGTTACCAGCTTCAACGAACTGCGTCGCGACGGCCTGGCCGTAGAGCGCAGCAACCGTCTCAAGCCTGGCCAGAAGCCTAAGCAGAGCTACGTTGAAGAGTGCCTGAGCGGCCGTAAGGGTCCGGTGATTGCCTCTACCGACTACATGAAGCTGTTCGCCGAGCAGATCCGTCAGTGGGTACCGTCCAAGGAATTCAAAGTCCTGGGCACCGACGGTTTCGGCCGCAGCGACAGCCGCAAGAAACTGCGTCATTTCTTCGAAGTCGACCGTCATTTCGTGGTGTTGGCAGCCCTGGAAGCACTGGCTGACCGTGGTGATATCGAACCTAAAGTCGTGGCCGAGGCCATCGTCAAGTTCGGCATCGAACCGGAAAAACGCAACCCACTGGACTGCTGAGGAGACATTTTGTGAGCGAACTCATTCGCGTACCTGACATCGGCAGCGGTGAAGGTGAAGTAATTGAACTGTTTGTGAAGGTCGGCGACCGTATCGAAGCCGACCAGAGCATCCTGACTCTGGAATCGGACAAGGCCAGCATGGAAGTGCCGGCCCCGAAAGCCGGCGTCATCAAGAGCCTGAAAGTGAAGCTGGGCGACCGCCTGAAAGAAGGCGACGAACTGCTTGAGCTGGAAGTCGAGGGCGCCGCGCAAGCGGCCCCTGCACCTGCTGCTGCACCGGCTGCAAAAGCTGAAGCCAAACCGGCTGCCGCTCCTGCTGCTGCCGCGCCAGCCGCTGCCCCTGCTGCCCCTGCTGCCGCTTCGGTACAGCAAGTGCACGTGCCGGACATCGGCTCGTCGGGCAAGGCGCAGATCATCGAGATCCAGGTCAAGGTCGGCGACACCGTCGAGGCTGATCAATCGTTGATCACCCTGGAATCCGACAAGGCGAGCATGGAAATCCCGTCGCCTGCCGCGGGCGTGGTCAAGGCCATCAGCGTCAAGCTCAACGACGAAGTCGGCACTGGCGACCTGATTCTGGATCTGGAAGTGGCGGGGGCTGCGGCGCCTGCTGCGGCCGCTCCGGCTCAGGCTGCTGCGCCGGCCGCTGCCGCTGCGCCTGCTTCTGCGGCAGCCCCGGCTGCTCCAGTGGCTGACAGCGTTCAGGACATCCACGTTCCGGACATCGGTTCGGCCGGCAAGGCCAAGATCATCGAAGTCCTGGTCAAGGCTGGCGACAGCGTTGAAGCCGACCAGTCGCTGATCACTCTGGAATCCGACAAGGCAAGCATGGAAATCCCATCGCCTGCCGCTGGCGTGGTGGAAAGCATTTCCATCAAGCTGGACGACGAAGTCGGTACCGGCGACCTGATCCTCAAGCTGAAAGTCAAAGGCGCGGCCCCTGCTGCCCCTGCTGCCCCGGCTCCAGCTGCCGCCGCTGCTCCTAGCGCTCCGGCGCCAGCCGCTGCTGCTCCGGCTGCCGCTGCACCTGCTGCTGCCGCTCCGGTTGCTGCTCCGGCCAAGCCTGGCGCGAAAGTTCACGCCGGCCCTGCCGTGCGTCAACTGGCCCGCGAGTTCGGCGTCGAGCTGAGCGCCGTTGGCGCCAGCGGTCCGCACGGTCGCATCCTCAAGGAAGACGTGCAGGTTTACGTCAAGGCGATGATGCAGAAGGCCAAAGAAGCGCCAGCCGCTGGCGGTGCAACCGGTGGCGCGGGCATCCCGCCGATCCCGGTCGTGGACTTCAGCCGCTTCGGTGAAATCGAAGAAGTACCGATGACCCGCCTGATGCAGGTCGGCGCCGCCAACCTGCACCGCAGCTGGCTGAACGTGCCGCACGTGACGCAATTCGACTCGGCGGATATCACCGAGCTGGAAGCGTTCCGCGTTGCGCAGAAAGCCGTCGCCGAGAAGGCCGGCGTCAAGCTGACCATCCTGCCGCTGCTGCTCAAGACCTGTGCGCACCTGCTCAAAGAGCTGCCGGACTTCAACAGTTCGCTGGCGCCAAGCGGCAAGGCGATCATTCGCAAGAAGTACGTCAACATCGGTTTCGCGGTCGACACCCCGGATGGCCTGCTGGTACCGGTCATCAAGAACGTCGACCAGAAGAGCCTGCTGCAACTGGCCGCAGAAGCTGCTTCGCTGGCTGAAAAAGCCCGCACCAAGAAGCTCTCTTCGGACGAGATGCAAGGCGCCTGCTTCACCATTTCCAGCCTCGGCCACATTGGCGGCACCGGCTTCACGCCGATCGTCAACGCGCCGGAAGTGGCGATCCTCGGTGTTTCCAAGGCAACCATCCAGCCAGTCTGGGACGGCAAAGCCTTCCAGCCGAAACTGATGCTGCCACTGTCGCTGTCCTACGATCACCGTGTGATCAACGGCGCTGCTGCTGCACGCTTCACCCAGCGTCTGGGCAGCCTGTTGGGCGACATCCGCACCATCCTGCTGTAAAGCGTTCGGCCCTCCGGCAACGGAGGGCCGATTGCGTTCCACGTTTTCGGGCGCCACACGCTCGTACCTCAACCCCGTCAGTTTGACGGGGCTTTTTTTGCCCGAAGAAAAGTTACAACGCTTTTATTCCTACAACTTCGGTCTACTTAAGCCACGAGTCCAGTCCACTTCGCGCCGATATTTTTTATCCGCCGACAACTAACCTTGGCGGCACAAGTTAAACGAATAACTTGCTACACACTGACCGCTATTCAAGTATCAATTCGAACGGATTCGAACATGTTAAAACCAACTGTCGGCCCGATTATTGGCCATACAACAACTAATCACGCACGCATCTTCATGCGCGGCGACTCGCAAAACAACGCCACCACATTTGCCGGCCTGCGTTATCGAAAGCGCGACAGCAATCAATGGTCAAATAGCCTTTTTTCCCGTTTAAGTGCTTTGCGCGATTTTTGCCAGGTCTTTTCATTGAATGACCTGGAGAGCCATTGCGAGTATGAATACCAAGTGGGCTGGTTCAGCCCCATGAGCCCGGTGCATACCGTCGAGAGCATCGCCGAATTGCCTTTGCAATGGCCGCGCGAGATCTACCGCTTTCGCACCCGTGCCAGCGACGCCGCGCAGCCACGCGCTTATATCATCGGCTCCTGTCGCTACTTGCGCATGACCGCCGGCATTGCTTCCATGCCCCAAATTGGCGACCGTATATTCGCCTCGATCAATCAGTTGATCGAAGGCGCCGAGCCGCCGATCAGCGCCACCCTGATGACCGGAGACCAGATCTATGTCGACGACCTCAACCTGATTGCCCCGGATCGCGAGTACAAGGACATCCTCGATAAATACCGCGCGGCCTTCTCGCAACCGAATATTCAGCGGCTGATGTCCGGCACTTCGACTTACATGATCCTCGACGATCACGAAATTGAAGACAACTGGCCGGCGAACGCCAGCAAGTCCGATCATGAGTTATATCGCAATGCAATGGCGGCGTATGAGTTGTATCAAGCCAGTCATAGTCCGGCGCATGAACTAACAGTTGATGGCGAGATTGATCATTCAAAACTGGCGCATTACTGGTATCAGTTCAGCGATGGCGATATTGAATGGTTTGTCACTGATAGCCGGACTCGGCGCAACCTGGCTGCTGATGATCGACGCATCCTGGACAGCGAGCAGGAACAGGCCTTGGTCGCCTGGCTGAGCAACAGCAAGGCACGGGTCAAATTCGTGGTCACCAGCGTGATGTTCTATCCGGATCGCAAACTGCACGGCGACGATGCCTGGAAAGCCTTCCCGGAGCAGCGCCTGCGTGTGCTGGAAACCATCCGCACCCGACAGATCAGGAATGTCGTATTCGTCTCGGGCGACGTGCACGGCTCGCTGACCTCGCGCCTGACCCATAGCGAAGACCCGGACTTCGAAGTCCACACCATCGTCTCCTCGCCGTTGTGTAACAGCAAACTTTTGCCCTATGCCACGGCGTCGACGTTCATCCTTGATCAGCCACTGGTACGCACTGCGGCGGGTGACTATCAACATGAGTTGACCAGCACTGTGGTCAGCGAAGACAACTTCGCCCATGTAGTGGTCGAGGCTGATCAGATTTTGATCAATTACCATGATCGAGATGGCAAGAAGCTGCAATCGCTCAGCCTGAAATTACGTTGAATCTAAAAGATCGCAGCCTTCGGCAGCTCCTGAAGGACATCGTATATCCCTGCAGGCGCTGCCGCAGGCTGCGATCTTTTGCTCTTTTCAACCACCCACTGGAGAAATGCCCCGAGCGGCCGACACATTCTTATAGCACTTGGCCTTCATCTCTCTTGTCAGTCGGTGCCGCAATGATGCAACCTTGCCGCAGGCAACAGTAAAGAGGGCGCGAGCCCGGCGCGTTCAGCATATTTCCAAGCGAGTTCCTTCATGAAGAGCCAACCCGATGCCGCCAGCCGTATGGCGGCCGAGGTAGTGACGCAGTTGCCTGTGCCCTCGCGGCTCGGCATGCTGCGTTTCGAGCGCTTGAATGAAGCCAGTTGGGCGATGCTGTTTCTCGATCCCAACTGCGAACGCCAGTTCGGCCAGCCGGCCGTTGAGCTCTGTGCACTGGTCGGTTCACCGTATGCCAGCCTGATGGAGCCTGAAGCGCGCTATCAGTTGCACGACGCGATCCAGCAGCAACTGCGCGACAGCCCGCATTATCTGGTGCGCTACACCCTGCACACCGCTGCGGGCGTGCTTAGCATCCTCGAACTCGGCGAAGCCTATAAACAGCACAATCGACACTTGCTGCGCGGTTATCTGCTGGCAGTCGATAACGTGTTCGACGAAGCGCCGACGCTGCCGTCCGTTGACCTCGAAACCCAGAACTCGCGCCTGCAGATCGCCCTCGAACTCAACCAACGTGCCCAGCAGGAACAGCTGCAGCACCTCGATCGCGTGCGCGCCCAGCAGGATCTGATTCTGCTGCTCGCCCGCCAGCGCTACAGCAGCCACAACTCGCTGCAGGAAGCCGCCGAACTGATCACCCGCTGCGCCTGCGACATCTATGAAATCGACTGCGCCAGCCTGTGGAACCTCGAAGGCAATCTGCTGGTGCCGATTTCCGCGTATCACCGCGCGACGCAGGAATACATCCTGCCGGAGGTGATCGACATCAGCGGTTTCCCCGACTACATGGAAGCGCTGCACGGCAGCCGCGCCATCGACGCGCATAATGCGATGCGCGACCCGCGCACCCGTGAGATGGCCGAAGCCCTGCGCCCGCGTGACGTCAACGCCATGCTCGACGCCAGCATCCGCGTCGACGGCCAGGTGGTCGGCGTGCTCTGTCTGGAGCAGACCGGCGTCACCCGCGCCTGGCAGTCCGACGAAATCGCCTTTGCCGGTGAGCTGGCCGACCAGTTCGCCCAGGTCATCAACAACCACAACCGCCGCACCGCCACCAGCGCCCTGCACCTGTTCCAGCGTGCGGTCGAGCAAAGTGCCAACGCCTTTCTGCTGGTCAATTGCGACGGCGTGGTCGAGTACGTCAACCCGAGCTTCACCGCGATCACCCAGTACTCCACCGAGGAAGTCCATGGCCAGCGCCTGTCGGAGCTGCCGGCGCTGGAAAACCTCAGCGAGCTGCTGTTCGACGCACCTTCGGCGCTGGCCAAGAGCAACAGCTGGCAGGGCGAATTCAAGAGCCGGCGCAAAAACCTCGAACCGTACTGGGGCCAGTTGTCGATCTCCAAGGTGTATGGCGACAACCGTGAGCTGACGCACTACATCGGCATCTACGAAGACATCACCCAAACCAAACTGGCGCAACAGCGCATCGAGCGTCTGGCCTACACCGACAACCTGACCAACCTCGGCAACCGCCCGGCGTTTATCCGCAATCTGGACGAACGCTTCGCCCGCGACAGCGATACGCCGATCAGCCTGCTGCTGGTGGACATCGACAACTTCAAGCGGATCAACGACAGCCTCGGTCACCAGACCGGTGACAAGTTGTTGATCAGCCTCGCCCGACGCCTGCGCAACAGCCTGAGCCCGAGCGGCAGCCTCGCGCGGTTCGCCAGTAACGAATTTGCGGTGCTGCTCGACGACACCGACCTCGCCACCGGCCAACAGATCGCCAACCAATTACTGGCGACCCTCGACAAACCGATGTTCGTCGACAACCAGTTGATCAGCGTCACCGGCTCCGTGGGCCTGGCCTGCGCCCCGTTGCACGGCCGCGATCCACAGACCCTGATGCGCAACGCCGGCCTGGCCCTGCACAAGGCCAAGGCCAACGGCAAACACCAGGTCCAGGTGTTCACCGAAGCACTCAACGCCGAGGCCAGTTACAAGCTGTTCGTCGAGAACAACCTGCGCCGCGCCCTGACCCAGAACGAGCTGGACGTGTTCTACCAGCCCAAGCTGTGCCTGCGCAGCGGTCGCCTGCTGGGCATGGAAGCGCTGCTGCGCTGGAACCACCCGGAGCGCGGGATGATCCGCCCCGACCAGTTCATCAGCGTCGCCGAAGAAACCGGTCTGATCATTCCGATCGGCAAGTGGATCGCGCGTCAGGCCTGCCGCATGAGCAAGGCCCTGACCGCCGCTGGCCTGGGCAGTCTGCAGGTGGCGATCAACCTTTCGCCGAAGCAGTTCTCCGACCCGGATCTGGTCGCGTCCATCGCCAACATCCTCAAGGAAGAAGCGCTGCCGGCCAATCTGCTCGAACTGGAGCTGACCGAAGGTCTGCTGCTGGAAGCCACTGAAGACACTCACTTGCAGCTCGATCAACTCAAGCGTCTGGGCCTGACCCTGGCCATGGACGACTTCGGCACCGGTTACTCGTCGCTCAGCTACCTGAAGAAATTCCCGATCGACATCATCAAGATCGATCGCAGCTTCATCCACGAAATCCCCGACAACCAGGACGACATGGAAATCACCTCCGCGGTGATCGCCATGGCCCACAACCTGAAACTCAAAGTCGTGGCCGAAGGCATCGAGACCGCCGAGCAACTGGCGTTTTTGCGTCGCCACCGCTGCGACGTCGGCCAGGGCTACCTGTTCGACCGGCCGATCCCCGGCGCTGAGCTGATTCAGGCGCTCAAGCGCTACCCGCGCGGCCCGCTCCCACATTTGAATAGTGCGAAATCCGGCATCATTCGGCACACTGGCGGTCTGACTTTTTACATCCCATCCTGACTGAGAGGAACGATCATGGTTCTGCGCTCGGAAATTCTGGTGAACAAAAACGTGCTACCGACCAAAGATCAAGCTCTGCCCGGCCGCGAAACCGCGATGACCCTGCCTGAAAAGCATTTCGTCTTCGAAGAAACTCCGCTGCTCGGCCCGTTTTTCCAGGACGTCGACTTTGCGATCTTCGGTCTGGGTTGCTTCTGGGGGGCGGAGCGCCGCTTCTGGCAGCGCGAAGGCGTGGTCAGCACCGTGGTCGGCTACGCCGGCGGCTACACGCCGAACCCGACCTACGAAGAAGTCTGCTCGGGCCTGACCGGCCACGCCGAAGTAGTGCTGGTGGTGTATGACAAGGACAAAGTCAGCTACGAAGAGCTGCTGGCGATGTTCTGGGAGCTGCACAACCCGACGCAAGGCATGCGTCAGGGCAACGACATCGGCACCCAGTACCGTTCGGTGATCTACGCCACCTCACCAGAGCAACTGGACGCGGCGCTGAAGAGCAAAGCGGTGTATCAGGCTGAACTGTCGAAGGCGGGTCTGGGCGAAATCAGCACCGAGATCGAGCAGGCGCCTACCGTGTACTTCGCCGAGGCGTATCACCAGCAATATCTGGCGAAGAACCCTGAGGGCTATTGCGGGATTGGCGGCACCGGCGTGTGCATGCCACCGAGCCTGGCGGGTAACTAAACCTCAAAGCATCGCGGGCAAGCCCGCTCCCACAGGTTTAGCGCCGACTTCAAAATGGCGCAGTACTTTGTGGGAGCGGGCTTGCCCGCGAAGGCGTCCGTTCAGACACCGCTAAAACAGTTGATCAGCTCTCAGCAATCAACCAATCCATCTGCCACCCGCCCTGAGTCTGCCCAAGCTTCTTCGACAACCACGGCAGCAGCTCACGCAATTCTTCCTCCAGCCCCCACGGCGGATTGGCAATCGCCATCCCCGAGCCGTTGAGGCTGTTCGGCGTATCCAGTGGATGCACCAGCAGTTCCACGCGCAGCAACTTCGGCGCACCGGTACCAGCCAGATCCTGATAGAAACGTCGCAGCGCACGCTGATCCTTTACCGGGTACCAGATCGCCGCCACGGTTTGGCGCATCCGGCCAATCGCTTCTTTCAGCGACGCCGCACACTTTTGCATCTCGTCGAGCTGCTCGAACGGCGGATCGATCAACATCACCGCACGCTTCTCCTGCACCGGCAGCATCGCCCGCGCCACATGCCAGCCCTCGCCCAGATGCACTTTCACCCGACGGTCACCGGCCATGTTCTCTTTGAGCTGCACGCCGTCTTCCGGGTGTTTCTCGTTGAGCATCACCCGGTCCTGCGGCCGGGTCAGACGCCGCGCCAACTCCGGCGAACCCGGGTAATAGCGCAACTGGCCATCCGGGTTCATCTCGTGCAGCACCTTCATGTAGTCGGCGGTCAGCGCCGGAAGATCCGGCTGATCCCACAAACGCGCAATGCCTTCCAGGTACTCGCCGGTACGGTTGGCCTGATCACCCTGCAAGTCATACAAACCGATACCGGCGTGCGTATCGAGATAGGCAAACGGCTGCTCCTTGCGCGACATCAGGGCGATGAGGCGGGTCAAGGTCAGGTGTTTGAACACATCGGCGTGATTGCCGGCATGGAAGGCGTGACGATAATTCATGGCTGCTCCTGCGAGGGCCGTGAAGTTTACCTTTTACCGGGCGGCAAGTCAGGGGTTGGCGGCCGAGCGGGCCTCAACAGCAAAGATCGCAGCCTTCGGCAGCTCCTACACGGGATTGGCGTTCCCCCCTGTAGGAGCTGCCGAAGGCTGCGATCTTTTGCCCTTGCCTTTGTGGCGAGGGGATTCATCCCCGATGGGCTGCGCAGCGGCCCCAAGACCTCAATCCCTCATTCCGTCTGACGCCGCGACAACCTGGTTGCGGCCGCTATGCAGCCGAGCGGGAGCAAGCTCCCTCGCCACAAAAACGCTCTCAAACTTACAGGGATAGGTTGCCGAGGCGTTTGCCGATGACATCCAGCACATCGCAGCCGTCACGCAGCGGAATGGCGCAGAGCATGGCGAAGTCGCTGAGGATGATCGAGTCGCATTCGACCGAGCCGCGCATGCACATGTTTTCCAGCACTTGAATCACGGCGCGGATGCGGTGGTTGGCGGCGTCCATGAGGATGTCGAGGGGGACTTGGGTGTCGATGAACAGAGTGGGCATGTCGCTGCAGTTGCCGGTCAGGGCCATGAAGCGGTTGTCGGGATGGGGGATGATTTTTTCGTAGGGTGGGTCGGGTTTAAGCATCGTCATATTTTCTACCATGGATGTGAAAATGAACTGCCTCGCTCCTTCCTACGGGATCGGGTGGCAGCTGTGCACGGGAGTAGGAACCGACCCATGGAATTCGGCCACGCCAAAGCGTGCCCCGCACACAGCCGCCGCTAAAGATATTGCTGGCACAAGTTACATGTCGCAATTAAATCAACAGCGCTGATGCACCATAGGTAACGGGTTCCTACACCCTGTCACCACTCTCGCGGTGACAACGAAAAGACTATCCCCGCAACCCACCGCCCACCAGTTCATGAAATCCGCCGCAACTCGCGGGAAATTTCCGAAGCCTTCGCCCGGAAATTTCACTCCGTTTCGTCCTGCAAATATGCCAATAACGCCGATTGCGACGATTCTTCCGACGCCGAAACCTGAAAAAACTGCTGAACCTTGCAGCGCAACACAGCCTGCGGAAACGCCTCGTACAGCGCCGGATGCTCCTCGCTCAGCCACTGCAGCGCATTCCCGATCCGGACTGAATTCCCTGCTGAAGCCAGCACTGACTCAGGCACTTTCCACCAGGGAAACACCCGCCCTGAAACCTGCGCCCTGCCCCCGATATCCACGGCCTGTCCATTGATCAAGCCGCGCGAGATCACCGGCATCAACTGCGCAGATTGCACTTCATCGGACTGCAGGATCGGCAACAAAAACCGCCCATCCCAGAAGCGAAAAAACACCGCTGCGCCGTCCGGCATCAGCACTTGAGTCAGGCTGCGAAAATGCTCAACTACCACCTCAAGGCTCGCGGAAGACACCGCCAACCACCCCCAGTCGCGAGACTCGGTAGAGGCCACCCAATCGAGAAACTCACTGTCCGCAGCGACAATTCCCACGAAGGGCATCACCGCATCCCACTCGGCGTAGATCGTCTCTGCCCAGATCGGGCTCGGTGCAACCAGTGGAGGCCTGGCGTCGCTAGCGTTACTGAAAATCGCGAACAGTTGCTCCGAAGGTTTCAGCGGCTCACGCGCCAACCACTCTGCAGGTGTGAGGCACTCAGGCAGCACAGACACCGTCCTTGCAGCGCTCGCATTCTTCGCAGAATGGTGCATCACCTTTAAAGCTCATGATTTGCGCAGCAGTGAGCATGGCCGCTGGTGCTGCTGCGAGTTTTGCCGGCAATCCCGGCACTCCCGGCGCTGCACTCATCGCCGCCATTGGCGCCCCACCCACGACAATCGGCACGCTACTGAAAATCCCGCCGGGACCGATGTTGATCCATTGCCCGCCGGCCTGAATCGTCGCGCTCGCGCCACCGTCGATCACCACTTGTTGCCCGGCACTGACGTGAATTTGTGCGCTCGCACTGGTTGCCTGACTACTCACCCGAATATGCCGATCACCAATAACCGTTAGGTGATCGTCCTGTTTCACTTCGGTCTGGCGCTGGCCGTGGGTGATGCGCTGCTCGTCGGCCTTGAGTTCATGGCTGGCAAGGCCAGTGACGACAATGCTGCGCTGGTTGTCGACCTGCACCTGCTGGTCGTGCAGGACATGCTGCGTCCAGTTGCGCTGGGCGCGCAGGTAGATTTCTTCGGCGCCCTTTTTGTCCTCGATGCGCAGCTCGTTGTAACCGCCACCACCGGGGCTGCTCTGGCTGCGGAAGATGCTGCGGGTCTGGTCGGTGGGCAGGTCCAGCGGCAGCGGAGTTGCGGCGTTTGGCAGGCAACCCATCACCAACGGTTTGTCGGCATCGGCATCGATGAAACCGACCAGCACTTCCATGCCGACCCGCGGGATCAGCACGCTGCCGTAATGATCATGCGCCCAGCCCGTGGCAACGCGCAGCCAGCAACTGGAATGCTCGTTGAGCTCGCCGTCACGATCCCAGGCCAGTTGCACCTTGACCCGGCCGTACTCGTCGCAATGGATTTCCGTGTCTTGCGGCCCGGTGACCACGGCAGGCTGATAACCGGGCATGCGCGGTTTTTCCGGCCCCAACGCCGGGCGAAAGAACACCTCCCACGGCGTGGCAAGAAAGGTATTACGGTAACCCTGGAATGTTTCCCCATCGCTGGTCACCGATTCCTCCAGCACTTGCGGCTGTCGGCCATGATGCTCGATGACGGTGAGCAGCCAAAGGTCATTCCAGTCCTGGCGCGGATGCTCGCTCAGTTGCAGGAAATGTCCGCAAACCAGTGCGGATACGTCGCTGATGCCCTCAGCCTGACGGTAGTCGGCGACATGCCTTTCCAGCGTACGTTGCGCCAGTTGCCTGCCGGTTTCTCGATCGTTGAATTGGCCGGGAAAGTGATAGTCCTCCAGCACCGGGCGCTGCTCACAGTCGCTGCGGCTTTGCAGTTGCAGTCGCGGCTTTTCGAAGTTGTAGTCGCGCCGGGTCACCACGCTGGTACGGGTTTCCACTCGGACATTGAAGCGCTTGATGGCCGGCGCCGTCGACGCCATGCCGCTGCCCGGCAGATACAGCGTCGGCTCGGCCAGGCGCGGAAACACCGTTTGATCGTCGCCGAACACCAACAGATGGCCTTCGGGACTGTGCTGAAAGTGGTAATGAATGCCGACCTCGGCACACAGGCGCTGGATGAACGCCAGATCGCTCTCGGCGTATTGCACGCAATATTCCCGCACCGGGTAATCGCTGCCGAGGCGGAACTCGAAGGCATCGCGCAGGATTGCGTGATCCTTGAGGATCTGCGCGACGATCTGTGGAACCGTCTGATGCTGAAAAATCCGCTGGTTGATGCGGTGACCGAGGTAGGTCAGACGCGACACCAGGCTCAGGTGGTAGCGCGTCAGACGTTTCCCGGAATCGCCCTGCCCGACCTGATAAATCTGACCATGGACACCGGAACCTTCCTCATCGAAGCTCAGAAACGCCTGACGGTGCAGCAGGCTTTCGAGGTCCAGATCCGGACGCTCACTGACCAGTTCCAGCTCGAAACGAAAGGGTTGGCTGATGGCTTCCTTGCCCGTGAACTCAAGGACTTTGAGATCAACTTGGGCGCCTTCGAGGGTCAACGTGAAACGCGGTTGATTGGCAGGCGCGAACATCCGATGTCTCTCTGCAGATTGAGGGCGGGCGATTCTGCATGAGGGGCAAGAGGTGTTGGGTGGGTGACGGGAAAATCAGATTTGCCCTACTTCTCCTGTCGAAAAAGCCTTCGGATATTGGCGCAATCGACTACAGACATATCCCCCAAAACCACCACTGGACCTGTGGGAGCTGGCTTGCCAGCGATGAGGCCGGCACATCCAACTTATGCGCTCACTGACACACCGCCATCGCTGGCAAGCCAGCTCCCACAGGGTTCTCCAAGTTCTTGAGAAATCAAAGGCATAAAAAAACGGCCCGCCTCCTGTAGGAAGCGGGCCGTTTTCTGGTGAGCCGAAGCTCAATGCATCACTTGTTCAGGTGGAAATCTTTTTCCGCCGCTTCAAAGCGCTGCACCATGCCTTTGGTTGGCTCACCCATTTTGCTGACGATGTAGATCGCCAGGCTGGCGAAGATGAAGCCCGGGATGATTTCGTACAGACCCAGCAGTTCGAAATGCTTCCAGACCACTACGGTGATCGCGCCGACCAGGATGCCGGCCAGTGCGCCGTTGCGGGTCATGTCCTTCCAGATCACCGAGATCAGCACCACCGGACCGAACGCGGCACCGAAACCGGCCCAGGCGTAGGACACCAGGCCCAGTACGCGGTTTTCCGGGTTGGCGGCCATGGCGATAGCGATCAGCGCTACCAGCAACACCATCGCGCGACCGACCCACACCAGCTCAACCTGGGAGGCGGATTTGCGCAGGAAGGTTTTGTAGAAGTCTTCGGTCAGAGCGCTCGAGCAAACCAGCAGCTGGCAGCTCAGGGTGCTCATCACAGCGGCGAGAATCGCCGACAGCAGGACACCGGCCACCCAAGGATTGAAGAGGATTTTCGCCAGTTCGATGAACACCCGCTCGTGGTTCTCGGTGACTGGGCCGGCCACTTCCGGGTGCGCCGAGAAGTAGGCGATACCGAAGAAACCCACGGCGACGGTGCCGCCCAGGCACAGGATCATCCAGGTCATGGAGATGCGACGGGCGTTGGCAATCGACTTCACCGAGTCAGCGGCCATGAAACGCGCGAGGATGTGCGGCTGACCGAAGTAACCCAGACCCCAGCCCATCAGCGAGATGATGCCGATGAAGGTGGTGCCCTTGAGCATGTCGAAGTTGCTCGGGTCCTGAGCTTCGATGGCGAGGAACGTAGTATCGACACCACCGGTGGCCAGCAGCACGATGATCGGCGTCAGCAGCAGCGCGAAGATCATCAGCGTGGCTTGTACGGTGTCAGTCCAGCTCACCGCGAGGAAACCGCCGACGAAGGTGTAGGCAATCGTCGCCGCAGCACCGGCCCACAGCGCCGTCTCGTAGGACATGCCGAAGGTGCTTTCGAACAGACGGGCGCCAGCCACGATGCCGGAAGCGCAGTAAATGGTGAAGAACACCAGAATCACCACCGCCGAGATGATACGCAGCAGGCCGCTTTTGTCTTCGAAACGGCTGGAGAAGTAGTCCGGCAGAGTCAGGGCATCGCCGTTGTGCTCGGTCTGCACGCGCAGACGGCCCGCGACGAACAGCCAGTTCAGGTAGGCGCCGACGATCAGGCCGATGGCGATCCAGCTTTCGGACAGACCGGACATGTAGATGGCGCCCGGCAGGCCCATCAACAACCAGCCGCTCATGTCGGAAGCACCGGCAGACAGAGCCGTCACGACGCTGCCCAGGCTGCGGCCGCCAAGAATGTAGTCAGAGAGGTTATTGGTGGAGCGATAGGCCATGAAGCCGATCAGCACCATTGCTGCGATGTAGATCACGAACGTGATCAGTGTTGGATTGCTTACGCTCATTAAGTTACGCCCTGGCTTTGTTTTTATGTTGCAGCGGTGATTGATCGTCCACAAACGACGACGTTTGGCAGACGAAACGGGATCCCGCGCATTTAGGACTGATGTTTCCCCAGGAAAGCCACCAGCCGATGCACCGGGTATTCCCGGTTGCACCTTGGGCGCGAATGCTATGCAACAAAGTAAAAAAGGTGCAACCAGTTTCTGGCGATTAAGTTGCACCTAGTCGGATATACCAATAAATATGCCGTTTTTGCTCCTTTTTAGCGCAGTCACGGCGCTCCGCTAGAAGTAAAAGCACCAAGCAGGAGCGGCACTTCAGTACCAGAAAATAATTCCTGACGAAGCGTTTATTTTTCTGACAAAAAAAGGGTTGCACCCGGTTGCACCTCTTCCGGCGCACGGCTAATCTTGCCGCCAGCTGATGCCACGCAACTGTGGCAACCATGAGGATAAAAATATGGCTACCACCACCCTTGGGGTCAAACTCGATGACCCGACCCGCGAGCGCCTGAAGGCTGCCGCGACCTCGATTGATCGCACACCGCACTGGCTGATCAAGCAGGCAATTTTCAATTACCTGGAAAAACTCGAGGGTGGTGCAACCCTGACCGAACTGAACGGTTTGACCGCCAAAGACAGCGATGACGCTGGCGAAGTCCATACCGATCACGCCCACCAGTGCTTCCTCGAATTCGCTGAAAGCATCCTGCCGCAATCGGTACTGCGCGCTTCGATCACTGCTGCTTACCGCCGCCCTGAGCCGGAAGTGGTGCCGATGCTGATCGAGCAGGCACGCCTGCCGGCACCGATGGCCGAAGCCACCAACAAACTCGCTGCGACCATCGCGGAAAAACTGCGTAACCAGAAAAGTGCCGGCGGTCGTGCAGGCATTGTTCAGGGTCTGCTGCAGGAATTTTCCCTGTCGTCTCAGGAAGGCGTGGCCCTGATGTGCCTGGCCGAAGCACTGCTGCGTATCCCGGACAAAGGCACTCGCGATGCGCTGATCCGCGACAAGATCAGCACCGGCAACTGGCAGCCGCACCTGGGCAACAGCCCGTCGCTGTTCGTCAACGCCGCCACCTGGGGTCTGCTGCTGACCGGCAAACTGGTGTCGACCCACAATGAAGCTGGTCTGACCTCGTCGCTGAGCCGAATCATCGGCAAGAGCGGCGAGCCGATGATCCGCAAGGGCGTCGACATGGCCATGCGTCTGATGGGCGAGCAGTTCGTCACCGGCGAAACCATCGCCGAAGCGCTGGCCAACGCGAGCAAGTTCGAAGCCAAGGGCTTCCGCTATTCCTACGACATGCTCGGTGAAGCGGCCCTCACCGAACACGATGCGCAGAAGTACCTGGCGTCGTACGAACAAGCCATTCACTCGATCGGCAAAGCCTCCCACGGCCGTGGGATTTATGAAGGCCCGGGCATTTCCATCAAGCTCTCGGCGCTGCACCCGCGTTATAGCCGTGCGCAGTACGAGCGTGTGATGGACGAGCTGTACCCGCGCCTGCTGTCGCTGACCCTGTTGGCCAAACAATACGACATCGGCCTGAACATCGACGCCGAAGAAGCCGACCGCCTGGAGCTGTCGCTGGATCTGCTCGAGCGCCTGTGCTTCGAACCGCAACTGACCGGCTGGAACGGCATCGGTTTCGTTATCCAGGCTTATCAGAAGCGTTGCCCGTACGTGATCGACTACGTGATCGATCTGGCCCGCCGCAGCCGTCATCGCCTGATGATCCGCCTGGTGAAAGGCGCGTACTGGGACAGCGAAATCAAGCGCGCCCAGGTCGAAGGCCTGGAAGGCTATCCGGTCTACACCCGCAAGGTGTACACCGACGTTTCCTATATTGCCTGCGCGCGCAAACTGCTGTCGGTGCCGGAAGTCATCTACCCGCAGTTCGCCACGCACAACGCCCACACCCTGTCGGCGATTTACCACATTGCCGGTCAGAACTATTACCCGGGCCAGTACGAATTCCAGTGCCTGCACGGCATGGGCGAACCGCTCTACGAGCAGGTTGTCGGCAAAGTTTCCGAAGGCAAGCTGAACCGTCCGTGCCGCGTGTACGCACCGGTCGGTACCCACGAAACCCTGCTGGCATACCTCGTGCGTCGTCTGCTGGAAAACGGCGCCAACACTTCGTTCGTCAACCGCATCGCCGACCAGTCGATTTCGATTCAGGAACTGGTGGCCGATCCGGTGGCCCAGATCGAGCAGATGGCGACCGTGGAAGGTGGTTTCGGCCTGCCGCACCCACGCATTCCGCTGCCGCGAGACCTCTACGGCGCCGATCGCGCCAACTCCGCCGGCATCGACATGGCCAACGAACATCGTCTGGCCTCGCTGTCCTGCGCCCTGCTCGCCACTGCGCACAACAACTGGAAAGCCGTGCCGATGCTCGGTTGCGCTTCCAGCAACGAAGCCCCGGCACCGGTGCTGAACCCGGCGGATCACCGCGATGTGGTCGGTCACGTGCAGGAAGCCACCGTCGAAGACGTCGACAACGCGATCCAGTGCGCGCTGAATGCTGCACCGATCTGGCAGGCCACCCCGCCGGCCGAGCGCGCGGCGATTCTGGAGCGTGCCGCCGACCTGATGGAAGGCGAGATCCAGCCACTGATGGGCCTGCTGGCCCGTGAAGCCGGCAAGACCTTCGCCAACGCCATTGCTGAGGTGCGTGAAGCGGTCGACTTCCTGCGTTACTACGCGGTGCAGGCGCGCAACGATTTCAGCAACGACGCCCACCGCCCACTGGGCCCGGTGGTGTGCATCAGCCCGTGGAACTTCCCGCTGGCCATCTTCAGTGGTCAGGTCGCTGCCGCACTGGCCGCCGGTAACCCGGTACTGGCCAAACCTGCGGAACAGACGCCGCTGGTTGCCGCGCAAGCCGTACGTTTGCTGCTGGAAGCCGGGATTCCCGAAGGCGTGCTGCAACTGCTGCCGGGTCGCGGTGAAACCGTCGGTGCCGGTCTGGTCGGTGATGAGCGCGTCAAAGGCGTGATGTTCACCGGTTCCACCGAAGTCGCGCGCCTGCTGCAACGCAACATCGCTGGCCGTCTCGACAGCCAGGGCCGTCCGATTCCGCTGATCGCCGAAACCGGCGGGCAGAACGCGATGATCGTCGACTCTTCGGCGCTGACCGAACAAGTGGTGATCGACGTGGTGTCCTCGGCCTTCGACAGTGCCGGCCAGCGTTGCTCGGCCCTGCGCGTGCTGTGCCTGCAGGAAGATTCCGCCGACCGTGTCATCGAAATGCTCAAAGGCGCGATGGCTGAAAGCCGCCTCGGCAACCCTGAGCGTCTGTCCGTGGACATTGGCCCGGTGATCGACGCCGAAGCCAAGGCCGGCATCGACAAGCACATCCAGGGCATGCGCGATAAAGGTCGCAGCGTGTACCAAGTGGCTATCGCCGACAGCGAAGAAGTCAAACGCGGCACCTTCGTCATGCCGACCCTGATCGAGCTGGAAAGCTTCGACGAGCTGCAACGCGAGATCTTCGGCCCGGTGCTGCACGTGGTGCGCTACAAGCGCAAGGACATCGACCAGTTGATCGGCCAGATCAATGCCTCCGGTTATGGCCTGACCCTCGGCGTACACACCCGCATCGACGAGACCATCGCCAAGGTGATCGACAACGTCAACGCCGGTAACGTCTACGTCAACCGCAACATCGTCGGTGCCGTGGTCGGCGTGCAGCCGTTCGGCGGCGAAGGCCTGTCGGGTACTGGCCCGAAAGCCGGTGGTCCGCTGTACCTGTACCGTCTGCTGTCGACCCGTCCTACTGACGCGATCGAGCAATCCTTCGCTCGCGGTGATGCAGTCGTCGCCCCGGACGTGCGTCTGCGTGATGCCATGAGCAAACCGCTGAACGCCTTCAAGGCCTGGGCCGAGAGCAACCAGTACGCCGAACTGAGCACCCTGTGCGTGCAGTACGCCGCGCAATCGCAAAGCGGCATCACCCGCGTGCTGGCCGGCCCGACCGGCGAGAAGAACAGCTACGCGATCCTGCCGCGTGAACACGTGCTGTGCCTGGCCGACGTCGAAGGCGATCTGCTGACTCAACTGGCGGCGGTATTGGCTGTCGGCGGTTCGGCGGTATGGCCGGAGTCCGACATCAGCAAGGCCTTGTTCGCACGCCTGCCGAAGGAAGTTCAGGCGCGGATCAAACGGGTTGCCGACTGGCACAAGGATGAAGTGGTGTTTGATGCGGTTCTGCATCACGGCCATTCCGACCAGTTGCGTGGCGTCTGCCAGCAGATTGCCAAGCGTGCCGGTGCGATCGTTGGCGTTCAGGGCCTGTCCCAGGGCGAGACCAACATTGCGCTGGAGCGTCTGGTGATCGAGCGTGCATTGAGCGTCAACACCGCGGCGGCGGGGGGTAATGCCAGCCTGATGACTATCGGTTAAACCCGAGAAGTCAGGCAACCGCGATGGTTGCCTGACAATCAAATCCCAATGTGGGAGCGGGCTTGCTCGCGAAGGCGTTGTGTCAGTCGACATCTCCAGTGACTGATCCACCGCATTCGCGAGCAAGCCCGCTCCCACAGTTGTTTTGGGGTGTTTGTTAAGTCGGTGCTCGGCCCTGACATCACCGTTATCAATCATCGTATTCAGTCTTTATCAGCAAGCCTAGACTCGGCCCAACCCCCATTTTCAGGTAGGCCGCCATGTCCGAGACGCTGCTCAGTTCCCGTAATCTGGCTTTCGAGCTGTACGAAGTCCTCGATGCCGAGGGCCTGACCCGGCGTGAGCGCTTTGCCGAGCACAACCGCGAGACCTTCGATGCGGCCATCGGCACCGCGCGCAGCATCGCCGAGAAATACTTCGCGCCGCACAACCGCAAGGGCGACGAGAACGAGCCGCGCTACGAGAACGGCCAGGCGATGCTGATTCCCGAAGTGAAACCGGCGGTGGACGCGTTCCTTGAAGCGGGTTTCCTCAATGCCGCGCGCAGCTTCGAAGCCGGCGGCATGCAACTGCCGACGCTGCTGTCGCAAGCGTGCTTCGCGCACTTTCAAGCGGCGAACGCGGCGACCACTTCCTACCCGTTCCTGACCATGGGCGCGGCCAATCTGATCGAAAGCTTTGGCACCGACGAGCAGAAACAGCGATTCCTGCAACCGATGATCGACGGCCGTTTCTTCGGCACCATGGCCCTGACCGAACCGCACGCCGGTTCGTCGCTGTCGGATATTCGTACCCGCGCCGAGCCGGCGTCCGACGGCACTTATCGACTCAAGGGCAACAAGATCTTCATTTCCGGCGGCGATCATCCGCTGTCGGAAAACATCGTGCACATGGTGCTGGCCAAACTGCCCGACGCGCCGCCAGGCGTGAAAGGTATTTCGCTGTTCATTGTGCCGAAGTTTCTGGTCAACGATGACGGCAGCCTCGGCCAGCGCAATGATGTGCTGCTGGCCGGGCTGTTCCACAAGATGGGCTGGCGCGGCACCACTTCCACCGCGCTGAACTTCGGCGATAACGGCGAGTGCGTCGGCTATCTGGTGGGCAATCCGCACCATGGTTTGAGCTACATGTTCCAGATGATGAACGAGGCGCGGATTGGCGTCGGCATGGGCGCGGTGATGCTCGGCTACGCCGGTTACCTGTACTCGCTGGAATACGCCCGCGAACGCCCGCAAGGCCGAGTGCCGGACAGCAAGGATCCGAGCACCGCGCCGGTAGCGATCATTCAGCACGCGGACGTCAGACGCATGCTGTTGACGCAAAAGTCCTACGTCGAAGGGGCGTTTGACCTCGGCCTGTACGCGGCGCGGCTGTTCGATGACACCACCACGCTGGAAACCGAAGCCGAGCGCAAACAGGCCCACGAGCTGCTGGATTTGCTGACGCCGATCGTCAAATCCTGGCCGTCGGAGTTCTGCCTGAAGGCCAACGAACTGGCGATCCAGATTCTCGGCGGTCACGGTTACACCCGCGAATACCCGGTGGAACAGTACTACCGCGACAACCGCCTGAACCCGATCCACGAAGGCACCCACGGCATTCAGTCACTGGACTTGCTCGGGCGCAAACTGGCGCAGAACGGCGGCGCGGGGCTCAAACAACTGATCCGTCTGATCGCCAACACCGCCGAGCGCGCGACTGCGTATGAATCGTTGACCGCACTGCGTGAGCCATTGGAGAAACTGGTGGCGCGCCTGCAAGCGGTGACCATCGGCCTGCTCACCGATCTGGCGCAGGGCAAGGTCAACAGCAGCCTGGCGAATTCGGCGCTGTACCTGAGGGTGTTCGGGCACACGGTGATTGGCTGGCGCTGGCTGGAGCAGGCGATTCGGGCTGAGGAAGGTTTGGCCAAAGGCAATGCGGCGGATGCTGACTTCTATATGGGCAAGCTACAGGCGGCGCGGTATTTCCTGACGTGGGAAGTGCCGGGCTGTCACCAGGAGCTGGCGTTGCTGGAGGCGCGGGATGATACGTGCCTGGCGATGCAGGATGGGTGGTTCTGATCCGAGTTGTGTGCCGCGGCTGAAATCCAATCGCGAGCAGGCTCACTCCTACAGTTGGAATGCGTTCCTCTGTAGGAGTGAGCCTGCTCGCGATAGCGTCAGTTCAAACAACACATCTCTCAGGACAGCTTGAACCCACCCATCTGCCTTGCCAGATCATCCGCCAACCGCTGCAACATCTGACAATCCTCGCGACACGCCCGCACCTCGCCCGCCGTCGCCCGGGCCAGATCGGAAATCCCCTGCACGTTGCGATTGATCTCCTCGGTCACCGCCGATTGTTCTTCCGTCGCGGTCGCCACCTGATGGTTCATGTCGCTGATGCGCTCGACCTGCCCGGTAATCGCAGTCAACGACGCGCCGGTACGCTGGCTCGACTCAACCCCGGTGCCGGTCGCAGCCTGCCCGGTGCGCATCGATGACACGGCATTCTCGGCGCCTTGCTTGAGGCTGCCGATCATTTGCTGAATCTCGTCGGTGGAGGCCTGGGTTCTGCGCGCCAAGGTGCGCACTTCATCCGCCACTACCGCAAACCCGCGCCCCATATCTCCGGCGCGCGCCGCTTCAATCGCCGCGTTGAGCGCCAGCAAGTTGGTCTGCTCGGACACCCCGCGAATCACCGCCAGCACCGAGTCGATCGACGCCACCTGATGCGCCAGCTCACCCACCGCACCTGCCGCCACACCAATCTCGTCGGACATGCTTTCGATATGACGGATCGAGCCACCGACCACCTCCCGCGCCTGCAGCGCTTCATCGCGAGCAGTTTGTGAAGCAAGCGCGGCGTTGCCGGCGTTCTGGGCGATTTCCTGCACGGTCAGACCCATTTCATGCACCGCCGTGGCGACCATGTCGGTCATTTCCTGCTGGCGCCCGGAGCGTTCAGCGGTGTTTTCCACCACTTTCGCCACTTGGCCGACTGCCGTGCGCAAGCGCTCGCTGGTGGTCAGCACTTCGCCAATCAGCCCGCGCTGGCTGTCGAGAAAACGGTTGAAGCCGCGCGCGAGATCGCCCAGCTCATCGGCGCGACTGGAATCTAACCGATGGGTCAAATCTCCACCGCCGCTACCGATCGCTACCAGCGCGGCTGTTACCTGACGAATCGGTCGCACCAGCCCTTGGGCCAGCCACACCACCAACGCCAGGCACACCAGTGCCACCGCCAGACCGATGCCGCCGCTCATCCACATCGCCTTGCGGGCTTCGGCGTAGATCTGCGATTGCGGCACTTCGGCCACCAGCGTCCAGCCCAGATCGCGCAGCGGCAGGCTGAAGGCGAGGAAGTCTTCGCCATCGCGCTGGAAGGAACTGCTGGTGGCAACTTTTTGACCCATGACCGCTTGCGCCGCCGACGCACCGATCTGCTCCGTGAGGGTGCGCTTGCCACTGAACTGCGCCTCGGGGTGAACCTGGATCAAACCGTCGGAACGCACGAGATAGACCTTACCGCGCTCGCCAAAGCTGAAGTTGTGGATCAACTCCGACAGCTCTTTCATGCTTAGGCCGAGTCCCGCGACGCCGACCACTTTGCCGGCCTGCTCGACCTTCAAGTCGATGAACAGTGCCAATTCTCCGGTGGCGCCATCGTTGTCGATGTTCAGGGTGCGCGGCTGATGGCTGTCGAGGAAGGAATAAAACCAGGCATCGGCCGGTTTGGCCCGACTGAGGGTGCGGTCGAGGCCTTTTTCGGTGATGTAGTGATTGGAATCGGTGCCGATGATCAGTGCTGTGAAGGCTTTATGTTCGGCGCGGATGCCCTCCAGATACTGCGCGAAGGCCGCTGTTTTGCTGCTGTCTTCACCCGACGCCAACCAGTCGCGCACCATGGAATTGCTGGCGATGTCTTTGGCGGCGGTCAGCGGCTGGACGAGGATGCGTTCGATGTCGTTGCGCGTCGCTTCGATGCTCGACGGCAGCGCTTGTTCGACCAGATAGCTCTGGGCGAGGCGGTTGACCACCAGGGTATAAATGCCAACCACGATAAGGATGCTGACCAGCAGGGCGGTGCCCATGCTGAGAATCAGCTGCCATTGAATACTGCGTCGCCACAACTGCATGGAGCACCCCCAAAGAATAAGTGGCCGAAACAATGCAACAGCCGTGCCGATTGTATACAACCTGTATCGACAATTTATTCTTTGGTTGTGCGCAACCCCATCAGCCCTGATTGATGGTCTTGGCGATGGTGTCGACCGTGGCGCTGACTTGCTCTTGGTAACGGTCGAGTTCTGCCTGATGCTGCTTCTTCATTTCGATCTGCTGCGAGCACAGGTTCATCGCTGCCAGCACCAGCAAGCGGTCACCGATCAGCGTCGGGTATTTGCGTTTGGTGTCGGCCAGTGCGGCCTTGAGCATCAGTGCGGCGTCCAGCAGGGTCTGTTCTTCCCCGGCCGGTGCCTTGATCGAATAGTCCTCCCCGAGAATGGAGATGACTTTTACCCCTGCGGTGCCGTGGTTCATGCGCTGACAGGGCCTGCGTTGACGCGATCAACCAGAGCCTGGATGCGCGCTGCGGTGGCGCCGTGCTTCTCTTCCTGTTCCATCAGGCTCAGTTGCAGGCTTTCGTTTTCATCCTTGGCCTGGGCCAGTTCCGTGGACAGGGTCTGGTTGGTTTGCGTGAGGGTCTGGTTCTGTTGCACCAGGTCGCTGACGAGCTGTTCCAATTGGCTGAGGGATGCTTCCAACATTTTGATCTTCCAAGCGTTTTTCAAAGGGCGCGTACGATAAAGAAAAGTCACTGCGGATGCCAGGGTTATACCGGCGCAAGGCCTTGATTTTCCTGGCGGCCGACCGTTCTCGCGAGTTTAAAAGACTGTGATCTGCCGATCTGGTTCCTGCACTTCGTCGCTCAGGCCCATATGCGACAAATACGCACAGTGCCTCAAGACTTTAGTCGTATGACCGATAAGTCATCCATACAGCAGTCTCAGCCCGCATGGATGCGGCCCTTTTTGGTA
Organism: Pseudomonas sp. FW305-3-2-15-E-TSA4; assembly: GCF_058787295.1. Classification (NCBI taxonomy): domain Bacteria; kingdom Pseudomonadati; phylum Pseudomonadota; class Gammaproteobacteria; order Pseudomonadales; family Pseudomonadaceae; genus Pseudomonas; species Pseudomonas sp. FW305-3-2-15-E-TSA4. The sequence goes on along the minus strand of NZ_JBYSZP010000003.1, from coordinate 117,453 downwards.
TCCGCGCCATGTCCCTTCGCAATATGAATATCGCCCCCCGGGCGTTCACCGGCTTCGCCCTGATCGGCGGCCTGATGCTGATTCTCGGCGTGTTCGCCCTGAACCAGATGAGCAAAATCCGCGGCGCTGCCGAGGACATCACCAACAGCAGCGTGCCGAGCATCAAGAACCTCGACGAGTTCACCCAACTGACCTTGCGCCTGCGGGTGCTGTCCTACCGCTTGCTGGTCAACCGCGAGCCGGACGTACAGCAGAAGACCATGGAACTGCTGGACACCCGCAACCAGCAGATCCGCGCCGCCCAAACGGCCTATGAGCCGTTGATCAGCGGCCCGCAGGAACGCGCGGCCTACGATCAATATGTGCAGTTGCTCGGCCAGTACCGCCAGATCGAAGACCGGATGAAGAGCCTGTCGCGCAACAATCAGGTGGATGAGCTGCGCAACCTGCTCAACACCGAGTTGCTGAACAACTCCGAAGCGATGAACACCGTGCTCAACCGCCTGATGCAGATCAACGGCGAGCAGATCAGCCAGACCAATCAAGAGGCGGTCGACCAGTATTCCTCGGCGTTCAATCTGGTGGTCACCCTGCTGGTCGTGGCGACCGGCCTGACCTTCCTGTTCGCCTGGCTGCTGACCATCAGCATCACCAAGCCGATTTCCAAAGCGCTGGACGCGGCGGAAACCATCGCCGAAGGCAACCTGACCCAGCCGATCCACGTCGACGGCACCGACGAAGCCGGGCGTCTGCTGGCGGCCATGGCCAAGATGCAATCGAAGCTGCGCGACACCTTGCAGCGCATCTCCGGCTCGGCCACCCAGCTGGCTTCCGCTGCCGAAGAGCTGAACAGCGTCACCGACGAAAGCGCCCGTGGCCTGACCCAGCAGAACAACGAAATCGAGCAGGCCGCCACCGCCGTCAACGAGATGACCAGCGCCGTGGAAGAAGTCGCGCGCAATGCGGTGAGCACTTCGGAAGCCTCGAAGAACGCCACCACTTCGGCGGGCGACGGCCGTGACCTGGTACAGGAAACCGTCAGCGCCATCGAACGCATGAGCGCCGACGTACAGAGCACCGCGACCCTGATCGGTGATCTGGCGAATGAATCCCGTGACATCGGCAAGGTGCTGGACGTGATTCGTGGTCTGGCGGATCAGACCAACCTGTTGGCCCTGAACGCGGCGATCGAAGCGGCGCGTGCCGGTGAAGCCGGTCGCGGTTTTGCCGTGGTGGCGGACGAAGTCCGTGCGCTGGCGCATCGCACCCAGCAGTCGACCAGCGAAATCGAACGCATGATCGGCAGCATCCAGAGTGGCACCGAACACGCCGTGGATTCGATGCGCAACAGCACCGAGCGCGCCGAATCGACGCTGAACATCGCGCGGGGTGCCGGGATGTCGCTGGACACCATCAATACCGCCATCGTCGAAATCAACGAGCGCAATCTGGTGATCGCCAGCGCCGCTGAAGAACAGGCACAAGTGGCCCGCGAAGTGGATCGCAACCTGGTGAACATCCGCGACCTGTCGGTGCAATCGGCTACCGGCGCGAATCAGACCAGTGCGGCGAGCAACGAGCTGTCGCGCCTGGCGCTGGATCTGAACAATATGGTTGGGCGGTTCAGCCTGTAAGGCCCACTTCGCCATATCGGGAGCAATCCATTGTGGCGAGGGGATTCATCCCCGATCGGCTGCGAAGCAGTCGTAAAACCATCGTGCGAGGTGTATCTGATGCACCTCGCATTCAGCGTTTAGGGCGGCTTCGCCACCCATCGGGGATAAATCCCCTCACCACAGTTTTCATTCGGTGCCCATTCAATGTGATGCCCACGTAAAAAGCTTTTTGACAGCATCACATTTCAACAGGTTAGAATCGCTGGCACGCAGACTGCATGGTCAGTTTGTGCCCGTCTTTACGCTTCTGGAGTACTGCCTTTGAATGCGACGACCATCAACAGCCTGTTCTTGATCGGCGCGTTGCTGGTAGGTGCGAGCATTCTTGTCAGCTCACTTTCCTCCCGTCTCGGCATCCCGATTCTGGTCATTATTCTTGCGGTCGGCATGGCCGCCGGGGTCGATGGCGGCGGGATCATTTTCGATAACTACCCGACGGCCTATCTGGTCGGCAACCTCGCACTGGCGGTGATCCTCCTCGACGGCGGCTTGCGCACACGGGTCTCGAGTTTCCGCGTGGCCCTGTGGCCGGCGTTGTCGCTGGCGACGGTCGGGGTGTTGATCACCACCGGGCTGACCGGTATGGCCGCGGCATGGCTGTTCGACCTGAATCTGATCCAGGGCCTGCTGATCGGCGCCATCGTCGGCTCCACGGACGCCGCCGCAGTGTTCTCGCTGCTCGGCGGCAAGGGCCTCAACGAACGGGTGACCGCCAGCCTGGAAATCGAATCCGGCAGCAACGACCCGATGGCGGTGTTTCTCACCGTGACCCTGATCGACATGCTCGCCAGCGGCCAGACCGGCCTGCACTGGAGCCTGTTGACCCACCTGATTCGCGAGTTCGGCATCGGCGGCGTGATCGGCCTGGGCGGTGGCTGGCTGATGCTGCAACTGGTCAACCGGATCAACCTCGCCACCGGCCTCTATCCGATCCTGGTGATCGCCGGCGGTCTGGTGGTGTTCGCCCTGACCAACGCGCTGCACGGCAGCGGTTTCCTCGCGGTGTACCTGTGCGGTCTGGTGATCGGCAACCGCCCGGTGCGCAGCCGTCACGGCATTCTGCACATGCTCGATGGCATGGCGTGGCTGGCACAGATCGGCATGTTCCTGGTGCTGGGGCTGCTGGTCACTCCGCATGACTTGCTGCCGATCGCCCTGCCCGCTCTTGGCTTGGCACTGTGGATGATTCTGTTCGCCCGGCCGCTGTCGGTGCTGGTCGGCCTGCTGCCGTTCAAGGCGTTTCACGGTCGCGAGAAAGCGTTCATTTCCTGGGTCGGGTTGCGCGGCGCGGTACCGATCATTCTCGCAGTGTTCCCGTTGATGGCCGGGCTGCCGAATGCGCAGCTGTATTTCAACCTCGCGTTCTTCATCGTGCTGGTGTCGCTGCTGGTGCAGGGCACGAGCCTGCCGTGGGTGGCCAAACTGTTGAAGGTGACGGTCCCGCCGGAGCCGGCGCCTATCTCCCGTTCGGCACTGGAAGTGCACATCACCAGCGAGTGGGAGCTGTTCGTTTACAAGCTCGGTGCCGAGAAGTGGTGCATCGGTTCGCCCCTGCGTGAGCTGAAAATGCCCGAAGGCACCCGCATCGCCGCCCTGTTTCGTGGCCAGCAACTGCTCCATCCGTCGGGTAGTACGGTGCTGGAAGTCGATGATTTACTGTGTGTTATCGGCCATGAACACAACTTGCCAGCCCTCGGAAAACTGTTCAGCCAGGCGCCGCAACGCGGTCTGGATCTGCGCTTCTTCGGCGACTTCGTGCTCGAAGGAGACGCCCAGCTTAAAGCGGTTGCCGCGCTATATGGCCTACCGGCCGAAGGCATCGATCCGGACATGACCCTGGGTGCGTTCATTGCCCACAAGGTCGGGGGGGCACCGATCGTTGGCGACCAGGTGGAGTGGAACAACACTCACTGGACGGTCGCGGTCATGGACGGGAACAAGATCGGCAAAGTGGGCGTCAGATTCCCCGAAGGAAGTCGCCCGGGCCCCGGTCTCTTCCTCTAAACTGCGTCCACTCTCACTTGCTTGACCGGTCTCTATGCCTACCCTGCGCTCCTTCTTTTTCGCGGCCCTGCTGGGCCTGAGTCTTTCCGTCGGCCCGCTTTACGCCGCCGAACCGCCGTCCAGCGAAGCCGTGCAGGCCAGCCTCGACAAACTGGCCGACAGCAAACTGCCGGATGCCGACAAAAAGAGCCTGCAGACGGTCCTGCAAACCACGCTCAATCAACTCAACAGCCGGCGTGATTACGACCAGAAGCTGATCGACCTCAAGCAGCAACTGGCCTCCGCCCCGCGGCAGACCATCGAGAACACCCGCGAACTGACGCGCCTCAAGGCCACGCCAGTGGTGCCGGTGGCGCAGCGCTTCACCAAAGAGTCGATCCAGCAGTTGGAGCAGATCCTCACCGATCGCTCGACCCAGCAGAGCGATCTGCAAAAGGCCCTGGCCGATGCCAACAGCCTGATCATCACCGCCCAGACTCGCCCCGAGCGTGCACAGGCAGAAATCTCTGCCAGCCAGACGCGCATCCAGCAGATCAACAACATCCTCAAGTCCGGTAAGGACGCGGGCAAGACCGTCAGCGCCGAGCAGCGCGACCAGTTGAACGCCGAGCTCGCCGCGTTGAACTCACTGATTCCGCTGCGCCGTCAGGAACTGGCGGGCAACAGCCAGTTGCAGGATCTGGGCAACAGTCAGCACGACCTGCTCTCGGAGAAGTCCGACCGTCTCGATCGCGAGATCCAGGAGCTGCAGACCCTGATCAACCAGAAGCGTCTGGCGCAATCTCAGGAAACTGTCACTCAGCAGTCGATCGAGGCGCAGAAGGCCGGCGGCAGCAGCCTGCTCGCCACCGAAAGTGCGGCCAACCTCAAGCTCTCCGATTACCTGCTCAAAAGCACCGACCGCCTCAACGAAGTCACTCAACAGAACCTGCAGACCAAACAGCAACTCGACAGCCTGACCCAAAGCGATTCGGCCCTCGACGAGCAGATCAACGTGCTCAAGGGCAGTCTGCTGCTGTCGAAGATTCTCTATAAGCAGAAACAGGCGCTGCCGCGACTCAAGGTCGACCGCGATCTGGCGGATCAGATCGCCGACATTCGCCTGTATCAATTCGAAGTCAGCCAGCAGCGCGAACTGCTGAGCAACCCGGCGACCTATGTCGACAACCTGCTCTCCACCCAGCCGCCGGAACAAGTCACCCCGCAACTGCGCAAGAGCCTGATGGAACTGGCCAACACCCGCGCCGACCTGCTGGAGCGCCTGAACCGCGAACTGAGCGCGGTGCTCAACGAATCGATCACCCTGCAACTCAACCAAAAACAACTGCTGAGCACCGCGCAAAGCCTGCGCGCGACCCTTGACGAGCAGATGTTCTGGATCCCCAGCAACAAGCCGCTGGACGCGGAATGGATTCGCGGCGTGCCAGAGCGGCTCAAGCGCCAGATCGACACCCTGCCGCTGGCCTCAAGCCTGAGCGAGCTGACCGACGGTCTGACCCAGCGTCCGCTGCTGTTCCTGCCGCTGGCCTTGCTGATCGGCGCTCTGCTGTGGCGGCGCAAGGCGCTTTATGCGCGCCTGAACAAGGTTCACCAGGACATCGGGCACTTCAAGCGTGACAGCCAGTGGCATACGCCCCAGGCGATTCTGATCAATATTCTGCTGGCGATGCCGGTAGCGCTGGGCCTGGGCCTGTGCGGCCTGGCCTTGCAGATCGACGCCCGCGGGCAAAACGCCAACATGGGCGCGGCGTTGCTGCAGATGGGCCAGGCGTGGCTGGTGTTCTACACCGCTTACCGGATTCTCTCGCCGGGCGGCGTGGCCGAGCTGCATTTCCGCTGGGACAAACCGCAGGTCGAGTTCCTTCAAGGCTGGATCCGCCGCCTCGGGCTGGTGGTGATGGCGCTGGTGACCGTGGTGGCGGTGGCCGAATTGCAACCGGCAGCGCTGGCTGACGACGTGCTCGGCATGCCGGTGGTATTGACCTGCTACGCCCTGATGGCGTGGCTGCTCAGCCGTCTGCTGATCAGCAGTCCGGCCCACGAAAACACCTCATTGTTCCGCAGGGCCGTGGGCGTGATGTTCACCCTGCTGCCAATCGCCCTGTTCGTCGCGGTGTGCTTCGGCTACTACTACACCGCGCTGAAACTCAGCGACCGGTTGATCAACACCCTGTACCTGCTGATGTTCTGGCTGGTGATCGAGGCTACCTTCGTCCGTGGTCTGGCGGTCGCCGCACGCCGCCTGGCCTACCAGCGCGCCCTGGCCAAACGTCAGGCGGCGAAAGAAGCAGGCGACGGCGAAGCAGTCATCGAAGAGCCGACCCTGGACATCGAAAAGGTCAACGAACAGTCGCTGCGCCTGATCCGTCTGGCGCTGCTCGGTGGCTTTATCGCCGCGCTGTACTGGGTCTGGGCAGACCTGATCTCGGTGTTTTCGTACCTCGACAACATCACCCTTTACGAATACACCAGCGGCACCGGCGCCAACATGAGCATGGTGCCGATCAGCATCGGCGACATGCTCGGCGCGCTGATCATCATCGGCATCACCTTCGCCCTCGCCCGCAACTTGCCGGGTCTGCTGGAAGTGTTCGTGCTGTCGAAACTCAATCTGGCGCAGGGCAGCGCCTATGCGACCACGACGCTGCTGTCCTACGTGATCGCCGGCGTCGGTTTCGTTTCCACTCTGTCGACCCTCGGCGTCAGCTGGGACAAGTTGCAGTGGCTGGTGGCGGCGCTGTCGGTCGGTCTCGGTTTCGGTATGCAGGAGATCTTCGCCAACTTCATCTCCGGCATCATGATCCTGTTCGAGCGTCCGGTGCGGATCGGCGACACCATCACCATCGGCAACCTGTCGGGCACGGTGAGCAAGATCCGCATCCGCGCCACGACCATCACCGATTTCGACCGCAAGGACATCATTGTCCCGAACAAGACGTTCATCACCGGGCAACTGATCAACTGGTCGCTGACCGATACCATCACCCGCGTCACCCTGAAACTCGGCGTGGATTACGGCTCCGACCTGGATCTGGTCAAGGAACTGCTGCTCAAGGCTGCCCGGGAAAACCCGCGCGTCCTCAAGGAACCCGAGCCGCACGTGTACTTCCTCAACTTCGGCGAAAGCACCCTCGATCACGAACTGCGCATGCACGTGCGTGACCTCGGTGACCGCAACCCGGTGATCGACGAAGTGAACCGCTTCATCAACCGCGAGTTCAAGAAGCAGCACATCAACATCTCGTTCCGCCAGATGGAGGTGTACCTGAAGAACCTCCACGGTCAGGAATACAAGTTGGTGCCCATCGAGGACGAGAACAAAACCATCGTTCCGATCGGCGCCGAGCAAAAGCCCCTGCAAGAGCCGCCGCCGGCCAAACTCGACTAACCGGTCTGATCCCAGCAGAATGTTCGGACATTCTGCTGGAGCCGGCCCTTGAAAGCCCTCGACGAACTGACCTTCGACAATCGCTTCGCCCGCCTGGGCGATGCGTTCTCCGCTCACGTGCTGCCCGAGCCGATCGACAACCCGCGTCTGGTCGTCGCCAGCCCGGCGGCCCTGGCCTTGCTCGATCTTGATCCGGCAACCGCTGAGACTCAGGAATTCGCTGAACTGTTCGGCGGCCACAAGTTGTGGGCCGATGCCGAACCACGGGCGATGGTCTATTCCGGGCATCAGTTCGGCGGCTACACGCCGCAACTGGGCGATGGTCGCGGGTTGTTGCTCGGCGAGGTCTACAACAACGCCGGTGAACACTGGGACCTGCATCTGAAGGGCGCCGGGCAGACGCCGTTTTCGCGCATGGGCGATGGCCGCGCGGTGCTGCGTTCGTCGATTCGTGAGTTTCTCGCCTCCGAGGCGCTGCACGCGCTGAACATCCCGTCTTCACGTGCCGCCTGTGTGATTGGCTCCGACACTCCGGTGTGGCGCGAAAAGCAGGAACGCGCGGCGATGGTGCTGCGTCTGGCGCCAAGCCACATCCGCTTCGGCCACTTCGAATATTTCTACTACACCAAGCGTCCAGAGCAGCAGAAACAGCTCGGCGAACATGTATTGGCGATGCACTTCCCCGAATGCCTGGAGCAACCGGAACCGTATCTGGCGATGTTCCGCGAGATCGTCGAGCGCAATGCCGAACTGATCGCCAAGTGGCAGGCCTACGGCTTCTGTCACGGGGTGATGAACACCGACAACATGTCGATCCTCGGCATCACCTTCGACTTCGGCCCGTTCGCCTTCCTCGACGACTTCGATGCCAACTTCATCTGCAACCACTCGGATGATCAGGGCCGCTACTCGTTCAGCAACCAGGTGCCGATCGGCCAGTGGAACCTCAGCGCTCTGGCCCAGGCCCTGACGCCGTTCATCAGCGTCGAAGCCCTGCGCGAAACCCTCGGTTTGTACCTGCCGTTGTTCCAGGCGCACTACCTCGACCTGATGCGCCGCCGCCTCGGTTTCACCAGCGCCGAGGATGACGACCAGAAACTGCTCGAAGACCTGTTGCAACTGATGCAGAACAGCGGCGTCGATTACACGCTGTTCTTCCGCCATCTCGGCGAAGAGTCCGCAGAGCAGGCTGTCGCCCGCTTGCGCGATGACTTCGTCGACATCAAAGGCTTCGATGCCTGGGGCGAACGCTACGTGGCACGGGTTGCCCGCGATGGCGACAGCGATCAGGAACAGCGCCGGGCGCGGATGCACGCGGTCAACCCGCTGTACATCCTGCGCAACTATCTCGCGCAAAAAGCCATCGACGCCGCCGAGCAAGGCGACTACTCCGAAGTACGACGGCTGCATGCGGTACTGAGCAAGCCGTTCGACGAGCAGCCGGGGATGGAAGGTTATGCCGAGCGGCCGCCGGAGTGGGGCAAGCATCTGGAGATCAGTTGTTCGTCTTGAGGCTCCGGATTCAACCTTGATAAACGCCTCGTACGACTCCAGATCAGTCGTACGAGATATCAACTTAAACCGAGCCCGTCATGACCACTCCACTCCTCATCCCCTGCCCCGTCTGCAACGGCCTCAACCGCATCCCCGCCGAACGCCTCGCCGACCAGCCAAAATGCGGGCGCTGCAAGTCCGCGGTGCTATTGAGCAAGCCGTTCGAACTCAAGCAAGGCGATTACGCCAGCCAGATCAAAGGGGATCTGCCGTTGTTGGTGGATGTGTGGGCGGACTGGTGTGGGCCGTGCAAGTCCTTTGCGCCGGTATTCGAGCAGGCGGCGGCGCAGTTGGCGGGCAAGTGCCGGTTGGCCAAGCTCGACAGCGAAGCCAATCAGCAGTTGTCGGCGCAGCTGGGGATTCGCTCGATTCCGAGTTTGATTCTGTTCAAGAACGGTCGGGAAGTGGCGCGCCAGAGCGGGGCGTTTCCGTTGCCGCAGTTGATGGCGTGGCTGCGCAGCCAAGGGATCTGACCCTCCAGAGACCCCAATGTGGGAGCGAGCCTGCTCGCGAACGCGCCCGTTCAGTCAACAGAGATGTTGAACGTGCTGGCCTCTTCGCGAGCAGGCTCGCTCCCACAGGAGAGTGGAGTGAAATCCGGAAATCAGTGGTCTTCGAGCAGGTTGTGCAGTTCGACAAATTGCTGCGTCAGTTTATGCCTCGGGTCGAGGTGGATCAGCGGGGTGCTGGCCTGGTGCGACTCACGCATGCGCACCGAGCTGCTCAAGTACACCGGCAGCACCGGCAAACCTTCAGCGATCAACTCATCAAGCATCTGCTGCGGCAGGCTGGCCCGGGCCTGGAACTGGTTGACCACGATGCCTTCGACTTCCAGACCTTCGTTGTGGTCCTCCTTCAACTCTCCGATCTCCGCCAGCAGGCCGTACAGCGCCTGCCGCGAGAAGCTGTCGCAATCGAAGGGAATCAATACCCGATCGGCGGCGATCAACGCCGACACTGCATAGAAGTTCAATGCTGGCGGGGTATCGAGATAAATCCGGTCGTATTCGCCATCCAGCTCATCGAGCAATTTGCGCAGCTTGTTGATCTTGTGTTTGGCCTCAAGCTTGGGCTGCAGATCGGCCAGCTCAGCGGTAGCGGTGATGATGTGCAGGTTGTCGAACGGGGTTTCGTAGATGTCGGCCTGGTTTTTCTTCGAGAACGGCCCTGATGACAAGGTTTGCTTGAAGAAGTCGGCAATGCCCATCGGTATGTCATCGCCGGTGAGCCCCGTCAGGTACTGAGTGGAGTTGGCCTGGGCATCGAGGTCGACCAACAGCGTGCGATAGCCCTCGCTGGCACTCACCGCTGCCAGATTGCAGGCAATGCTGGATTTGCCCACGCCACCTTTCTGATTGAACACCACGCGCCGCATGACAAAACCTCCGTGTATCAAAGAATGACCGAGTGTAGTTGCCTGTGCGTGCGCTTCGCTACCTTCAACGAAGCGGACTACAGAGTCAGGCGCAAAAATCAGCGGGCACGGCGGGTAAAAACCTCCCGAGTGCGCCGATATGCCCGACAGACAAATCCCGCACGATCCGGATAATGGCCAAATGACATTTTTTCCACGAACCACTCGGTACATTTCGTTGCGTAAAACGTAACCAACATTTGCTACACACTCGTCGCACCGGGATAATGCGCGCCACCCGGCGCCATGCGCCACCTCAGGTCAGCCGCGGCCCTGGCGACTCAAAGCGTCATAAAAGCCCGCAGGGGCGGGATGAACATCCGTGATCAACTTCAACATCGCCCAATGGCGCGCGTGGGCCCCGGGGCTCGACAGCGTGGACGCGTGGCAGGCCTGGAGCCGACAACCGGTCGTACTCCCGAGCAGCGATGCCGCGCCCGATGTGTCGTTTCTGCCAGCCATGCAGCGCCGACGCCTCAGCCGTCTGGCGCGGATGGCGTTCAGCGTCGGCTGGCCGCTGGCCGACGGACGGGAGAACCTGCCGCTGGTGTTTGTTTCACGACACGGCGAAACCCCGCGCACCTTCGAGATCCTCAGTGATCTGGCCAAGGACGAGCCGTTGTCGCCGACCCAGTTCAGCCTGTCGGTGCACAACGCGATCATTGGTCTGTGGTCGATCATGCGCGGTGAAACCAGCGAAATGACTGCACTGGCGGCCGCAGGCGATGGCCTGGAACACGGCATCATCGAAGCCTCCGCCCTGCTCGCTGAAGGCGCTCCCGCGGTGCTGCTGATCATCACCGAAGAACAGCCGCCCGAGGCCTATTCGCAGTGGGTCGACGACGTGCCGTTCCCTTATGCGCTGGGTCTGCTGCTCACCCCCGGTACCGACTGGCGGCTGACCCTGAACAGCGGCCAGGAAACAGTGTCCAAAGCGCACTGGCCCCACGCGCTGAATCTGTTGCGCGCCCTGCTCGGTCAGCAAACCCATTGCCAACATGCCTGGAAAAATCGTGTATGGACCTGGCAACGCAACCCGTGACCGAGAAGAACCGCGACGCCTATTACTGGCGCTTGCTGGCCACCGCCGCCAGTTTCACCCTGTTCGGGCTCGGCGGGTTGTGCCTGCGCTTGCTGGTATTTCCGCTGCTCGGCTGTCTGCCGGGTGACGCGCTCAGGCATCGTCAACGCGCGCGGCAAACCGTCAGTCGGCTGTTCTGGTTTTTCGTGCGGTTCATGGCCCGCACCGGTGTGCTGACTTATGACATTCAAGGGGCCGAACGCCTCGGGCGTCCAGGGCAGATGATCATCGCCAACCACCCGTCGCTGATCGACGTGGTGTTCCTGATCGGCCTGGTGCGCCAGGCCAATTGCGTGGTGAAGAAAAGCCTGTGGGAAAACCCCTTCACCCGCGGCCCGCTGCGCAGTACCGAATACATCAGCAACGACGGCAGCATGGACATGCTCGACGCTGCCGCCGAGTCCCTGCAAAACGGCCAGACCCTGATCATTTTCCCCGAGGGCACGCGCACTCAACCTGGTCAGGCGCCAGCCTTTCATCGGGGGGCTGCAGCGATTGCCCTGCGCGGTGCGAAAATCCTTACGCCAGTGGTCATCAAGGTCAATCCGACCACCCTGACCAAGGCCGAACCCTGGTATCGCATCCCCCACCGCCGCGTGCACTTCAGTTTTCGTGTCGGGGCCGATATAGATCCACAGACTTTCGCCACGCAAGGCCCGGCACCGCAGGCCTCGCGCAAGCTCAATGATTATTTGCACTCTTACTACATTAAGGAGCTCGCCGAAGATGAGCGATCTGCACCGTGAAATAAAACTGCTGATCATCGACGCCCTGGGCCTCGAAGACATCAGCGTCGACGACATCGGCGACGAGCAGACGCTGTTCGGCGAAGGCCTGGGCCTGGATTCGGTCGACGCACTGGAACTGGGTCTGGCGATCCAGAAAAAGTACGGTATCAAGATCGACGCCGACGCCAAAGACACCCGTAACCACTTCACCAATGTGGCGAGCCTTGCGGCGTTCGTCACGGCAAAACAGGCAGCTTGAGACCGGACCATGCAAACTCGTGACGACATTTTCAACACCCTGCGCGATGCCTTGGTCGAGCTGTTCGAACTGGATCCGGCGCGGATCAGCCTGGAGTCCAACCTGTATCAGGATCTGGAGATCGACAGCATCGACGCGGTCGACCTGATCGATCACATCAAACGCCAGACCGGCAAGAAAATCGCCGCCGAAGAATTCAAATCGGTGCGCACCGTCGGTGACGTGGTCGAGGCGGTCTACCGTCTGGTTCAACCGGCCGCATGAGCCGATTGATCGGCCTCGGCCTGCTGCTGGCGGGGCTGCTGTACCCCTTTGCGGTGTATTTCGGCATGGAGCACTTCGCCCCGTGGCAGTTCGGACTGCTGCTGGGCGGGCTGTGGCTGGCGCGCGCGCTGACCGGCGAGCGCAAACCCGGCAGCCGCTGGATGGCCTGCGTAGCGATCGTGTTCTGCCTGCTGCTGGCGCTGTTCGACAGTCCGCTGTTGCTGCGCTGGTATCCGGTGCTGATCAGCGGCTTCATGCTGGTGCTGTTCAGCCTGAGCCTGAAATACGGGCCGCCGATGGTCGAGCGTCTGGCGCGATTGCGCGAGCCGCAATTGCCGCCCGAAGCGATCCGCTACACCCGTCAGGTCACGGTGGCCTGGAGCGTGTTTTTCTTCTGCAACGGTTTGTGCGCCGCGTTCCTGACCCTGTGGGCGCCGCTGCATTGGTGGATGTTGTACACCGGCCTGATCTCCTACGGATTGATCGGCCTGATGTTTGCCATTGAATGGCTGATACGACAACGGGTAAGAGGCCGTAAATGAACTGGATAAAACTTGAGCACCTGTTGCTCAAGGCCCTGCCGGAGCGCGCGATCAGCGCCGCCCCGGCGCTCGACCACACGCAACTGCGCGAGCAGGCGCTGAGCGTTGCCGCCGGCCTGCAGGCACGCGGCGTGCAGCGCATGGCGGTGCATCTGGAAGATGCCGCCGACCTCGCCATCGCCCTGCTCGGCGCCTGGCGCGCGGGCGTCGCCGTCCTGCTGCCCTCCGACCTGCAAGCGCAGACCCGCCAGCGCTGGTCGAGTGAGGTCGATCTGTGGTTGAGCGATCACCCCGATGATGCTCACTTGAGCGATCTGCTGCAGCCGGCCCTGCCCGGTGCTGAACTCGACCTCGAGCAGTGCCGCCTGAGCCTGTGCACCTCCGGCTCCAGCGGCGAGCCCAAGCGTATCGACAAGACTCTGCGCCAACTGGCCAACGAGGTCGAAGCACTGGAGCAACTGTGGGGCGCGGATCTGGGAGAAGCCTGGATCATTGGCAGCGTCGCCACCCAGCACATCTACGGTTTGTTGTTCCGGGTGCTGTGGCCGCTGTGCGCCGGACGCCCGTTCGCGCGCAGGCAACTGGCGTTTCCGGAAGACCTGCAGCGCGCCAGCCGCGAACACCCGGCCTTCGCCTGGGTCGGCAGCCCGGCATTGCTCAAGCGCATGGGCGATAACCTCGACTGGCCGGCCCTGAGCGCCGTGCGCCGGGTGTTTTCCTCCGGCGGCGCTTTACCCGCAGACGCCGCGCAGAGCCTGCAGCAACGCCTGCAACAATGGCCGACCGAAATCCTTGGCAGCTCGGAAACCGGCGGCATCGCCTGGCGTCAGGGCGCCAGTCTGTGGCAGCCCTTCGCCGGGGTTGAGCTAAGCCAGGACAGCGACGGCGCCCTGCTGATCACTTCTCCCTATCTGCCGGCCGGGCATGTCGAACATACCGCCGATGCCGTGCGCATCGCCGCCGACGGACGTTTCGAACTGCTCGGGCGGCTGGACCGCATCGTCAAACTCGAAGAGAAGCGCATCTCCCTGCCGATGCTCGAACAGGCACTGGTCGCCCACGAGTGGGTCGCCGAAGCACGGCTGGGCGTGGTTCAGGAAAACCGCGCGGTACTTGGCGCCTTGATGGTGCTCAGCGAGGCGGGCCTGTTTGCCTTGCGTGAGCACGGTCGTCGCAGCCTGACCGAAGCCCTGCGCAAACACCTGAGCCAGCATTGCGAGGCGCTGGCCTTGCCCCGGCGCTGGCGTCTGGTGCGGCAACTGCCGCTGAACAGCCAGGGCAAGCTGCCGCAGGCCGACATCGAAGCGCTGCTGCTGGCGCCACGGCCGAAAGCCCCGGAAGTGCTGGAGCAGGTCGAAACCGACGGCGAGTGGAGCCTGCAATTGAGTGTTCCGCCGGACCTGGCCTACTTCAGCGGCCACTTCCCCAAGGCCCCGGTGCTGCCCGGTGTGGTGCAGGTCGAATGGGCGCTGAACCTTGGCCGACAACTGCTGAACCTGCCCGGCAAATTTGCCGGCATGGAAGTGCTGAAATTCCAGCAACTGGTGCGCCCGGGCGATGAAGTCCAGCTGCACCTGCGTTTCGATCCCGAGCGCGGCAAACTGTATTTCGCCTACCGTAACGACACCGCGACCTGCTCCAGCGGACGAATCATCCTGGAGCCTGCCAATGCTTAACCTGTGGCGAGGGAGCTTGCTCCCGCTCGAGTGCGAAGCGCTCGCCAGCAATTTTATGTCGACTGGATTTGGGGCCGCTTCGCAGCCCAGCGGGAGCAAGCTCCCTCGCCACAGTGGGGATGTGTTCAATGCATAACCCTTGCGCCGTAATTCCGGTCTACAACCATGAAACCGCGATCGGCACCGTGGTCGACGCGCTGCTCGCCCAAGGCCTGCCGTGCATTCTGGTGGACGACGCCAGCACCCCGTCCTGCGCGCGAGTGCTGGATGCGCTGGCCGAACGCGAAAGCGTGCATCTGGTGCGCCTGACCCTCAATCAGGGCAAGGGCGGCGCGGTGATGACCGGCCTGCGCGAAGCTGCTCGTCTGGGCTACACCCATGCCCTGCAAGTTGACGCCGACGGCCAGCACGACCTGCACGACGTCGCCCGTTTCGTCGAGGAATCCCGCGCCCATCCGCACGCCATGATCTGCGGTTATCCGCTGTTCGACGAGAGCGTGCCCAAGGGCCGCTTGTACGCACGTTATCTGACTCATGTGATGGTCTGGATCAACACGCTGTCGCTGCAGATCCGCGATTCGATGTGCGGTTTTCGCGTCTATCCGCTGGCCCCGACGCTGGCGGTGATCGACTCGGCGCGGGTCGGCAAGCGCATGGATTTCGACTCGGACATCCTCGTGCGTCTGGCGTGGCGCAACCAGCCGATGCGTTGGCTGCAGACCAGCGTGCATTACCCGCTGGACGGCGTCTCGCACTTCCGTCTGCTGCACGACAACGCGCTGATTTCCAGCATGCACACCCGGTTGTTCTTCGGCATGCTGCTGCGCCTGCCCGTCATCCTCTGGCGCCGGTGGCGCACATGAGCGTCGAGACCGACAAGAAGCACTGGGCCGACCGCGAAGAGCGCGGCAGCTTCCTGCTGATGAAATTCACCGCGTTCGCCGCCAAGGTGCTTGGCCGACGCCTGCTCAGTCCGCTGCTGTACGGCATCGTCCTGTACTTCTTCCTGTTCGGCCGCACCGCGCGCAACAGTGCCTGGCAATACCAGCAACGGCTGGCCGACTGGAGCAACCGCGCCGAATTGCGCCCGAGTTACTGGCGGGTGTTCCGCCAGTTCATGGCGTTCGCCGATTCGCTGCTCGACAAGCTCGACGTGTGGAACGGCAAGCTGCGCATCGAGCAGATCGAAATCATCGACCCGGCGCTGCTGCGCAATCAGTTGCGCGGCAGTCGCGGGCAACTGCTGGTCGGCGCGCACTTGGGCAACCTCGAAGTCTGCCGGGCGCTGGCCGAGATCGGCGAAAAGGTCACCATGAATGTGCTGGTGCACACCAAGCACGCCGAGCAGTTCAACCGTTTGCTGGGCGAGGCCGGGGCGACCAATCTGCGCCTGATCCAGGTCAGCGAACTGGACCCGGTGATCATGCTGCAACTGCACGAACGCCTGGAGCGCGGCGAGTGGCTGGCGATTGCTGGCGACCGCGTGCCGTTGCACGGCGGGCGCAGCGTCAGCGTGGACTTTCTCGGCCACCCGGCAGCGCTTCCGCAAGGCCCGTGGCTGCTGGCCGGTTTGCTCAAGTGTCCGGTCAATCTGCTGATGTGCCTGAAACAACCGGACGGCCACTATCGCCTGACCCTCGAGCCGTTCGCCGACAGCGTGACCTGGACACGCCGCGAGCGCGAGCAGGTCATTCATCAGTGGGCCACCCGCTATGCGCAGCGCCTGAGTCACTATTGCCTCGAAGCCCCGCACCAATGGTTCAACTTTTACCCTTTCTGGAAGACCGATGACGACGCCAACCCATGAGCCGGTAACCTTCGGCGAACGCCCTTTGCGCATCGAAGACGTGCTGGCCCTGGCCAACCGTCAGGCGCCCGTGCAGTTGCAGAGCGACGCCGCTTACCGCGAGCGCATCGCCAAAGGCGCACGGTTCCTCGATTCGCTGCTGGACAAGGAAGGCGTGATCTACGGCGTGACCACCGGTTACGGCGATTCCTGCGTGGTCGCGGTGCCGCTGCATCACGTCGAGGCACTGCCGCGTCATCTCTACACCTTCCACGGTTGCGGACTCGGCAAACTGCTCGACCCGCAAGCCACCCGCGCCGTGCTGGCGGCGCGTTTGCAGTCGCTGTGTCACGGCGTGTCCGGGGTGCGCATCGAACTGCTGGAGCGCCTGCACGCCTTCCTCGAACACGACATCCTGCCGCTGATCCCCGAAGAAGGTTCGGTCGGGGCCAGCGGCGATCTGACGCCGCTGTCCTACGTCGCCGCCACCCTGTCCGGCGAGCGCGAAGTGCTGTTCCGTGGCGAACGCCGGCAAGCGGCCGACGTGCATCGCGAACTGGGCTGGACGCCATTGGTGCTCCGTCCGAAAGAAGCGCTGGCCTTGATGAACGGCACGGCGGTGATGACCGGCCTCGCCTGCCTCGCCTTCGCCCGCGCCGACTATCTGCTGCAACTGGCCACGCGCATCACCGCGCTCAACGTGGTCGCGCTGCAAGGCAATCCGGAACACTTCGACGAGCGTCTGTTCGCCGCCAAGCCGCATCCGGGGCAGATGCAGGTTGCCGCGTGGCTGCGCAAGGATCTGGCGATCGACGCGCCGACCGCGCCGCTGCATCGCCTGCAGGATCGCTACTCGCTGCGCTGCGCCCCGCACGTGCTCGGGGTACTGGCCGACAGCCTGAACTGGCTGCGTGCGTTCATCGAGACCGAACTCAACAGCGCCAACGACAACCCGATCATCGACGCCGAAGCCGAGCGCGTACTGCACGGCGGGCACTTCTACGGCGGGCACATCGCGTTCGCCATGGACAGCCTGAAAAATCTGGTGGCCAACGTCGCCGACCTGCTCGACCGGCAGCTCGCGCTGCTGGTCGACGAGCGCTACAACCACGGTTTGCCGAGCAACCTGTCCGGCGCCCCGGCGGATCGCGCCATGCTCAACCACGGTTTCAAGGCCGTGCAGATCGGCACCAGCGCCTGGACCGCCGAAGCGCTGAAAAACACCATGCCGGCCAGCGTGTTCTCACGCTCCACCGAGTGTCACAACCAGGACAAGGTGAGCATGGGCACCATCGCCGCCCGTGACGCGATCCGCGTGCTGGAGCTGACCGAACAAGTCGCCGCCGCCACGTTGCTCGCGGCCAATCAGGGCGTCTGGCTGCGTGGTCGCGATGAAGACGCACGCGCGCTGCCACCTTCGCTGGCCGCCATGCACGAAGAGCTGGCCAAGGACTTCCCGCCGGTCATCGAAGACCGTGCACTCGAAGGCGAATTGCGCCTGTGTCTGCAACGTATCGCCGAGCAACACTGGAGGCTGCATGCGTAGCGCCGGAGTGCTGCACGCCGACACGGAAATCCTCGTACCGTTTTTCGACGTCGACACTATGCACGTGGTCTGGCACGGGCATTACGTCAAATACCTGGAAGTGGCGCGCTGCGCGCTGCTCGACCAGATCGGCCACAACTACACGCAGATGTCCGAGTCCGGTTACGCGTGGCCGATCATCGACCTGCAACTGCGTTATGTGCGCGGCGCGGTGTTCGGCCAGCGCTTGAACGTACGCGCCAGTCTGGTGGAGTGGGAGAACCGCTTGAAGATCAATTATCTGATCACCGACCTGCAGACCGGTGAGCGCCTGACCCGTGCCAGCTCGGTGCAGGTAGCGGTCGAGATCAGCAGCCGCGAGATGCAACTGGCCTCACCCAAAGTGTTCACCGATGCGGTGGAAAGGATGCTGCGATGAAACTGTTCTGCAAATGCCTTGGCGCGATGGCGCTGCTCGCCGTGTCAACGCTGGCCAACGCCTTCGACCTGCAACAGCTCAGCGAGCAACTGGCGAAACCGGACGTGATCCACGGCCAGTTCATTCAGGAAAAACATCTGCGCGCCCTGCCTCAGCCGTTGATCAGCAAGGGCAGCTTCGTGCTGGCGAAAAATCACGGCCTGCTGTGGCTGCTCAAGACCCCGCTGCAACAGGATTACCGCATCACCGCCAACGGCATCGCCCGTCGTGACGGCAACGCTTGGCAGTTGCTGCCGAACAAGAGCGCCGGTGCCGAACAGAACCGCTTGTTCCTCGCTGTGCTGCAAGGCGACAGCAGCGGTTTGCAGCGGGATTTCGAACTGGCCCTGAGCGGCGACGCACAGCAGTGGAAACTCACCCTGACCCCGCGTTCGGTGCTGCTCAAGCAAGTGTTCAATCAGATCAATATCGACGGCGGTGAGCTGGTACAGACCATCGAACTGCTGGAAACCCAGGGCGACAGCACCGTGTTGCGCATGCAGGACAGTACCTCCGGTCAACCGTTGAGCGAAGCGGAGCAATATGACTTTGCCGAGTGAGCGCAGGCTGCCGTGGCTGTTTCTGATCCTGCTGCTGGCAGTCATCGCGCTGGCCGGATGGCAGTGGCGCGACGGTGCGCCGCTGTCGGCCAACCTCATGGAGCTGGTGCCCGGGACCAACCCTGACGCCCTCGAACTGCGCGCCGAACAGCGCATGCAGGAGCCGCTCAATCGGGAAATGCTGGTGTTGGTCGGTCACACTGATCGCCAGCAAGCGGTGGCCATGGCCCAGACTTTGGGCGAGCAATGGCAGGCCAGCGGTCTGTTCGAAAAGGTCCAGTGGAACCTGCAGGCGGATCTGCCGGCGCTGCGTACGCAACTGCTGCAAGGGCGGCTGGCGATGCTCTCAGCGGATGACCGGCAACTGCTGACCGAGCATCCCGATGCGTTCATTCAGCAACGGGTGCAGGCACTGTTCGACCCGTTCAACGGTTTCACCCTAGTGCCGAGCCAGGACGACTGGCTGGGCCTGACCGGACGGATCCAGAACAGCCAGCCGAAACACGGCGCGGTGCAACTGGACATCGGCAGCGGCGCACTGGTCGCCGATGCCGACGGCAAGCGCTGGGTGCTGCTGCGCGCGCGCACCACCGGCAATGCCTTCGACATGAACCTGCCGCTGAAAGTCGCTGATCTGCTGCAGCACAGTCGCGAGCAGGCGGCGAGAGCCGACGTGCAACTGTTGGCCGCCAGCGGTCTGCTGTACGCCGCCAACGGCCAGCAACAAGCCACCCGCGAAATGACCTGGGTCGGCGGCGGCGCCACTCTCGGGATTCTGTTGTTGCTGCTGTTGGCGTTTCGCCGCTGGCGGGTGCTGCTGGCGTTCGTGCCGGTGCTGGTGGGCATGCTGTTCGGCGCGGTGGCCTGCGTGGCGCTGTTCGGCCACATGCACGTGATGACCCTGGTACTCGGTTCCAGCCTGATCGGCGTGGCGGTGGATTACCCGCTGCACTATCTGTCGAAAAGCTGGAGCCTCAAGCCGTGGCGCAGCTGGCCGGCGCTGCGCCTGACACTCTCCGGACTGACGCTGAGCCTGATCACCAGCGCCATCGGTTATCTGGCGCTGGCCTGGACGCCCTTCCCGGCGCTGACACAAATCGCGGTGTTCTCTGCCGCAGGATTGCTCGGTGCCTATCTGTCGGCGGTGTGCCTGCTGCCGGCCCTGCTGAACAACGTTGAGCTGCAACCGGCGCAATGGCCGCTGCGCCTGGCCGAGCGTTTGGTGCAGCTGCGCGAAACCCTGCTCGAACACGTGCGCACCCCGGTGCTGCTGGCGCTGCTGATCGCGTTCTGCGCTGGCGGTCTGGTGCAGCTGCAAAGCAAGAATGACATCCGCCAGTGGGTCGGTGCACCACAACGCCTGACCGATGAGGCGCAGACCATCGCGCGCATCACCGGCTATCAGCCGACCAGCCAGTTCTTCCTCGTGCGCGGCGCCAATCAGCAGCAACTGCTGGAGCGTCAGGCCGCGTTGAGCGAGCGTCTGCAGCAACTGGTCAACCTCGACAAACTGCAAGGCTATCTGGCCCTCGATCAACTGCTCAGCCCACCGAGCCAGCAACAGCAAGTGCGCGAAGCGCTGAGCAAACTGGCGCAATACTGGCAGCCATTGCTCGACCTCGGCGTACCGCTCGCGGCGTTGCAAACCGAGTTGCAGCAGTTGCAGAGCCTGCCTGCCGAAGACATCGACGCGGCACTGGCCGGACCGTTGGGCGAGCCTTACCGCACGCTGTGGCTCGGCCCGACCGCTGACGGCGTGGCGGCGATGACCAGCCTGCAAGGGTTGAACAATCCGTCACTGCTGCGGGTGCAGGCGCTGGACTTGCCGGGGGTGATACTGGTGGATCGTCTCGGCGAATTGAACAACGTGTTCGCCGCGACCCAGATCAGCGCCGCCGAACTGAAACTCGCCTCCTGCGTGTTGATCGTGCTGGTGCTGATCGTGCCGTTCGGCTTCGGCGGCGCCTTGCGCATCGTCGCTCTGCCGTTACTCGCGGCGCTGTGCAGCCTCGCCAGTCTCGGTTGGCTCGGTCAGCCGCTGACCCTGTTCAGTCTGTTCGGCCTGCTGCTGGTAACGGCGATCAGCGTCGATTACGCAATCCTCATGCGTGAGCAGGTCGGCGGTGCGGCTGTCAGCTTGCTGGGCACCTTGCTGGCGGCGCTGACGACCTGGTTGTCGTTCGGCCTGCTGGCGGTGTCGAGCACGCCGGCGGTGAGCAACTTCGGCCTGGCGGTAAGCCTGGGACTGGCCTTCAGTTTCATTCTGGCGCCGTGGGCCGGACGTCACGTCCACCGCGCCGCCGTCGCAGAGCCGGCAGCATGATGGTCGTCGGTTTCTGGCTGATGGCCCTGGCGCTGTTCGCTGTGGCGACCCGTGTCGGTCGGCATTTCGGCCTGATCCCGATCGTCAGCCAGTTGCTGCTGGCCAGCTTCGGGTTGCCGCTGCTGATGTATTTCTGGATCGAACCGGGCTGGCAGCTCAGCGGTGCCGAACTGATTGCGCCGGTGTGGCTGAAAGACCTCTACAGCCTGAGTTTCGCGCTGTTGCTCGGGCACATTCTCAGTGATGTGATCGACCTGCGGCTGGACCGCCAGAGCGTGAAAATCGCCGTGCCGAGTTTTGCCGTGCCATTTGCCTCCGGTCTGGCGGCCGCCGCTTGGTTGCTGCCAGCGCAACCGTGGCTGAACTCGCTGGCGATCGGTCTGGTGTTCGCGATCACGGCGATCCCGGTGCTGTACCTGTACCTGCGCCACATCGACTATCCGCCCGCCGCCACCCGGCGTCTGGTGCAGACCGCCATCCTCATCGACCTGACCTGCTGGACGCTGTTCGGTCTCGCTCAGGGCAGTCTGCATTTGAGCAGCCTGTTGTTGCCGCTGGGACTGGCCTGCGTGCCGCTGCTGTTGAGTCTGCTGCGCGTGCGTCGACCGCTGACCTACAGCCTCGGTTTCTTTGCGCTGCTGGTGCTGGCCGAGCACTACAAACTCAACGCGCTGATTTTCGGCATCGGTTATCTGCTGTGCATGGCCTTGCTGAAAGTGCCGCTGGTGCTGCCATTGCCGGCGCGGTGGATGAGCCGTTTGCAGACATGGATCGCGATCCCGCTGATCCTCACCTTCGGTATCGTGCAGATCGACGTGCACAGCGCCCTCGCCAGCCTCGGCGCGGTGCAATGGGCGGCGCTGCTGCTGTTGCCGATTGCCAGTAAACTGCTCGGCAACTGGCTCGGGCTGGGCTGGGCCGGCGCCTCGTTCGAAGGCGCCAGCCGCTGGCGTGAAAGCGTGCTGCTGAACATTCGCGGGCTGAGCGAAATCGTCTTTCTCAACCTGTTGCTGCAACAACAGCTGATCAGCCCGGCGCTGTACTTCGCGCTGATGCTGATGGGCCTGATCGCGACGCTGTTGCCGGCCCTGATCGGCCTGCACCGCGCGCCCCTGAAAACCACCGCCACTGCGCCCGGGAGTTCACGTGCCAACCGTTGAAATGCAACGTCGTCAGGTAGTGATCATTGGTGCCGGCCCGTCCGGCGCCATCGCCGCCGCCCTGCTCAAGCGCAAGGGCCACGATGTGCTAGTGATCGAGCGCCAGTACTTCCCGAGGTTTTCCATTGGTGAAAGCCTGCTCAGCCATTGCCTGGACTTCGTCGAAGAAGCCGGCATGCTCGACGCCGTCAACGCCGCCGGATTCCAGCGCAAGACCGGTGCTGCGTTCGCTTGGGGCGAGCGCTACAGCGCCTTCGATTTCAGCGACACCTTCACCGCAGGCAAACCCACCACGTTCCAGGTGCAGCGCGCCGATTTCGACAAGCTGCTGGCCGATCAGGCTGCACTGCAAGGTGCCGAGATCCGTTACGGCGACGCCATCGACCGCGTCGATTTCGATCGCGCCAGACCGCAGCTCGACGTGCTGCGCGAGGACGGCAGCGAGTACCGCGTCGAAGCGGATTTCGTACTTGACGCCAGCGGCTACGGGCGCTTGCTGTCGCGTTTGCTCGATCTGGAAGCGCCATCGAATTTCCCGGTGCGCCAGGCGGTGTTCACCCACGTTGAAGATCACATCGACAACCCGGCCTTCGACCGCGAAAAGATCCTCGTCACCACCCACCCGGAGCACCGCGACATCTGGTTCTGGACGATCCCGTTCAGCAACGGGCGCTGCTCGGTGGGCGTGGTGGCTGCCGCCGAACACTTCAAGGGTCGCGACAGCGATCTGGACGCCTGCCTGCGCGGCTTCATCGCCGAAACCCCAAGCCTCGCCGGCGTGCTGAACAACGCGGTGTGGGACACTCCGGCGCGCACCCTCGGTGGTTATGCGGCGAATGTGAAAACCCTGCATGGCCCCGGCTTCGCCCTGCTCGGCAACGCCGCGGAATTTCTCGACCCGGTGTTCTCCTCCGGCGTGACCATCGCCATGCGTTCGGCGAGCATGGCCGCCGCCGTCCTGCACCGGCAGTTGCAGGGCGAAACCGTCGATTGGCAGCGCGAGTTCGCCGAACCGCTCAAACGTGGGGTCGACACCTTCCGCTGCTACGTCGAAGGCTGGTATGCCGGCACCTTTCAGGACGTGATTTTTTATCAAGACAGTCAGGCGGAGATTCGCCGAATGATCTGCTCGATCCTCGCCGGTTATGCCTGGGATGAACGCAACCCGTTCGTCAGCGAAGCGCGCCGCCGGTTGAAGATGATTTCCGAACTCTGTGCAAAGGACGCCCCATGAATTACTTGAGCGACAGCTACGTCGAGGAAACCCGCTTCGGTTTCTGGTTCCTGCGCAGCCACACCTGGCAGCACCATGTGTTGCGCGTGGCGATCAACGATTTGCGCGGGCTGTTCAGCGAGTCGCTGCCGGCCAATCCGGTGCTGCTGGATGCCGGTTGTGGTCAGGGCAAGTCGTTCCGGCATTTGCGCCAGACCTTCGCCCCGCAGCGCTTGATCGGTGTCGATGCCGATCCGCATAGCCTTGAATTGAGCGCCGAAGAAGCGGCGCGTCAGGGTTTCGATGTGGAGCTGATCGGCAGTGACTGCGCGACGCTCAACGTGGCGGACGCTAGTGTCGACCTGCTGTTCTGCCATCAGACCTTTCATCATCTGGTCGAACAGGAAAAAGCCCTCGCCGAGTTCTACCGCGTACTGAAGCCGGGTGGTTATCTGCTGTTCGCCGAGTCCACCGAGGCTTACATTGATACCTGGGTGATTCGCTGGCTGTTCCGCCATCCGATGCATGTGCAGAAGAGCGCGGCGCAGTACCTGGAAATGATTCGCCAGCAGGGTTTCGAGTTTGGCGAACGCAATGTCTCGTACCCGTATTTGTGGTGGAGCCGGTCGCAGGATTTCGGACTGCTGGAGCGGTTTGGATTGCGCCGGCCGAAGCCGTTTGGCGAGCGTGAGGAAACGTTGGTCAACGTTGTTGCCCGAAAACCACTCGCAGAGGCTTCCTGATGCAACACTTAACCTGTGGGAGCGAGCCTGCTCGCGAAAGCGGTGGGTCAGCCAGCCTCTTTGTTGAATGTGCCGGCGTCTTCGCGAGCAGGCTCGCTCCCACAGTGTCCGAGTTGTGGCGACTTTTTGTGGTCAGCATGATGCTTCTGTTGAGTGGTTGCGCCAGCCAGGCCCCGCTGCCCGCGAGCAACCCGACGCTGCCGTTACCGCTGCAACTGCACATCGAACGCCAACAGGCCGATCAACGCCAGGACTGGCTGCTGGTGATCCAGCGCGAAGGCTCCGGCATCCGCTGGTCGATGATGGACCCGCTGGGCATCCCCCAGGCGCGTCAACAACTGATCGACGGTCGCTGGCAGGCCGACGGGCTATTGCCGCCCAACCCGGAAGCCCGGGAGCTGTTTGCCGCGCTGCTGTTCGCCCTGACTCCCTCCGGCGAACTGGCGCGCAATTATCCCGCCGCGCAGCAGCAGGGCGAGCAACGCACGCTGGTGCCGCGCTGGACGATCCGTTATGCACAACCGTTGAGTTTCCAATTGAATCTGCCCCAAGGCCCGCACTATCGGGTTTCTCCTCTCGCTGAACCGACGCCATGACTGCCTACCTCAATGCCCTCGGCGTGATCTGCGCGTTGGGCCGCGACAAGCACCAGGTCGCGCACAACCTGTTTGCCGGTGACTGCTCGGGCATGCGCCGCGAGTCCGGCTGGGTGGCCGGGCGTGAGTTGCCGGTGGCGGCGGTGCACGGTGAACTGGCGGCGATTCCGGCCGAACTGGCCGACCAGAGCAGCCGCAATAATCAACTGCTGCTGGAAGCCGCACTGCAGATTCGCGAGGACATCGATCGGGCGATCCAGACCTATGGTCGCGCGCGCATCGGCGTGGTGCTCGGCACCAGCACCTCGGGGATCGACGAAGCCAGTCGCGGGTTGGCGCACTACCTTCGTGAGCAGCAGTTCCCGGCCGAGTACGACTATCGGCAACAGGAACTCGGCGCCCCGGCGAATTTTCTCGCCGACTGGCTGCAACTCAGCGGCCCGGCCTACGTGATTTCCACCGCCTGCACGTC
The DNA here is from genome assembly GCF_058787295.1 of Pseudomonas sp. FW305-3-2-15-E-TSA4. NCBI lineage: Bacteria > Pseudomonadati > Pseudomonadota > Gammaproteobacteria > Pseudomonadales > Pseudomonadaceae > Pseudomonas > Pseudomonas sp. FW305-3-2-15-E-TSA4. The sequence goes on along the minus strand of NZ_JBYSZP010000003.1, from coordinate 92,011 downwards.
CAGTGCGCGGGCGTTGATGAGCGCGCAGCGCCTGCTCGATCTGGGCCTGTGCGACGCGGTGCTGTGCGGCGGGGTCGACAGCCTGTGCAAACTGACGCTCAACGGTTTCAGTTCACTGGAAGCGGTGTCTGACCAGCGCTGCAATCCGTTCTCGGCCAACCGCAACGGCATCAACATCGGCGAAGCGGCGGTGCTGTTCCTGATGAGCAAACAACGCAGCGACGGCCCGGCCATTGCCCTGCTCGGCAGCGGCGCCAGCTCCGACGCGCACCACATTTCCGCGCCGGAACCGAGCGGCCGCGGCGCCCTGCAAGCGATGCAGAAAGCCTTGAGCCGCGCACAGCTGCAAGCGGCGCAAATCAGCTACCTGAACCTGCACGGCACCGCGACCCAGCACAACGATGCGATGGAAAGTCTGGCGGTCGCCACGCTGTTCCCCGACGGCGTGGCCTGCTCGTCGACCAAGCCGATGACCGGCCACACCCTCGGCGCGGCCGGTGCCCTCGAAGCGGCGTTCTGCTGGCTGAGCCTGAGCGCCGACAACCCGCAGCACGCCCTGCCGCCACACGTCTGGGACGCCCAGCCCGACCCCGACTTGCCGGCGTTGAAGTGGGTGACCGCGAGCGAACGCCTGTCGTCCATTGCACCCCGCTACCTGATGAGCAACTCGTTTGCCTTCGGCGGCAACAACGTCAGCCTGATTATCGGAGACGCCCCATGAACGACTGGCCGCTCGCCGAACTGCTGCCCCACGCTGGCGACATGATTCTGCTCGACCGCATCCTCAGTTTCGACGAAGAGCAGATCCACACCCGCCTCACGGTCAAGTCCGACGGCTTGTTCAGCCTGCCCGACGGCAGCCTGCCGGCGTGGGTTGGCATCGAGTTGATGGCGCAGAGCGTTGCCGCGTTCGCCGGTTGCCATGCCCGATTGAAGGGCAACCCGGTAGAGCTGGGTTTCCTCCTCGGCACGCGCAAATTCGAGTGCAACGTCGAGGCGTTTCCGGCCGGCAGCGAACTGACTATCCATGGCATCCGTTCGCTGGAAGACGACAACGGCATGGGTGTTTTCGAATGCCACATCAACGCCCCCGGCATCGAGGCCAGTGCACGCTTGAACGTGTTCCGCCCGCCGCAGCCCAGCCAATACCTTGAACAAAACAGAGAGTCGAACGATGACTGAATCCGTACTGGTCACCGGCTCCAGCCGTGGCATCGGCCGCGCCATTGCCTTGCGTCTGGCGCAGGCCGGGCATGACATCGTCCTGCATTGCCGCAGCGGAGTGGCTGAAGCCCAGGCCGTGAAAGCCGAAGTCGAAGCGTTGGGCCGCAGCGCGCGCATCCTGCAATTCGACGTCGCCGACCGCGAAGCCTGCAAAACCATTCTCGAAGCCGACGTCGAAACCCACGGCGCCTATTACGGCGTGGTACTCAACGCCGGCCTGACCCGCGATGGCGCTTTTCCGGCGTTGAGCGATGACGATTGGGACGTGGTGCTGCGCACCAATCTCGACGGTTTCTACAACGTCCTGCACCCGGTGATGATGCCGATGATCCGTCGTCGCGCCGCCGGTCGGATCGTCTGCATCACTTCGGTGTCGGGTTTGATCGGCAATCGTGGCCAGGTCAACTACAGCGCCTCCAAGGCCGGGGTGATCGGTGCGGCGAAAGCGTTGGCGATTGAACTGGGCAAGCGCAAAATCACGGTTAATTGCGTCGCGCCGGGCCTGATCAACACGGCGATGCTCGACGAAAACGTGCCGGTGGAAGAGCTGATGAAAATTATCCCCGCGCAACGCATGGGCACCCCGGAAGAGGTCGCTGCTGCGGTAAATTTCCTGATGTCGGCGGAAGCCTCGTACATCACCCGCCAGGTCCTGGCGGTCAACGGAGGCCTGTGCTGATGAAGCGCGTTGTCGTCACCGGCATGGCCGGCATCACCTCGCTGGGCAGCGACTGGCAGACCATCGCCGGCAACTTCGCGGCCAACCGCAGCGGCATCCGCCGCATGGACGAGTGGGACCGCTTCAGCGAACTCAACACCCGCCTGGCCGGGCCGATCGATGATTTTGTCGTACCGCCGCACTGGACCCGCAAGCAACTGCGCAGCATGGGCCGGGTGTCACGGCTGGCGGTGGGTGCGGCGGAACAGGCGCTCGCTGACGCCGGCCTGCTCGGTGACGAATCGATCAAGGACGGACGCATGGGTGTGGCGTGTGGTTCGTCCACCGGCAGCACCGACGAGATCAAGGCCTTCGGCAACATGCTGCTGAACTCGGTGGCCGAGGGGCTCAACGCCAACTCCTACGTGCGGATGATGCCGCACACCACCGCGGCCAACATCAGCATTTTTTTCGGCCTCACCGGACGCCTGATCCCGACGTCCAGCGCCTGCACCAGCGGCAGTCAGGGCATCGGCTACGCGTATGAAGCGATCAAGTTCGGACGGCTGCCGCTGATGCTCGCCGGCGGTGCCGAAGAACTGTGCCCGACCGAAGCCATGGTCTTCGACGCGCTATACGCCACCAGCCTGAAAAACGACGCGCCACAGACCAGCCCACGTCCGTACGACAAGGGCCGCGATGGTCTGGTGATCGGCGAAGGCGGCGGCATGCTGGTGCTCGAAGAGCTGGAGCATGCGCTGGCTCGCGGTGCGCGGATCCACGCCGAGATCGTCGGTTTCGGCAGCAACGCCGACGGCCAGCACACCACTCGCCCCGAGCAGATCACCATGCGCCGCGCCATGGAACTGGCGCTGGACGACGCCGGGCTGACGCCGGATGCCATCGGTTACGTCAATGGTCACGGCACGGCTACAGAACAGGGCGACATTGCCGAAACACTGGCGACCAGCAGTCTGTTCGGCGAACACATGCCGATCAGCTCCCAGAAGAGTTTCCTCGGCCACACGCTGGGGGCCTGCGGCGCGCTGGAGTCGTGGTTCAGCATCGAAATGCTCAATCGCGACCTGTACACGCACACGCTCAACCTCGACGAGGTCGACCCGCACTGCGGCAAGCTCGATTACCTGCGCGGCGAATTCCGCCAGATGCATCACGAGTACGTGATGAACAACAATTTCGCTTTTGGTGGCGTCAACACCTCGTTGATTTTCCGCCGCTGGCACTGACCGCAACACGTTTGGAGTGAAGGGAATGACTCAGTTTCACCGCATCGCCGCCCTGCTGGCCCTGGCCTTTGTGCTCGGCGGTTGCACCAGCAAACCGGTTTACAACGCCAAGGAAGAGTTCTCGCCCAACCTCGGCTTCACCCAGCAACAGATGAGCCGCGCCATCGTCACCGCACTCAATGATCGCCAGTGGGTGGTGCAGTCGGTGCGCCCGGGCATGATCAAAGCGGCGATTACCGTACGCGGCCGTCACCACGCCGAAGTCGACATCCCGTTCAGCCCGACCTCGTTTGAAATCGACTACCGCAGCAGCTACGGCCTCGACGCCAAGGACGGCAAGATCCACGGCAACTACAATCGCTGGGTCAACCGCCTGCGCGACAACGTGCTCAAGGAACTGTCGATCAACCCGGACATCGAGTTCGTCAACGACTTGGGCATCGTCAAGCAAGGCGCCGACGAACCGACCTACCTGAGCTTTCGCGAGGGCGTCAAACGCGCCACCGACGCCGGCCTGCTCGACGGCAGCGTGAAGTTCTACCTGGCCGGCGAAACCCTGCCAAAACAGGTGCGCAAACTCGACACCGTCAGCAGCAGCCGCAAAACCAACGGCTCGAACAAATCCGACGCCGACGCCTGCTTCTGGGCGCTGCAGTCGGCCCTCGCCACCCTGCAGAACGCCGCGAAAAAAGCCGACGCCAACGCCGTGATCAACATCGCCAGCGTCGACCAGCGCGACCTGTACAAAGACACCGAGAAATTCCAGTGCCGCGCCGGCCTGGTGGTGTCGAGCGTGGCGTTGCGTGGGGATTTGGCGCACGTTGATTGATTGAACTGTAGAAACGACAAAGGGCGCCTTGCGGCGCCCTTTGCTATTCTGTTCAGCTCAAGTGCTGGCATGTAACTTCAAGCCCAACGCCTTTACCACTTTCAGAATCGTTCCAAACTCAGGATTTCCTTCACCTGACAGTGCACGGTAGAGACTTTCTCGAGACAGCCCGGCGTCACGTGCGACTTGGGTCATGCCTCGCGCTCTCGCAATGGTGCCCAGTGCCTTGGCGATAAAGGCAGGATCATCTCCAGCCTCCTCCATGCAGGCATCCAGATAATTGGCCATGTCCTCTTCTGTCTTGAGGTACTCGGCTGAGTCCCAACGAGTGAATTGTTCGGTCATGGGTTTTGCTCCTGCCAAGACTCCGCGATGAGCTTGGCTTGCTTGATATCTCGGGGTTGGCTGCTCTTGTCTCCACCACAAAGGAGGATGACCACTTGCCGACCTTGTTGCATGAAATAGACTCGATATCCGGGGCCATAGTCAATTCTGACTTCGCTGAGCCCCTCACCGACGACTTTGACATCACCAAAATTCCCATCGGCCATACGATCAATGCGCGCCTGAATACGCATCCTGGCGCGGCTGTCAGCCAGCTTCAAAAGCCAGCTGGAGAATGTTGAACTTCGAATAATCTCGGGCATGCTCGGAAGTGTAGCCCTTGAGCTACACATGTTCCAGATGGTTTTTTCTGCACCGACGTACGGTGTCTACACTCGTTAAATCGTTGAATGCTGACTCGCAAAGTCAAGGAGATGACCATGCAAGTGAAAGCCCTGATCGCCGCCGCACTCCTCGGGCTATTGCCCATCGCCAGCCACGCCACCAACCTGATGTACATGCCGTTCGAAACCGTGCTCTCGGATGCGATCCGCGCCGGGCGGCTGGATGGCAGTGTGAAGTTCTATCTGATCGGCAACGGGCCGCAGGGCACGCAGCAGTTGTTACGCCGGGATGTGGTCAGTGATTTGCGCACCAACGGTTTCAACAAGAGCGATCACGACTCCTGCGAGTGGGTGCTGCAGTCGAACCTGATCAAGTTGCAGGCCGATGCCAAACGGGTCGGGGCGAATGCGGTGGTCAATATCGTCAGTTATTACGACCAGCATGTGCGCAAGGATTTGAATACCTATGAGTGCCGTGCGGGAGTGTTTGTGACACGGGTGGCGTTGAAGGGGGATCTGGTGCGGTTGCCCTGAGGGGCGTTGGTGTTTGAGTTGACGCCTTCGCGAGCAGGCTCGCTCCCACCTTGGAATGCGTTCCCCTGTGGGAGCGAGCCTGCTCGCGATTTGATTGCGCAGCAATCAAGCTTTTGAAGGCTCAACCTTGCGCGTCAGCAGCTCGACGAACGCCTTGGCCATCGGCGATTTCTGATCCTTGCGCTGCACCAGCCACACCGCCGACACCGCCTCCGGATCAAGCAGTGGTCGATAGACCACACCGTCAATGCGCATCCGCTGATACGACGCCGGCAACACCGAAACCCCCAGCCCCGCTGCGACCAGTCCGATGATGGTCATCGCCTCACCGGCCTCCTGGGCGAAGTGCGGGCTGAATCCGGCATCGCGGGCCAGACTGAGCAGTTGCGCATACAGCCCGCTGCCGTAGCTGCGTGGAAAGAACACGAACGGCTCCAGCGCCAGCGCCGAGAGGAACAAGCCTTCCTCGCTGCCCTGCGCCAACGGATGTTTGGAGCCGAGCACCGCCACCAGCGGCTCACGCATCAGCTCCACCACACTGAGCGAATCCGGCAGGCCCAGCGGGCGCATGATCCCGACTTCGATCGACTCATCCACCAGCGCATCCGCGACCATGGTGCTGCTCATCTCCCGCAGGTTCAGGTGCACTGCCGGGAAACGCTGGCGAAAAGAAAAAATCGCCTGGGGAATGGTCGAGTTGAACGGCGCCGACGAGGTGAAGCCAATCTTCAATTCGCCGAGCTCGCCGAGTTGCGCACGCCGGGCGACATCCGCGGCTTTGTCGACCTGCGCCAGCACCAGCCGCGCCTCCTGCAGAAACAATCGGCCGGCCTCACTCAGTTCGACCCGACGATTGGTGCGCTCGAACAACCGCGCGCCGACCTCTTGCTCCAACGCCTGAATCTGCTGACTCAACGGTGGCTGAGAGATCCCCAGTACCTGTGCAGCGCGGCCGAAATGCAGTTCTTCGGCGACGGCGATGAAGTAGCGCAGATGACGCAATTCCATGGAAACCCCATTAGGTCGTTAAAGCTATCAAACAGGTCGAACAATATATTGGATAGAAACATTAGCCAGCTATATGATTTTTTCATTGCCTGCCTGGCCGTGCCCTCCGAGGTCTGATGTGAAAACCGCCGCCGCCCCTCTTGCCCATGAAGTTCCGCCTGCCGCGACGGACGATGTCATCGCCGAGCTGCAGGAGATCTACATCGAAAAAGGCACGCCGATGTTCATGCGCACGGTGCTCGCGCTGTTCAGCGGTGGCTTCGCGACCTTCGCTTTGCTGTATTGCGTGCAGCCAATGATGCCGCTGCTGTCTCACGAGTATTCGATCAACGCCGCGCAGAGCAGCCTGATTCTGTCGGTGGCGACCGGCATGCTGGCCGTCGGGCTGTTGATCACCGGGCCGATCTCCGACCGGGTCGGACGCAAACCGGTGATGGTCGCGGCACTGTTCGCCGCCGCGTTGTGCACCATCGCCAGCTCGATGATGCCGAGCTGGCACGGTGTGCTGATCATGCGCGCGCTGATCGGGCTGTCGTTGAGTGGTCTGGCGGCGGTGGCGATGACGTATCTGAGCGAGGAAATCCATCCGCAGCACATCGGTCTGGCGATGGGCCTGTACATCGGCGGCAACGCAATTGGCGGGATGAGCGGGCGGTTGATCACCGGGGTGCTGATCGACTTTGTCAGCTGGCACACGGCGATGCTGGTGATCGGCGGTTTGGCATTGGTCGCAGCGGCGGTGTTCTGGAAGATCCTTCCCGAATCGCGCAACTTCCGCTCGCGCTCGCTGCATCCACGCAGCCTGCTTGATGGCTTCACCATGCACTTTCGCGACGCCGGCCTGCCGCTGCTGTTTCTTGAAGCGTTCGTGCTGATGGGCGCTTTCGTCACCCTGTTCAACTACATCGGCTATCGCCTGCTGGCCGCGCCGTACAACCTCGATCAGGTGTTCGTCGGTTTGCTGTCGCTGGTGTACCTGTCGGGCATCTACAGCTCGGCGAAGATCGGTTCACTGGCGGACAAACTGGGGCGGCGCAAAGTGCTGTGGGCAACCATCGCACTGATGTTCGCCGGCCTTGCACTGACTATGTTCACACCGCTGTTGCTGGTGATCGTCGGCATGCTGATCTTCACCTTCGGCTTCTTCGGCGCGCACTCGGTGGCGAGCAGCTGGATCGGCCGGCGTGCGACCAAGGCCAAGGGCCAGGCGTCGTCGTTGTATTTGTTCAGCTATTACGCCGGGTCGAGTATTGCCGGCACGGCTGGCGGGGTGTTCTGGCATCTCGGCGGGTGGAATGGCATCGGCCTGTTTATTGGCGCCCTGCTGATGATCGCGCTGTTGGTGGCGTTGAAACTGGCGAAGTTGCCGCCCCTCGGTGGCAGCGCTCCCGCTTGAGTCAGAACACCATTTTTTTCAGGATTCGGCGCCCACACATTTCGTGTTTGATAACGGCTGCGATGTGTAGCGCTACTTGAACCAGTAACATCACGCACGCCCAAACATGGATGACGAAGAACCGATCAATCCACTGTAGATCGTTCAGCGGCGCCGGAATAAGAACCAGATCAAATATATTGATCGGTCGATCCATCATTAATATTCCTGTGAGCAAGACAACCGCCGTCATCAGATAAATAGACTTATGCATCCAACTCGCCAGACGCTCCACAAAGGTCCTGTCCACCTCGCAAGTGGTGTGAGAGCCTCTGACAGAAACATACAATCTCAGTATAAATATCGGAATAAATAAAGCCGTCACCGAAACATTTATAAATCCGACTATCGATTTTGTTTCCGCTGCAACTTTAATGACTGACACATAGAAGCCAGACAACAGAGCCCATAAAATTACTGCCGCAGATATCCAGTGCAAAGCAATCTGGAGACGCGAATATCCAACCCTTTTCATTGCAACCATCCTGATAAACAAGTGGCGCCATTACAAAGCTCTGAATTATCAACGTCAACGAGAAAACCATTAACAGAAACTGCACAAAGTAAACAATCTTTACGAACAAGGTTTATTGAACTTTCAACTTAAACATACAAAAATCAATTACCGCCCGAACATTGCATTCGGGCGGTCGTGTCAAAATCTTACTCGTGATACTGCGCCGACAACTCGTGCACCGCACGCAGGAACGCACCGGCGTGCTCCGGATCGACCTCAGGGGTGATGCCGTGGCCGAGGTTGAACACGTGGCCGCTGCCCTTGCCGTAGCTGGCCAGAATGCGCCCGACTTCAGTGCGGATCGCTTCCGGTTTGGCGTAGAGCACGGTTGGGTCCATGTTGCCTTGCAGCGCGACCTTGTCGCCGACGCGGGCGCGGGCGTTGCCGATGTCGCAGGTCCAGTCCAGGCCCAGTGCGTCGGCGCCAGCGTCGGCGATACTTTCCAGCCACAGGCCGCCGTTCTTGGTGAAGAGGATCACCGGCACCTTGCGACCGTCGTGCTCGCGGATCAGGCCGCTGACGATTTTCTTCATGTAGGCCAGGGAGAACTCCTGGTACGCCGCCGCCGACAGGTTGCCGCCCCAGGTATCGAAGATCTGCACCGCTTGCGCGCCGGCCTGGATCTGGCCGTTGAGGTACGAGGTCACCGACTGCGCCAGTTTGTCCAGCAGCAGGTGCATGGCTTGCGGGTTGTCGTAGAGCATCGCCTTGGTCTTGCGGAAGTCTTTCGACGAGCCGCCTTCAACCATGTAAGTGGCGAGGGTCCACGGGCTGCCGGAGAAGCCGATCAGCGGCACACGGCCGTTCAGCTCGCGGCGGATGGTGCTGACCGCGTCCATCACGTAGCCGAGGTCTTTGTGTGGATCAGGGATCGGCAACGCTTCGATGTCGGCCAGGGTGCTGACGACTTTCTTGAAGCGCGGACCTTCACCGGTCTCGAAGTACAGGCCCTGGCCCATGGCATCGGGGATGGTGAGGATGTCGGAAAACAGGATCGCCGCGTCCAGTTGCGGGTAGCGGTCGAGCGGTTGCAACGTAACTTCGCAAGCGAATTCCGGATTCATGCACAGGCTCATGAAATCACCGGCCTGGGCACGGCTGGCGCGGTATTCAGGCAGGTAGCGGCCGGCCTGGCGCATCATCCACACCGGGGTGACGTCTACAGGTTGCTTGAGCAGGGCGCGGAGGAAACGGTCGTTCTTCAGGGCAGTCATGTCGGCATCCGGAAAAAAAGTGCGGGCATTTTCTCAGAGCGCGACGCAAAAGGCACGGATGCAGGTCAGCCTTTTGTCTATCGGGTCAATTTATTGCGTTGGAATACTGATTTTGCAACACCGAGAAACAACTGTGGGAGCGAGCCTGCTCGCGAATAGGCCGGTACATCCAACAGTGAAATTGGCTGACAGACCGCTTTCGCGAGCAGGCTCGCTCCCACAGGGTTATTGCGTTTGGTTCAGGATCCGAGGTTAGACACCCAGGTAATCGAGGATCCCTTCAGCCGCATTGCGGCCTTCGAAGATTGCCGTTACCACCAGGTCGGAACCGCGCACCATGTCGCCACCGGCGAAGATTTTCGGGTTGCTGGTCTGGTGCTTGTACTGACCTTGCTCAGGCGCGACGACGCGGCCCTGGCTGTCGGTCTGGATTTCGAACTGTTCGAACCACGGTGCCGGGCTTGGACGGAAACCGAACGCAATGACCACGGCGTCGGCCGGGATGATCTCTTCGGAGCCCGGGATCGGCTCGGGGCTGCGACGGCCACGGGCATCCGGTTCGCCGAGACGGGTCTCGACCACCTTCACGCCTTCGACCTTGTCTTCACCGACGATCGCGATCGGCTGGCGGTTGTAGAGGAATTTCACGCCTTCTTCCTTGGCGTTCTTCACCTCTTTGCGCGAGCCGGGCATGTTCGCTTCGTCACGACGATAGGCGCAGGTCACCGACTTGGCGCCCTGACGAATCGAGGTGCGGTTGCAGTCCATCGCCGTGTCGCCGCCGCCGAGTACCACGACCTTCTTGCCTTTCATGTCGACGAAATCTTCCGGCGACTTTTCAAAGCCCAGGTTGCGGTTGACGTTGGCAATCAGGAAGTCCAGCGCGTCGTAGACGCCCGGCAGATCCTCACCGGCAAAACCGCCCTTCATGTAGGTGTAGGTGCCCATGCCCATGAATACCGCATCGTATTCGGCGAGCAGTTGCTCCATGGTCACGTCCTTGCCGATCTCAGTGTTGAGGCGGAACTCGATGCCCATGCCGGTGAAGACTTCGCGACGATTGCTCAGCACGGTCTTCTCAAGCTTGAACTCGGGAATGCCGAAGGTCAGCAGACCGCCGATTTCCGGGTTCTTGTCGAACACCACCGGGGTCACGCCGCCACGTACCAGCACGTCGGCACAGCCCAGACCCGCCGGGCCCGCACCGATGATCGCGACACGTTTGCCGGTCGGTTTGACCTTGGACATGTCCGGGCGCCAGCCCATGGCGAATGCGGTGTCGGTGATGTACTTCTCGACCGAACCGATGGTCACCGCACCGAAACCGTCGTTGAGGGTGCAGGCACCCTCGCACAGCCGATCCTGCGGGCACACCCGGCCACAGACTTCCGGCAGGGTGTTGGTCTGGTGCGACAGCTCGGCGGCCTGGAGGATGTTGCCCTCGGCCACCAGCTTCAGCCAGTTGGGAATGAAGTTGTGCACCGGGCACTTCCACTCGCAATACGGGTTGCCGCAACCCAGGCAGCGGTGGGCCTGATCGGCCGACTGCTGGGGTTTGAACGGTTCGTAGATCTCGACGAACTCTTTCTTGCGTTGACGCAACAGTTTCTTCTTCGGATCCTTGCGCCCGACATCGATGAACTGGAAGTCGTTATTCAGACGTTCAGCCATTGTTAAAACCTCATCAAACTCTTCAGGCGCATATCACTGCGGGTTGGCACGAGTGCTGGAAAGCAACGACTTCAGGTTGGCAGCCTTAGGCTTGACCAGCCAGAAACGACGCAGGTAGTCATCAAGGTTCTCGGCGAGTTCACGACCCCACTCGCTCTCGGTTTCCTTGACGTACTCGTTCAGCACGTTCTGCAGGTGGCTGCGGTAGGCTTCCATCGCCTCGCCGCTGATCCGCTGGATTTCCACCAGTTCGTGGTTGACCCGGTCAACGAAGGTGTTGTCCTGATCGAGCACGTAGGCGAAACCACCGGTCATGCCAGAGCCGAAGTTGTAACCGGTCTTGCCCAGGACGCAGACGAAACCACCGGTCATGTACTCGCAGCAGTGATCGCCAGTGCCTTCCACGACCGTGTGGGCACCGGAGTTACGCACGGCGAAACGCTCGCCCGCGGTGCCGGCGGCGAACAACTTGCCGCCGGTGGCGCCGTACAGGCAGGTGTTGCCGATGATGGCGCTGTTCTGAGTCTGATAGACGCTGCCCTTCGGCGGCACGATGACCAGTTTGCCGCCAGTCATGCCTTTGCCGACGTAGTCGTTGGCGTCGCCCTCCAGGTACATGTTCAGACCGCCGGCGTTCCACACGCCGAAGCTCTGACCGGCCGTGCCTTTGAAGCGGAAGGTGATCGGCGCGTTGGCCATGCCCTGATTGCCGTGCTTGCGTGCGATTTCGCCGGAGATCCGCGCACCGATCGAACGGTCGCAGTTGCAGATGTCCAGTTCGAACTCGGCGCCGCTGAGGTCGTTGATCGCCGACGTCGCCATGTCGACCATTTTCTCGGCCAGCAGGCCCTGGTCAAACGGCGGGTTGCGCTCAACGCCGCAGAATTGCGGTTTGTCCGCCGGGATGTGATCGCTGCCCAGCAGCGGGGTCAGATCCAGATGGTGCTGCTTGGCGGTCTGGCCCTCGAGGATTTCCAGCAGATCGGTACGACCGATCAGCTCTTCGAGGGAACGCACGCCGAGCTTGGCCAGCCACTCACGGGTTTCTTCGGCGACGTAGGTGAAGAAATTCACCACCATGTCAACGGTACCGATGTAGTGATCCTTGCGCAGCTTCTCGTTCTGCGTCGCAACGCCGGTGGCGCAGTTGTTCAGGTGGCAGATGCGCAGGTATTTGCAGCCCAGCGCGATCATCGGCGCGGTACCGAAGCCGAAGCTTTCTGCGCCGAGGATGGCCGCCTTGATCACGTCGAGGCCGGTTTTCAAGCCGCCGTCGGTCTGCACCCGGACTTTGCCGCGCAGGTCGTTGCCGCGCAGGGTCTGGTGGGTTTCAGCGAGGCCGAGTTCCCACGGAGCGCCGGCGTATTTGATCGAGGTCAGCGGCGAAGCACCGGTGCCACCGTCGTAGCCGGAGATGGTGATCAAGTCCGCATAGGCCTTGGCCACACCGGCGGCGATAGTGCCGACGCCTGCTTCAGCCACGAGTTTCACCGAGACCAGTGCCTTCGGGTTGACCTGTTTCAGGTCGAAGATCAGTTGCGACAAGTCTTCGATCGAATAGATGTCGTGGTGCGGCGGTGGCGAAATCAGGGTCACGCCCGGCACTGCATAACGCAGTTTGGCGATCAGCCCGTTGACCTTACCGCCCGGCAGTTGCCCGCCCTCGCCCGGCTTGGCGCCTTGGGCGACCTTGATCTGCAGCACTTCGGCGTTGACCAGGTATTCCGGGGTTACGCCGAAACGGCCGGTCGCGACCTGCTTGATTTTCGAGCTCTTGATGGTGCCGTAGCGTGCTGGGTCTTCGCCGCCTTCGCCGGAGTTGGAACGCGCACCGAGGCGGTTCATGGCTTCGGCCAGGGCTTCGTGCGCTTCCGGCGACAAGGCGCCCAGCGAGATGCCGGCGGAGTCGAAGCGCTTGAGCACCGATTCCAGCGGCTCGATTTCACTGATGTCCAGCGGCTTGTCGAGGGTCTTGACCTTGAACAGGTCGCGGATCATCGACACCGGGCGGTTATCCACCAGCGAGGTGTATTCCTTGAACTTGGCATAGTCGCCCTGCTGCACGGCGGCTTGCAGGGTGTTGACCACGTCCGGGTTGTAAGCGTGATATTCGCCGCCGTGGACGAACTTCAGCAGACCGCCCTGCTGGATCGGCTTGCGCGGACTCCAGGCTTCGGTAGCGAGGGCTTTCTGCTCGGCTTCGATGTCGACGAAACGCGCACCCTTGATGCGGCTCGGCACGCCACGGAAGCTCAGTTCGCAAACTTCTTCGGACAGGCCGATGGCTTCGAACAGTTGCGCACCACGGTACGAGGCGATGGTCGAGATGCCCATCTTCGACAGGATCTTCAGCAGACCTTTGGTGATGCCTTTGCGGTAGTTCTTGAACACCTCATAGAGGTCGCCCAGCACCTCACCGGTACGGATCAGGTCGCCCAGCACTTCGTAGGCCAGGAACGGATAGACCGCCGAGGCGCCGAAACCGATCAGCACCGCAAAGTGATGTGGATCGCGCGCGGTGGCGGTTTCAACGAGGATGTTGGAATCGCAGCGCAGGCCTTTTTCGGTCAGACGATGGTGCACCGCGCCGGTCGCCATGGAGGCGTGGATCGGCAGTTTGCCCGGGGCGATATGACGGTCGCTCAGAACGATCTGGGTACGACCGGCACGCACGGCTTCTTCAGCCTGATCGGCAACATTGCGGATCGCCGCTTCGAGGCCGACGCTTTCGTCGTAGTTGAGGTCGATGATCTGCCGCTCGAAACCCGGGCGGTCGAGGTTCATCAGCGAGCGCCACTTGGCCGGCGAGATCACTGGCGAGCTGAGGATCACGCGCGAGGCGTGCTCCGGCGATTCCTGGAAGATGTTGCGCTCGGCACCGAGGCAGATCTCCAGCGACATCACGATCGCTTCACGCAGCGGGTCGATCGGCGGGTTGGTGACCTGCGCAAACTGCTGGCGGAAATAGTCGTACGGCGTGCGCACACGCTGCGACAACACGGCCATTGGCGTGTCGTCGCCCATCGAGCCAACGGCTTCGTAGCCTTGTTCGCCAAGCGGACGCAGTACCTGATCGCGCTCTTCAAACGTGACCTGATACATCTTCATGTATTGCTTGAGCTGATCGACATCGTAGAACGCCGAACCGTGGTCGTTGTCTTCCATGGTCGCCTGGATGCGCAGGGCATTCTTGCGCAACCATTGCTTGTACGGATGACGGGACTTCAGACGGTTGTCGATCGCGTCGGTGTCGAGGATCTGCCCGGTCTCGGTGTCCACGGCGAGGATCTGCCCCGGGCCGACACGGCCCTTGGCGATCACGTCTTGCGGCTGGTAGTTCCAGACGCCGATTTCCGACGCAACGGTGATGAAACCGTTGGTGGTGGTGACCCAGCGCGCCGGGCGCAGACCGTTACGATCGAGCAGGCACACCGCGTAACGACCATCGGTCATCACCACGCCGGCCGGGCCGTCCCACGGTTCCATGTGCATCGAGTTGTACTCGTAGAACGCACGCAGATCCGGGTCCATGGTTTCAACGTTCTGCCACGCTGGCGGAATGATCATCCGCACGCCACGGAACAGGTCGATGCCACCGGTGACCATCAGTTCGAGCATGTTGTCCATGCTCGAGGAGTCGGAACCGACACGGTTGACCAGCGGGCCGAGCTCTTCCAGATCCATCAGATCGTTGGTGAACTTGGTCCGACGGGCCTGTGCCCAGTTACGGTTACCAGTGATGGTGTTGATCTCACCGTTGTGGGCGAGGAAGCGGAATGGCTGGGCCAGCGGCCATTTCGGCAAGGTGTTGGTGGAGAAGCGCTGGTGGAACACGCAGATCGCGGTTTGCAGGCGCTGGTCACCCAGGTCCGGATAGAACGCAGCCAGGTCGGCCGGCATCATCAGGCCTTTATAGATGATGGTCTTGTGCGAAAAGCTGCAGATGTAGTGGTCGGTGTCGGCGGCGTTGGCCACCGACGAGCGACGACGGGCGCTGAACAGCTTGACCGCCATGTCCTGATCGCTCAGGCCTTCACCGCCGATGTACACCTGCTCGATCTGCGGCAGGCGCTCGAGGGCCAGTCGGCCGAGGACGCTGGTGTCGATCGGCACTTTGCGCCAGCCGATCAGTTGCAGGCCTTCAGCGAGGATCTCGCGGTTCATGTTCTCGCGAGCGGCTTCGGCCTTGGCCGGATCCTGGTTGAAGAAGACCATGCCCACGGCATATTGCTTGGGCAGCTCGACGCTGAAGTTTTCCTGGGCCATCGCCCGCAGGAACGCGTCAGGCTTTTGAATCAGCAGACCGCAACCGTCACCGGTCTTGCCGTCGGCATTAATCCCACCGCGGTGGGTCATGCAGGTCAGGGCCTCGATGGCCGTTTGCAAAAGGGTATGACTGGGCTCGCCCTGCATATGAGCTATCAGGCCGAAACCGCAGTTATCCTTGAATTCATCTGGTTGGTACAGACCTGCTTTCATAGACACTTTCTCACCAGGCTGCCTCTTTACGAGGCAAATTTCTTTTCAATTCAACCACTTGCTTGCCGCGCCGAACGTACGCCGGCTTTGCGGGGGCAAAAGGGTGGTCATTGTACACAGCGACACAGAGGCTCACAAATTTGACGACGAAATGTCGCAAATTCATGTCGCATTTGTGAAAGGTTTAAAGCGATCTGCTGTGCTAGTCAAAACTTTTTTAATTTTGACTGCAACGACTCAAAGACTACTGTGACGCAGACACCACAAGGCACGCGGTCTGTAGAGACGGCGCGCACTCGTAGAAATTTTGAGGTGCTTGGAGAGGCGGCCTGGGTAAGGCCGCCGAATCTTCAGCGAGTTGTTGCCAGTTCCTGTTGGACGCTGGCGACAGTGCGAGGCCAAGGTTTACCAGCCTGAACCTTCGCTGGCAAGGCCTTGATGGCAGAAACGGCTGCATCACGATTGGCGAAGTTGCCGTAGGTGATCACGTAGAGAGGCTTGCCGTTGAGGACTTTCTTGAAATAACGGTACTCGCCGCCCTGCTCCTTGACGAAGTTCTGCGCGGTCGCTTCGGAGCTGGTGCCGAGGATCTGCACCACGTAATTGCTGGTCGGCTGACCGGCGTACCAGCTGCCACCGGCAGCCTTGGCCACGGTAACCGACTTCTCTGCCGGTTTGGCAGCCGCAACAGGCTTGGCCGGAGCCGGAGCCGGTTTGGCCGCTGGCGCTGCCGGAGCAGGCTTGGCGGTGGCGACCTGAGTCGGTGCCGGGGTCGGCTTGGCCGCCGGAACAGGTACTGGCGTCGGAGCCGGGCCGGCCGGAACACCTGCCGGTGGTGCGGAAGTCGTGACGGTCGGCGGCGTTGCGCTGGAGCCTTCGACCGGCACGCCGTCGTCACCTTCAGTGATGCCGCCTGCGGCTTCAGCCAACGGGCCGCGCATCACCGGTTGCGAGTTGCCGACCAGCGGCAGCGGCATCGGCTGGGTATTGCCGGCGAACTCGACGTTCGGTGCGCCACCCTTGGCGCCCTGACCCAATGGCAGTTGTGCCTGTTCGTTGGCGGGTGCGCCAGTGGTTGGCGCCTTGTTGCGACCCGGCATCAGCCAGGCGGCGGCGACCGCGACCACAACGACGGCGGATATCGCCAATACGTGTTTCTTCGGCATGTTGAACCCCATACTTGGACGCTTGACCGCAGAGCGGCTGGCAATCATGACTTCGATCAGTGCATCGCGAGCGACCTGGTTGATGTTGCCAGGCCAACCCTCGGCGCTTTCGTGAATCTCAGAGATCTGATCCGCGGTGAAAAGTTCGACACCCCGGCCCGCACCTTCGAGCCGTTGGTCGAGATATTCGCGGGTCTCTTCTTCGGTATACGGCTGCAGTTCGATGACGTGGAAGCGCTCTTCCTCGAGGTGCAAGGCCTCCAGTTGCGCGATCAGCGACGACTCACCGAACAGGAACACGTGCGGGCGACCTTCCGGTGCACCGGCCCCTAGCGCCATCAGCGCTTCGAGCGCGGATTCGTCGAGCTGCTCGGCGTCATCCACCAGCAGATAGACCTCCTGGCCGGTAAGCGCGAGCTGCACCACCTGATCCAGAATCGCGCCAACTTCGGCCTGAGCCACGTTCAGTGCCTGAGCCACCTGACGCAGCACGCCGGCGGCATCGCCAGCTCCACGGGCCGACACGACAACGCTTTGTACCGATTGCTTGTTGGTGCTGGCCACCAGCGCCTGACGCAGCAAGGTCTTGCCGCTGCCCTGCGGCCCGGTGACCACCAGCAGCAACTGGCTGTAACGCGCCAGGTGGTGCAATTGCCCCAGCACCGGTTTGCGCTGGGCCGGGAAGAATTTGAAGCCCGGCACCCGCGGCGCGAAAGGGTCGTGACTTAACTGGAAATGGCCGAGGAACGCCTCGTCGGCATGCAAACTAGTCATCGGAATCTTATTAACCTTTAAGCTGAGCCAGAGCGCGGTAATCCGCTCCCAGCGTGGCCTGTAGAACCTCTTTCGGATAATCGGCGGTCACCACCGCTTCGCCCATCCGGCGCAGCAGCACCAGGCGCAGACGACCGTCGATCACTTTTTTATCAATTGCCATATGTTCGAGAAAATCGGCTTCGGTCATTTCTTCCGGCGGAATCACCGGCAGACCGGCACGCTGGAACAGACGAATGCCGCGATCACGTTCCTGCTCGCTGATCCAGCCCAGACGCGCGGACATTTCCAGCGCCATCACGGTGCCAGCGGCCACCGCCTCACCATGCAACCAGACACCATAGCCCATGTGGGTCTCGATGGCGTGGCCGAAGGTGTGGCCGAGATTGAGCGTGGCGCGCACGCCGGTTTCCTTCTCATCGGCACCGACCACTGCCGCCTTGGCCGCGCAGGAACGCTCGATGGCGTAGGTCAGGGCCTTCTGGTCCAGCGCGCGCAGAGCGTCGACGTTGTCTTCGAGCCAGGTCAGGAACGGCTCGTCGCAGATCAGACCGTACTTGATGACTTCAGCCAGACCAGCGGACAGCTCACGCTCCGGCAGGGTTTTCAGCGATGCAGTATCGATCAGCACCACGTTCGGCTGATAGAACGCGCCGACCATGTTCTTGCCCAGCAGATGGTTGATACCGGTCTTGCCGCCCACCGACGAATCGACCTGGGACAGCAGCGTGGTAGGAATCTGGATGAAATCGACACCGCGCTGGTAGCAGGCGGCGGCAAAACCGGCCATGTCACCGATGACACCGCCGCCGAGGGCGATGATCGTGGTGCGGCGGTCGTGACGGGCAGTCAGCAGGCCGTCGAAGATCAGTTGCAGGGTTTCCCAGTTCTTGAAGGCTTCGCCGTCCGGCAGCACCACCGAGATCACCGAGAACTGCGCAAGGCTGCGGGTCAGACGTTCGAGATAGAGCGGCGCAACGGTCTCGTTGGAGATGATCGCCACTTGCCGCCCATGGATATGCGGCGCCAGCAACTCGGGCTGATCCAACAAACCTTCGCCAATATGAATCGGGTAGCTGCGCTCGCCTAGATCGACCTTGAGTGTCTGCATGTGTCCCCACAGTGAAGATGGAAGCAGGCGTCCTGCCCTGAATTATTGGTTGTCTGCGGCCTGTAGCGAATCTGACGCCGCTCGCACGCCATCCGCCACAACCTCGGCGGTTGTGACAGGACGCCGAGGATAGCGCATTTCCGGCGGCGCTTTAACGGGGTGGCAGCTGTGCCAGACGGTCGAGAATGTCGAGCACCACCATGCGCGGTGGCCGTTCGTCGGTTTCCACCACCAGATCGGCGATCTCCCGATAAAGCGGATCGCGGATCTCGAGCAGGTCTCGCAGGGTTTTCGCCGGATCGGCGGTGCGCAGCAAAGGACGATTGCGATCGCGCGACGTACGCCCGACCTGCTGCTCGACGGAGGCATGCAGATACACCACCCGTCCGCCCGCGTGCAGGGCCTTGCGGTTGGCATCACGCATCACCGCGCCGCCGCCGGTCGCCAGCACCACGCCGTCGAACGCGCACAGCTCGGCGATCATCGCCTGCTCACGGTCACGAAAGCCGGGCTCGCCTTCCTTGTCGAAGATCCACGGGATATTGGCGCCCGTGCGCAGTTCAATTTCCTTGTCGGAATCTTTGAACGGCAGGCGCAGCTCTTTGGCCAGCAACCGGCCGATGGTGCTTTTTCCAGCGCCCATCGGTCCTACAAGAATCAAATTTCGCACAGAATCAACGACTCACAGCAATCGCCTGGTTATTCATGATACGCGGAGTGAGAAATACCAGCAGCTCGGATTTTTTCTCCGAAACCACATCACGCCGGAAAAGGCGGCCAAGATACGGCACATCGCCAAGAAATGGCACCTTATCTACGACCTTGCTTTGAGTATTTGAGAAAACGCCCCCAATCACGATGGTCTCGCCGTCGTTCACCAGCACCTTGGCGTTGACCTCGTTCTTCTTGATCGGCGGTACATCCTGCACTTTGTTCAGGTAGTCCGGTTCGTCCTTGGTGACCTTGACCTCCATGATGATGCGGTTGTCGGGGGTGATCTGCGGCGTCACTTCCAGCGACAGCGAAGCCTCCTTGAAAGACACCGACGTCGCACCGCTGGAGCTGGCTTCCTGATACGGAATCTCGGTGCCCTTGAGGATCTTCGCCGTCTCTTTGTCGGAGGTGACCACTTTGGGCTGCGAGACGATCTCACCGTTGCCGGTCTTCTCCATGGCGGTCAGCTCAAGATCGAGCAGCACATTGTCGGTAATGAAGGCGATGCCGATCCCCGAGGTATTACCGACCGTGCCCATGTCGACGAACGGCGAGTTGGTACTGGTACTGCCCGGTGTGCCGATGGTGGTCGACGAGCCATTGCTGACCCCCGAGGTGTTCCAGTTGCCCTTGTTCTGGATCGAACCGCCCCAGCGCACGCCCAGACTCTTGTCGTAATCGACGTTGGCCTCGACGATCCGAGCCTCGATCATCACCTGACGCACCGGAATATCCAGTTGCGCCACGATCCGCCGCAGTTCGTCGAGGCGATCCTGGGTCTGGTAGGCAATGATGTTGTTGGTGCGCTCATCGACAGTGATCGAGCCACGCTCGTCGATTTTCGCCTCGGCGCTGGTCACCGACTGGAACAGCTTGGCGATGTCCGCGGCCTTGGCGTAATTCACTTGCAGCAGTTCGCGGCGCAGCGGCGCCAATTCAGCGATCTGTTTCTGCGACTCCAGTTCCTGGCGTTCGCGGGCGGCGATTTCGTCGGCCGGCGCCACCAGCAACACGTTGCCGATCTTGCGCTTGTCCAGGCCCTTGGTTTTCAGCACCAGGTCCAGCGCCTGATCCCATGGCACGTTCTGCAGACGCAAAGTGATCCCGCCCTGCACCGTATCGCTGGCCACCAGATTGAGATTGGTGAAGTCGGCGATCAGTTGCAGCACCGAACGCACGTCGATGTCCTGGAAATTCAGCGAAAGCTTTTCACCGCTGTAGCTGTTGCGGTCAGCGTTGCGCTTTTGCAGGTCATCGACCGTCATCGGGCGAATGCTGACGGTCAGCTTGTTGTCGGTCTGGTAGGTGGAATAGTCGAACGTGCCGCTGGGTTCGACGGTGATCACCGCACGATCACCAGTGGCGGCAGCGTTGACGAACTGCACCGGCGTGGCGAAGTCCTTGACGTCGAGGCGCACCCGCAGCCTGTCGGGCAACTGCGTGCGAGCAAAGCTGAGGATGATCTTGCCGTCATGCTCCTGGATGTCCGGGGCGATGGTCGGGTCCGACAGGTCGATGACGACATTGCCCTCCCCCGCAGTGCCGCGCTGGAAGTCGACACCACGAATGGTTTTGGCGACGGGGGTATAAGCCTTCGCCGGCGCCGCGACCGGTCGTGGCGCAACAACGGCTGGCCGTGGCGCAGCAGGCTTGGCGCCCTGCCCGACCACCACGAACAGATTGTTGCCCTCGACCCGTGAGGTGTAGGGCGTCAGTTGCGTCAGGTTGATGATCAGGCGCGTGCGGTCGTTGGCTTCCACCACTGTGGCGGTTCGCGCGTTACCGCTGCCCAGATCGCGGGTCTTGCTCGTCAGTTGGCTGGCGACACCCGGCAGATCCAGGGCGATTCGCGCCGGCGATTCGGTGGTGTAGCCCTTGGGTTGCGGTGGCGGGCTGTCGAACGACAGCTTCAACTCGATGCGGTCACCCGGCAACGCCGCGACATCCAGCGTCTTGAGGCTGGCCGCCTGAACCATCGGTGAAAGCAGCGCTATCCATAGCGAAAAACCGAGGGTGGAGAAAATCCTGTTCATTGTTCGACTTCCACTATGAGTGCTCTTTCAAAGGAATGGTGCGCGGACGTTCCAGCCAGGCGCCTTCGCCGTCGGGCACGATCTCGACCACATCGACCTGAGTGGCGCTGATGGCGACAATGCGCCCGTCGTTGCGCCCCAGGTAGTCGCCGACTTTCAACCGATGCACTGCACCCGCCCCGCGCAGCAAGGCGAAGGAGCCGCTGGCATTGGAGATCGTGCCGACCATTTCAAACTGCTCGATGTTGAAACCTTCGAGGTATTGCTTGACCCGGTTGGGGTCGGGTTTGACGTTGCGCGAGCCACGCTGCTGCCCGGCCAGATCGACGCGCACCTGGCGCGAGAACGGGCTACGCAGGTTGGCCGCGCTGTAGGTAAAAGTAGGATAGGAATGAAACGTCGGCGTCGGCTCGATCCGGCCGGCCGGGCGCAGACGCACTTCGTTCATGTAGGCATCGAGGTCGCTGAAGTCATCTCCACCAAAGCATCCGCCAAGACCCAGCAACAGCACCGACAGGGCGAAATAACGGATCGGGGTCATTTGTCCAACCCCTTGTCGTTATAGCGGTAGGTCTTGGCGAGAATGCTCATGCGCAGCTTCGTCCCGCCGTCGGGATTGGCCGGTGCCAGTTCGAAATCGTGCAAGGTGACGATCCGTGGCAACCCGGCGACGCCACTGACGAAGGTCGCGAGGTCGTGGTAAGCCCCGGTGACAGTAATCTGGATCGGCAACTCGATGTAGAACGGCTGGGTCACTTCCGGCAGCAGCTTGATTTCTTCGAATTCGAGACCACTGCCCAGCCCGGTGCGGGTGATGTCTTCGAGCAATCCCGGGACTTCGGTGTCGCTGGGCAACTGCCGCAGGAGTACGCCGAAGGAGTTCTCCATCTCCTTCATCTGCTGGGTGTACAGCTCCAGGTTGGCGGCCATGTGCGCCTTGCTGGCGAACTGCTCCTTCAAGGTGTCCTCTTCCTGACGCTTGGCTTCCAGCTGGTTTTCCATGTCGCTGATGAAAAAGTTATAGCCAAGCGCCAACACCAGCACCGCCAGCAATGCTCCCGCGATAGTTTTCACCGCGGCCGGCCAGGAGCCGATGTTGCTGGTATCCAGATCGTTGAAGTCGATGTTGCGCAGACTTTGCAGCCATTCGGACGGCTTCATTTTTCGCCCTCCGTCACGGCTGGCTGGGTCTGACGCACAGTCAGCTGAAAGACGTTGGCCTGATCCACCTGACCGGCGGTCGTCGCCTTCACCTCGTTCAAGCTGGGCGCATCGAACCAGTCGGAAGCATCCAGATTGCGCATCAGCTCCGAAACGCGGTTGTTCGACTCCGCCGCGCCGCTGATCGACAGCGTCTTGCCGAGCAATTTCACGCTGGTGAAATACACCCCGTCCGGCAGCGTGCGCGCCAGCTGATCGAAAATCCGCCCGCTGATCTGCCGGTTGCCCTGCAGGTCCTGGATGATGCGCATGCGCTCGACCAGTTGCTGGCGCCGTGCCTTTAGCTCGCTGATCTGCTTGATCCGCTCGTCCACCACGGCGATTTGTTTGCCGATGTAGGCATTGCGTGCTGCCTGCCGCTCGGTGGCGGTACTGAAGATCTGATCGGCGATGAACACTGCGCCCACCGAACCGACGAACACCCCGATCAGGATCAGCAGAAAGCGTTTGCGCCGCTCTTCGCGACGTTCCTCACGCCAGGGGAGAAGGTTGATCCGCGCCATCAGTCGAAACTCCTGAGCGCGAGCCCGCAGGCAATCATCAGGGCCGGCGCGTCACTGGCCAGGGCCCCGGCGTTGACCTTGCTGTTCAAGGCCATGTCGGAAAACGGGTTGGCGACCTGGGTCGGGGTGCCCAGACGCTGTTCGATCAGCCGATCCAGCCCCGGCACCGAGGCGGTGCCGCCGGCCAGCAGAATGTGATCGACCGCGTTGTACTGCCCGGAGGCAAAGAAGAACTGCAACGAGCGCGAGACCTGCTGCACCAGAGCATCACGGAACGGCTGCAATACCTCGCTGACATAGTCATCCGGCAGACCGCCCTGCTTTTTCGCCAGCCCGGCCTGCTCGACAGTCAGGCCGTAGCGGCGCTGGATTTCCTCGGTCAGTTGCCGGCCACCGAACAGTTGTTCGCGGGTATAGATGATGCGGCCGTTATGCAGGACGCTGAGGGTAGTCATGGTCGCGCCGATGTCCACCACCGCCACGGTCAGGCGTTCCTGCGAGGCTGCCAGTTGAGTAGCGAGCAGACTGAACGAGCGCTCCAGTGCATAGGCCTCGACATCGACCACGCGCGCGGTCAGCCCGGCCAGCGCCAGCGCCGCTTCGCGGACTTCGACGTTTTCCTTGCGACAGGCGGCCAGCAGCACGCTGACCCGCTCCGGGTTGCGCGGCGACACGCCCTGGACTTCGAAATCGATGGCGACTTCGTCCAGTGGATAGGGAATGTATTGGTCGGCTTCGATCTTCAGCTGGTTTTCCAGCTCGTCATCGGTCAGCCCGGCGTCCATCTCGATGATCTTGGTGATCACCGCAGAACCGGCCACCGCCACCGCCACGCTCTTGAGCCCGGTGCGTGCCTTGACCAGTACCCGGGACAAGGCGTGGCCCACGCCTTCGAGCTCGGCGATATTCTTTTCGACCACGGCGTTGGGCGGTAGCGGCTCTACCGCGTAGGCCTCGACCCGGTAGCGGTCGCCCTGACGGCTCAACTCCAGCAGCTTCACCGAAGTGGAGCTGATGTCGATCCCCAGTAACGTATTGGTCTTTTTCTTGAAGAGTCCCAGCACTACCAATTCCCTATGACTTTCCGTGAGTTACGGACTCTGTAATACGCATTGCGTTCCTTCACCCCGTCTTGACAGAAGCGCAAATGACGCCCCCAGCAGAAAAGTGCTTATAATGCCCAGCGTTTTTTTCCGCTTTTTACTGCCGGCCCAGGCTGTTCTGTGTGTTACCGGAACCCTGTCGCCCAATTCATTCTTTGCCCTGGATGTTCAAAAGCCTTGATTCGTCTGCTGAAATTTTTCGGTTGGTCCATCGTCGCCGTTTTCTGCGGACTGCTTTTAGGTCTCAGCGGCGCGTTTCTTTACCTTAGTCCGGGTTTGCCGTCTGTGGAGGCGCTGAGAAGCATTCAGTTGCAGATTCCGCTCCGGGTCTACAGCAGCGACAACAAGTTGATCGCAGAATTTGGCGAAATGCGCCGTACTCCGATCCGTTTCGCCGACATTCCACCCAATTTCATTAATGCGTTACTAAGTGCTGAAGACGACAATTTCGCCAACCACTATGGCGTCGATCCGAGCAGCCTGATGCGCGCCGCGACCCAACTGGTCAAAAGCGGGCACATTCAGTCCGGCGGCAGCACCATCACCATGCAGGTGGCGAAGAACTTCTTCCTGACCAGCGAACGCAGCTTCTCGCGCAAAACCACCGAGATTCTTCTGGCCCTGCAGATCGAGCGGCAGCTGACCAAGGACGAGATCCTCGAGCTGTACGTGAACAAAATTTATCTGGGTAACCGCGCCTACGGCATCGAGGCGGCGGCGCAGGTGTATTACGGCAAGTCGATCCGCGACGTCAGCCTGGCGCAGATGGCGATGATCGCCGGCCTGCCGAAAGCCCCGTCGCGCTTCAACCCGCTGGCCAACCCGGCGCGCAGCAAGGAGCGTCGCGACTGGATTCTCGGACGCATGTACAAGCTCGGGAAGATTTCCGAGGCTGACTACACCGCCGCGATCAACGAGCCGCTGAACGCCAGCTATCACGTGCCGACCCCGGAAGTGAACGCACCGTACATCGCCGAAATGGCCCGTGCCGAAATGGTCGGTCGCTATGGCAGCGACGCTTACACCGAAGGTTTCCGCGTCACCACCACGGTGCCGAGCAACCTGCAGGAAATGGCCAACACCGCGCTGCACGAAGGCTTGATGACCTACGATCAGCGCCATGGCTACCGCGGACCCGAGTCGCGCCTGCCGGGCAAGACTCACGAAGCGTGGGCGACCGAGCTGACCAAGCAGCGCACCATCAGCAGCCTGGAGCCGGCCATCGTCACCCAGGTCGACAAGAATGGCTTGCAGGTGCTGACCCGTACCGGCGAAGAGCACGTCGCCTGGGACACCATGAAATGGGCGCGGCCGTTCCTCAACACCAACAGCATGGGCGCCGCACCGCGTCAGCCGTCGGATGTGGCGCAGGTCGGCGACCTGATTCGCGTGCAGCGTCAGCCGAACAATTCGCTGAAGTTCAGCCAGATCCCGCAGGCGCAAGGCGCGCTGGTGTCGCTGGATCCGCAGAACGGCGCGATTCGCTCGCTGGTCGGCGGTTTCGCCTTCGAGCAGAGCAACTACAACCGCGCCCTGCAGGCCAAGCGTCAGCCGGGTTCGAGCTTCAAGCCGTTCGTCTACAGTGCTGCACTGGACAGCGGTTATACCGCCGCGACGCTGGTCAACGACGCGCCGATCGTGTTCGTCGACGAGTACCTGGACAAGGTCTGGCGGCCGAAGAACGACACCAACACCTTCCTCGGCCCGATCCGTCTGCGCGAAGCGCTGTACAAGTCGCGTAACCTGGTGTCGATCCGCCTGCTGCAGGCGATGGGTGTGGGCAAGACCATCGACTACATCACCCGTTTCGGCTTCAACAAGCAGGACCTGCCGCCGAACCTGTCGCTGGCACTGGGCACCGCGACCCTGACCCCGATGGAAATCGCTACCGGCTGGAGTACCTTCGCCAACGGCGGTTACAAGATCACCCCGTACATCATCGACAAGATCGAAAGCCGCAACGGCGACACGCTGTTCGTCGCCAACCCGCCGACCGTGCCACAGGGTGGCTCGGCGACCGATGGCCTTGCCGCGCCGGAGTCCCAGCCGATCACCGTCAACGCCGCGCCGGTTCCGGGTGAAGCGCCGGGCGCTGCCACTGCGCCACAAGCGCCGGCCGTGGCCGAGCGGATCGTCGATGGACGTACCACGTACATCCTCAACAGCATGCTGCAGGACGTGATCAAGCTCGGCACCGGTCGTCGCGCACTGGCCATGGGTCGCAGCGACATCGCCGGCAAGACCGGTACCACCAACGAATCGAAGGATGCGTGGTTCTCCGGTTACAACGCCGATTACGTGACCACCGTGTGGACCGGCTTTGACCAGCCGGAAAGCCTTGGTCGCCGCGAGTTTGGTGGCACCGTGGCGTTGCCGATCTGGATGAACTACATGTCTGCCGCGCTCAAGGACAAGCCGCCGCACGTACAGCCTGAGCCGGAAGGCATTCTCAGCCTGCGGGTGGATCCGGTCAGCGGTCGTGCGGCAACGCCGAGCACGCCGGGCGCCTACTTCGAGCTGTTCAAGTCCGAAGACACGCCGCCCTCGGTGAATGAGCTGGGCAACGGCGCCGTACCGGGCAGTCCGCTGCCGGCGGATGAGCAGGCGCCGATCGATCTGTTCTGATCAATGCGCCCCAAAAAGCCCCGCCTTCGATTGAAATGCGGGGCTTTTTTTTATGGCTGTGATTTTATGTTGTCTGGGCCGGCCTCTTCGCGAGCAAGCCCGCTCCCACAGTGAGCGAGTTGTAGCCACAAAACCTGTGGGAGCGGGCTTGCTCGCGAAGAGGCACTGAAGAACACCACAAATCACACAGGCACAAAAAAGCCCCGACTCTCACAAGCCGGGGCTTTCGTTGAAGCGCTACAACGGCTTAGCCGTTGAACACGTCATCCACGCTTTTCAGCGGGTAGTTCTTCGGATACGGCAGGGTCGCCACACCGGTCTCGATCGCAGCCTTGGCCACAGCGTCGGAGATCAGGGTGATCAGGCGCTTGTCCATTGGCTTCGGAATGATGTACTCACGACCGAATTCCAGCGGCGCACCACCGTAGGCGTCACACACGTCCTGTGGCACTGGCAGTTTGGCCAGCTCACGCAGGGCGTTGGCCGCAGCCACTTTCATTTCTTCGTTGATGCGCTTGGCGCGAACGTCCAGGGCACCACGGAAGATGAACGGGAAGCCCAGAACGTTGTTCACCTGGTTCGGGTAGTCGGAACGACCGGTGGCCATGATCACGTCGCTGCGGGTGGCGTGCGCCAGCTCCGGGGAGATTTCCGGATCCGGGTTCGAGCAGGCGAAGACGATCGGGTTGGCCGCCATCGACAGCAGACCTTCAGCGCTCAGCAGGTTCGGACCGGACAGGCCGACGAACACGTCAGCGCCTTTCAGAGCATCAGCCAGGCTGCGCTTGTCGGTGGCGTGAGCGAACACGGCTTTGTACTGGTTCAGGTCATCACGGCCGGAGTGGATCACGCCGGTACGGTCAACCATGAAGATGTTTTCGATTTTTGCGCCCATGCTCACCAGCAACTTCATGCAGGAGATGGCCGCAGCGCCGGCGCCGAGGCAGACGATTTTGGCTTCCGGCAGGGTTTTGCCGGCGATTTCCAGGGCGTTGATCATGCCCGCAGCGGTCACGATCGCGGTGCCGTGCTGGTCATCGTGGAATACCGGAATGTCGCACTGCTCGATCAGAGCACGTTCGATCTCAAAGCACTCAGGCGCCTTGATGTCTTCCAGGTTGATGCCACCGAAGGTGATGGAGATGCGTTTTACGGTGTCGATGAAGGCTTGCGGGCTTTCG
Organism: Pseudomonas sp. FW305-3-2-15-E-TSA4; assembly: GCF_058787295.1. Lineage (NCBI taxonomy): Bacteria > Pseudomonadati > Pseudomonadota > Gammaproteobacteria > Pseudomonadales > Pseudomonadaceae > Pseudomonas > Pseudomonas sp. FW305-3-2-15-E-TSA4. The sequence continues at coordinate 64,096 of NZ_JBYSZP010000003.1, read as the reverse complement.
GAGTCGACTTCGATGTCGAATACGTCGATACCGGCGAAGCGCTTGAACAGTACACCTTTACCTTCCATCACTGGCTTGGAGGCCAGTGGGCCGAGGTTACCCAGGCCCAAAATCGCGGTGCCATCGGAAATGACTGCAACCAGGTTGCCCTTGCCGGTGTATTTGTAGGCCAGTTCAGGATCGCGGGCGATCTCACGCACTGGTTCAGCTACGCCGGGGCTGTAGGCCAGCGACAGGTCGCGGGCGGTAGCAGTGGCCTTGGTGAGCTCGACACTCAGCTTCCCTGGACGAGGATTGGCATGATATTCGAGAGCGGCAGTTTTCAGATCAGACATTTTGGCATTCCGCTTTTTACTGTTGGACAGACTGGTCAGCGAGGATACGCGCCTCGCAAAGTCCCCACAAGACTGAGCGGTCACCCCTGTCAAGCGCCCTGTCCTACGACTTTGGGCCAAGAGCCACGGCGCACAAGGGCTTGACTGTTCACAATCGGTAGAAAAAATGTCTACAATTTTTCTTCAGCGCGCGCTTAGCAGCATCGACGGATCGGTCAACGGCAGCAGCCAACGCGGCTGACCCGGTTTCAACCCGCCACGCCGCGAACGATCGACAACCCACCCGCGAGCCTCGATCTGTCTGCCCTTCAGCGTTTGCAACCGAGCGCTGTCGAATTGTCCGACCAGATTGGGTGCAACGCGCAGTACAACCGAGTCCTGTAACTCGATCCAGATTCCGCCGCGATTGCGCTGAACCTTGCTCACACGCCCACTGACCACGGCGAAACCCGAAGTGCGGATCTGCTCCGCTTTCAGTACAGGCGACTGGCGCCAGAGGCCTCGACCGGCCTGACGGGCGCTGCGTTCGGCCGCCTGCTGACAGGCAACAAGATCGACATTCGGTGCCACCGCCACCTGAAAACCGAGGCCGTCGGCGAGCATTTGCGCTTCAAGATTGGTGCCGTTGGTGCTGTAGACATGCGCGAGGGTGCGACCGAAATGGTCTTTGGCCTGCTTGCCGGGGAGCAGACCGACCCGACCCTGGCTGTCCGCCACCAGTGCTTCAAGACGTTTGCGCGCCGCCACGGCGAAGGGTTCGTCACTGCGGCCCTGCTTGCCCAGCTCCGGCGTGTTGAGACCGATCATCCGCACACTGCGCCCATCGCTCAGGCGTAGCGTGTCGCCATCGACCACGCGCTGGACGCTGACGCTGCTCAGGCCGGCAGGCGTGGGGCAAAATGCCTGGGCAGCGGACAGCCAAATCGCGGACACAAAAAAGGCGCCCACAAGGGACGCCTTTTTCATCAGCCTGGAGAAACCGTCGAAGTTTTCCAGAATGACCAATCTTACTTCTTGGCGCCGAAGGCACCGAAACGGTCGGCGAACTTCTGAACGCGGCCACCGGTGTCCAGAGTCTTCTGCTTACCGGTGTAGAACGGGTGGCACTCGTTGCAAACGTCGATCGCCAGGGCTTTGCCGAAGGTCGAACGGGTTTCGAACTTGTTGCCGCAGCTGCAGGTTACTGCAACTTCTGGGTAATTCGGGTGGATATCAGCTTTCATGATGTCTTCCTCAGCTAGCGTGCCGCCACCCAACACTATTGTTGAATACCGCACGTAATTAGGCCGCGGATTCTACCAGACAATGTCAATCGCGCAAGCTGTCCCTGAGACCGACCGTCTGCTAGGCTCCCGGCCCATTGCGCTGTCCCTGTGGGAGCGAGCCTGCTCGCGAAGACGATCTATCAGCCAGCATATCAGCCGCCTGATACACCGCTTTCGCGAGCAGGCTCGCTCCCACAGGTTATATACGCAGTCCTTTTAATCGCCTGCTGATCGAGATCCCCCCGCGTGCCCGACGCCATTCTGCGCCTCGCCCTGCCTTCGCCCCTGCGCCGCCTGTTCGATTATCGGGCGCCGGCCGGGGTGCTGCGCGCCCAGTTGCAGCCGGGCATGCGCCTGCGGGTGCCGTTCGGGCGGCGGGAGATGATCGGGATTCTGGTCGAGATCGCCGATACCAGCGACGTGCCGCTGGAGAAACTCAAGCCGGCGTTGGCCCTGCTCGATACCGAGCCGCCGCTGCCGCCCGCGCTGTTCAAGCTGTGCCTGTGGACATCGCAGTATTACCAGCACAGCCTCGGCGACACCTTGAGCTGGGCACTGCCGGTATTGCTGCGTCAGGGCGAACCGGCCGAAGCCCGTCAGGAGCGTTTCTGGTCGGTCGCGCCGGGCGCCAGCCTTGATGATCCGCGCATCGCCCGCGCGCCACGGCAACGGGAAGCGCTGGCGACGCTGGCGCAGCACCCGCACGGCGTCGCCCATCAGTTGTTGAGCAAACTGATGTTGAGCAAGGACAGCCTCGACCTGCTGCTGGCCAAGGGCCTGGTGCAGGTGGAGATCCGCCGGCACGCCCCCGGCGTGCGCCATGAACACTGGCTGGCGCAACCGGAACTGCCGCTCAATACCGAACAACGCGCCGCTTACGAAGCGATCCGCGCCGGGTTCGACAGTTATCACGCGTTTCTGCTGGCGGGCGTCACCGGCAGCGGCAAGACCGAAGTCTATTTGCAACTGATCCGCGAAACCCTCGAAGCCGGCAAGCAGGCGCTGGTGCTGATCCCGGAGATCAACCTCGGCCCGCAGACCCTGGCGCGTTTCGAGCAGCGCTTCAATGCGCGCATCGCCCTGCTGCATTCGGCGGTCAACGACCGCGAGCGCCTCGACGCCTGGCTCGCTGCCCGCGACGGCGAGGCCGACATTATTATCGGCACTCGCTCGGCGCTGTTCACCCCGATGAAGAACCCGGGGCTGATCATCATCGACGAAGAACACGACGGCTCCTATAAACAGCAGGAAGGCCTGCGCTACCACGCCCGGGATCTGGCACTGGTGCGCGCGCGACAGGAAAACATCCCGATCGTCCTCGGGTCCGCCACGCCTTCACTGGAAAGCCTGCACAACGCCTACACCGGTCGTTATGGCCTGCTGCGTCTCAACGAGCGAGCCGGCGGTGCCAAGCAACCACGGTTCCTGCGGCTGGACGTGAAAAGCCGTCCGCTGGACAGCGGCATTTCCGGGCCGATGCAACAAGCCATCGGCCAGACCCTCGCGGCCGGCCAGCAGGTGCTGGTGTTTCTCAACCGGCGCGGCTTTGCGCCGACGTTGCTGTGCCACGATTGCGGCTGGATGTCCGAGTGCTCACGCTGCGATGCGCGAATGACCGTGCACCAGCGCTACGGCGAACTGCGCTGCCACCACTGTGGCAACGTCGAGCGCACGCCGCGCCAATGCCCCAAGTGCAACAAAGTCGATCTGCGGCCGGTGGGCGCCGGCACCGAACGCGCCGAAGAGCGCCTGGCGATTCTGTTCCCGGACTACCCGGTGCTGCGCGTCGACCGCGACAGCACTTCGCGCAAGGACGCGATGAATCAACTGTTCGCGACGATTCAGAAGGGCCAGCCATGCATTCTGGTCGGCACGCAGATGTTGGCCAAGGGGCATCACTTCCCCCGGGTCACGCTGGTGTCGATTCTGGATGCCGACGGCGGGCTGTTCTCCGGCGACTTCCGCGCCAGCGAGCGCATGGCGCAATTGATCGTGCAGGTGGCCGGGCGCGCCGGGCGGGCTGAGGAGCCGGGCAAGGTGATCATCCAGACCCACCTGGCCGACCATCCTTTATTGGTGCAACTGACCGAGCAGGGTTACTTCGCCTTTGCCGAACAGGCCTTGAGCGAGCGCCGCGCCGCCGGACTGCCGCCGTTTTCACACTTGGCGCTGTTGCGTGCCGAAGCGCACAAACCGGGGCAGGCCGAAGGTTTTCTCGATGAGGCATGCAACGCGGCCGAACGCTTGCTGGTCGAGCAGAATCTGAGCGGCATCGAATTGCTCGGGCCGGTGCCGGCGCCGATGGAGCGCCGAGCCGGTCGCTATCGTGCACAGTTGTTGGTGCAGGCGGCAGCCCGGGCCCCGCTGCATCGGTTGCTCGCCAACTGGTTGCTGGAACTGGAGCAGATGCCGAGCGGGCGGGCGGTGCGCTGGTCGCTGGATGTCGATCCCGTGGATCTGTATTGATCTGAAAATCGCCTTCGCGAGCAAGCCCGCTCCCACAGCGTATGAGCCAGGCAAATGAACGCCGCTGATCCATTGTGGGAGCGGGCTTGCTCGCGAATAGGCCCGAATTGTCACCACATATCCATAAGCTGCCTGCTAAGGTTGGCAAGCCCGTCTTCGCAACGGATAATGCCCAGTTTTTCCACCCGCGCATCGATGCGCCGCCGCGCTTGCGGTCGAAAGAGAAGACCATGAAAGACACCATTCGCCAGCTGATCCAACAAGCCCTCACCCAACTCGTCAACGAAGGTGTGTTGCCTGAAGGCCTGTCGCCGGCGATTCAGGTGGAGAACGCCCGCGACAAAACCCACGGCGACTTCGCCAGCAACATCGCCATGATGCTGGCCAAGCCTGCGGGCATGAAGCCGCGCGATCTGGCGGAGAAAATCATCGCTGCGCTGCCGGCCGACGAGAACGTCACCAAGGCCGAAATCGCCGGTCCAGGCTTCATCAATTTCTTCCAGAACACCCAGGCCCTCGCCTCGCGCCTCGACGCCGCTCTGGCCGACGCTAACGTTGGCGTGCGCAAGGCCGGCCCGGCGCAGCGCACCGTGGTCGACCTGTCGGCACCGAACCTGGCCAAAGAGATGCACGTCGGCCACTTGCGCTCGACCATCATCGGCGACGGCGTGGCCCGTGTTCTCGAGTTCCTCGGCGACGAAGTGATCCGCCAGAACCACGTGGGCGACTGGGGCACCCAGTTCGGCATGCTGATGGCGTATCTGCAGGAAAACCCGATCACCAGCGACGAGCTGTCCGATCTGGAAAACTTCTACCGCGCCGCCAAGCAGCGTTTCGACGAATCCGAAGAATTCGCCGACCGCGCCCGTGGTCTGGTGGTCAAGCTGCAGGCCGGCGATGCCGAGTGCCTGGCGCTGTGGACCAAGTTCAAGGACATCTCGCTGTCGCACTGCCAGAAGATCTACGAACTGCTCAACGTCAAACTGACCATGGCCGACGTGATGGGCGAAAGCGCCTACAACGACGACCTGATCAACGTGGTCAACGACCTCAAAGCCGCCGGCATGCTGGTCGAGAGCAACGGCGCCCAGTGCGTGTTCCTCGACGAGTTCAAGAACGCCGACGGCGATCCGCTGCCGGTGATCATCGTCAAGGCTGACGGCGGTTACCTGTACGCCACCACTGACCTGGCGGCCGTGCGCTATCGTTCTGGCAAACTGAAGGCCGACCGCGCGCTGTACTTCGTCGACCAGCGTCAGGCCCTGCACTTCCAGCAAGTGTTCGCTGTGGCGCGCAAGGCCGGTTTCGTGACCCATCCGATGGAAATGGAGCACATGGGCTTCGGCACCATGAATGGCGCCGACGGCCGTCCGTTCAAGACCCGTGATGGCGGCACCGTGAAGCTGATCGATTTGCTGACCGAAGCGCAGGAACGTGCCTATAACCTGGTCAAAGAGAAGAACCCGACATTGGCCGAAGACGAACTGCGCAACATCGCCAAGGTTGTCGGCATCGGTGCGGTGAAATACGCCGACCTGTCCAAGCACCGCACCAGCGACTACAGCTTCAACTTCGACCTGATGCTGAATTTCGAAGGCAACACCGCGCCATACCTGCTGTACGCCTACACCCGCGCTGCCGGCGTATTCCGCAAACTGGACAAAGACTTCAGCGAGGTCCAGGGCCAAATTGTCCTCGAAGCCGAGCTGGAACAGGAGCTGGGCACCAAACTGGCACAATTCGGTGAAGTGCTGAACGGCGTCGCGGAAAAAGGCACTCCGCATATTCTGTGCACTTACCTCTACGATCTGGCCAGCCTGTTCTCCAGCTTTTATGAGAACTGCCCGATCCTGAAAGCTGAAACACCAGAACAGATGCAAAGCCGTCTGCGCCTGACCGAGTTGACGCGTCGAACCCTTAAACAAGGCCTGGAGCTGCTGGGCCTGAAAGTCCTGGAGCAAATGTAAGTTGGCTGCCAAGAAAAAACCTGCACCCAAGCGTGGCGCCAGCCGTTACCAAGCTCCTGCAAAGCAACCGATCCCGGGCTGGCTGTGGATGGCCATCGGCCTGACGGTCGGTGCGTTCATCGTGTTTCTGATGAAACTGGAGCCTGGCAAGGGCAGCGACACGGTCAAGCGCGAGAAAGTCGAGCAGGCGCAACAGCAGAAAGCGTCGAAGATCGCCGAGGCCAACAAGACCCCGCCGAGCCCGACGCAACCGGTGAAGCCGAAGTACGACTTCTACACCTTGCTGCCGGAATCGGAAGTGATCGTGCCGCCGGATGCCGTGCCGGAGAAAACCCTGCCGACGCCACAAGTGCCGACCACGCCGGTCACCCCGGCGGAAGCGGCGAAGATCGACACCGCGCGGGCGCAGGCTGCGCTGTCAGGTATTACCCCGCCGCCAGCGCCACCGGTGGCGAAAGCGGCGCCGGTGACCAAGTTCTTCCTCCAGGCCGGCTCGTTCCGCAAAGAGGCGGACGCGGACAAGGTGCGGGCGCAGATCATTCTGCTGGGCCAGGCTGTTTCGGTTGAGTCGGGCACGGTGAAGGATGAAACCTGGTACCGCGTATTGGTCGGCCCGTTCAGCAACCGCGAACAGCTGACGACTGCGCAAAAACAACTGGCCGGCAGCGGCTTCAGCAACCTGTTGTTACAACAACGCCAGAGCCGCTGATTGGCCTGTGGGCACCTCACTCTGAGGTTGCCCACAACCTTGTGGTGAGGGGATTTATCCCCGACCGGCTGCGCAGCAGTCGTAAATCCGGCATTCGCGGTGCGTCAGACCGCTGCAACCGCAGGTTTCAGGGCCGCTTCGCGCCCCATCGGGGATAAATCCCCTCGCCACAGTCATCAAACACCATTCGTCTCCCATTGCCCTCCCCGGTTGAAATCCTCTCCAGCACCCCCATATGAATGGGCATAAGGCATTTTCGCCCCGCTGCGTGGAGACTCTTCCCTTGACCACCATCGTTTCAGTCCGCCGCCACGGCAAAGTCGTCATGGGCGGCGACGGCCAGGTTTCTCTCGGCAACACCGTGATGAAAGGCAACGCGAAGAAAGTTCGTCGCCTGTACCACGGCCAGGTCATCGCCGGTTTCGCCGGTGCCACCGCCGACGCCTTCACCCTGTTCGAACGTTTCGAAGGCCAGCTCGAGAAACATCAGGGCCACCTGATCCGCGCCGCTGTCGAACTCGCCAAAGAATGGCGCACCGACCGCTCCCTGAGCCGCCTCGAAGCCATGCTCGCGGTCGCCAACAAGGACGCCTCGCTGATCATCACCGGCAACGGTGACGTGGTCGAACCCGAAGACGGCCTGATCGCCATGGGTTCCGGCGGCGCCTACGCGCAAGCCGCAGCCAGCGCGCTGTTGAAAAAGACCGACCTGTCGGCCCGTGAGATCGTCGAAACTGCCCTCGGTATCGCCGGCGACATCTGTGTATTCACCAACCACACCCAGACCATTGAGGAGCAGGATCTCGCTGAATAAGCCTGACGCGGCCAAAGTGCCACGGCTTGTTTCTGCTTGAGGACCGTCAATTACTATGTCCATGACTCCCCGCGAAATCGTCCACGAACTCAACCGCCATATCATCGGCCAGGACGATGCCAAGCGCGCCGTCGCGATTGCCCTGCGCAACCGCTGGCGCCGCATGCAGCTGCCTGAAGAGCTGCGCGTTGAAGTGACCCCGAAAAACATCCTGATGATCGGCCCGACCGGTGTCGGTAAAACCGAAATCGCCCGTCGCCTGGCGAAACTGGCCAATGCGCCGTTCATCAAGGTCGAAGCGACCAAATTCACCGAAGTCGGCTACGTTGGCCGTGACGTCGAATCGATCATCCGTGATCTGGCCGACGCCGCGATCAAGATGCTCCGCGAGCAGGAAATGACCCGCGTGCGTCACCGTGCCGAAGACGCTGCCGAGGACCGTATCCTCGACGCACTGCTGCCACCGGCGCGCATGGGCTTCAGCAATGAAGAAGCACCGAGCAGCGATTCCAACACCCGTCAGCTGTTCCGCAAGCGCCTGCGCGAAGGCCAGTTGGACGACAAGGAAATCGAGATCGAAGTCGCCGAAGTGGCCGGCATCGAAATCGCCACGCCGCCTGGTATGGAAGAAATGACCAGCCAGCTGCAGAACCTGTTCGCCAACATGGGCAAGGGCAAGAAGAAAGCGCGCAAGCTCAAGGTCAAAGAAGCGCTGAAACTGGTGCGCGACGAAGAGGCCGGGCGTCTGGTCAACGAAGAAGAGTTGAAGGCCAAGGCGCTGGAAGCGGTCGAGCAACACGGCATCGTGTTCATCGACGAAATCGACAAGGTCGCCAAGCGCGGCAATGTCGGCGGCGCCGACGTGTCCCGTGAAGGCGTACAGCGCGACCTGCTGCCGCTGATCGAAGGATGCACCGTCAATACCAAACTGGGCATGGTCAAGACCGACCACATCCTGTTCATCGCCTCTGGTGCGTTCCACCTGAGCAAGCCGAGCGATCTGGTGCCGGAGCTGCAGGGTCGTCTGCCGATCCGTGTCGAGCTCAAGGCGCTGAGCCCGGAAGACTTCGAGCGCATCCTCAGCGAGCCGCACGCATCGCTCACCGAGCAATATTGCGCGCTGCTGAAAACCGAAGGCCTGAACATCCAGTTCCAGCCTGAAGGCATCAAGCGTCTGGCGGAGATCGCCTGGCAGGTCAACGAGAAAACCGAGAACATCGGTGCCCGTCGTCTGCACACGCTGCTCGAGCGTCTGCTGGAAGAGGTATCGTTCAGCGCCGGCGACCTGGCCAGTGCGCATGATGACAAGCCGATCCTGATCGATGCTGCGTACGTCAACAGCCATCTGGGCGAATTGGCGCAGAACGAAGACCTGTCCCGTTATATCCTGTAAGCCATACTTACAGCGGTAGCGGACCCTGTGGGAGCGGGCTTGCTCGCGAAGAGGCCGTGCCAGTCGACACCAATGTTGGCTGACACACCGCATTCGCGAGCAAGCCCGCTCCCACATTTGAATCAGGGTCGCCCACACAACGGACGCCAGACCATGACCTCAATCCCCACCGACATCAAACTGCACAAAGCCTCGAAAACCCTGACGCTCAAATACGCGTCCGGCGAGGAATACACCCTGCCCGCCGAATTCCTGCGCGTGCATTCCCCTTCCGCCGAGGTCCAGGGCCACGGCAAACCGATCCTGCAATTCGGCAAGCTCAATGTCGGCCTCAGCGGCCTGGAACCGGCCGGTCAGTACGCACTGAAACTGACCTTCGACGACGGTCACGACAGCGGCCTGTTCACCTGGGATTATCTCTACGAGCTGGGGCGACGTCATGACGCACTCTGGGCCGATTATCTGGCCGAGCTCAAAGCGGCCGGGAAAACCCGCGATCCGGACCAGTCAATCGTCAAGCTGATGCTCTAGTCCGAGACTCTTGCTCTTTAGAGGGCATTTTCTAAATTCATCTGTTTGAATGCTCTGCTGTGTGGCCGAGGATCGGCCTGCTTGCGAAAAAAATTAAACTCGGGTAACCAATGGAGCTGGCAAGTTCCCTGCAGTGCTCTACGACTGTAAAGCAGCTATGCAGAATTAACGGTCACCCGAGCAGTAGTACCTGGCATTCGCTGTGGAACTGCACAGCAGAAACCGGGTACTCGTCTCAGGACAATGGAGCGTCGTAGATGAGTAACAAGAATAACGATGACCTGAAGTACCAAGCCTCGGAAAACACCCTGGGGCTTAATCCCGTCGTTGGGCTGCGCGGAAAGGATCTGCTGGCCTCTGCTCGAATGGTGCTGACCCAGGCCATCAAACAACCGATCCATAGCGTCAAGCACGTGACCCATTTCGGTCTTGAACTGAAGAACGTGCTGTTCGGCAAATCCGAACTGCAACCGGCCAGCGATGACCGTCGCTTCGCTGATCCGGCGTGGAGTCAGAACCCGCTCTACAAACGTTATCTGCAAACTTACCTGGCGTGGCGCAAGGAGCTCCATTCCTGGATCGACGACAGCAGCCTGTCACCCAAAGACATCGCGCGCGGCCACTTCGTGATCAACCTGATGACCGAAGCCATGGCCCCGACCAACACCGCCGCCAACCCGGCGGCGGTCAAACGCTTCTTCGAGACCGGCGGCAAAAGCCTGCTCGATGGCCTCTCGCATCTGGCCAAGGATCTGGTGCACAACGGCGGCATGCCGAGCCAGGTCAACATGGGCGCGTTCGAGGTCGGCAAGAGCCTCGGCGTGACCGAAGGCGCGGTGGTGTTTCGCAACGACGTGCTGGAGCTGATCCAGTACAAGCCGATCACCGAGCAAGTCCACGAGCGTCCACTGCTCGTGGTGCCGCCACAGATCAACAAGTTCTATGTTTTCGACCTGAGCCCGGACAAGAGTCTCGCGCGCTTCTGCCTGCGTAATAACGTGCAGACTTTCATCGTCAGCTGGCGCAACCCGACCAAGGCCCAGCGCGAGTGGGGCCTGTCGACCTACATCGATGCGCTGAAAGAAGCAGTCGACGTGGTCACCGCCATCACCGGCAGCAAAGATGTGAACATGCTCGGCGCCTGCTCCGGCGGTATCACCTGCACCGCGCTGCTCGGCCACTACGCCGCCCTCGGCGAGAACAAAGTCAACGCCCTGACCCTGCTGGTCAGCGTGCTCGACACCACCCTGGACAGCGACGTCGCCCTGTTCGTCGACGAGCAGACCCTCGAGACCGCCAAGCGTCACTCATATCAGGCCGGCGTGCTCGAAGGCAAAGACATGGCCAAGGTCTTCGCGTGGATGCGCCCCAACGACCTGATCTGGAACTACTGGGTCAACAACTACCTGCTCGGTAACGAGCCGCCGGTGTTCGACATCCTGTTCTGGAACAACGACACCACCCGGTTGCCGGCAGCGTTTCACGGCGACCTGATCGAGATGTTCAAAAACAACCCACTGATTCGCCCCAATGCACTGGAAGTGTGCGGCACGCCGATCGACCTCAAACAGGTTACCGCCGACATCTTCTCGCTGGCCGGCACCAACGACCACATCACCCCGTGGAAATCCTGCTACAAGTCGGCGCAGCTGTTTGGCGGCAAGGTCGAGTTCGTGCTGTCGAGCAGCGGGCACATCCAGAGCATCCTGAACCCGCCGGGCAACCCGAAATCGCGCTACATGACCAGCGAAGGCATGGCCGCCAATGCCGACGAATGGCAAGAGAACTCGACCAAGCACACCGATTCCTGGTGGCTGTACTGGCAGGCGTGGCAGGCCGAGCGCTCGGGTAATCTGAAAAAGGCACCACTGAAACTGGGCAACAAGGCGTATCCGGCAGGCGAGGCCTCGCCGGGCACCTACGTTCACGAGCGGTAACTGACACACCTCATTCCCCTGTGGGAGCGGGCATTGTGGCGAGGGGATTCATCCCCGATGGGTCGCGCAGCGGCCCCAAAACCTGCAATCGCGGCAACTATGATTCTCCGCGTTTGAGGGTGTGCGACTGCTTCGCAGTCGATCGGGGATAAATCCCCTCGCCACAATGCCCGTTCCCACAAGGGATTGAAGGTGATATTGAGATTGACCCACAGGGCCTGAAGCATGCCGCAACCGTTCATTTTCCGTACCGTCGATCTGGATGGGCAGACCCTCCGCACCGCGGTACGCCCCGGCAAGCCTCATTTGACGCCCTTGCTGATTTTCAACGGCATCGGCGCCAACCTGGAGCTGGTGTTTCCGTTTGTCGCGGCGCTGGACCCGGATCTGGAAGTGATCGCCTTCGACGTGCCCGGTGTCGGCGGCTCGTCGACGCCCAACCGGCCTTATCGCTTTCCCGGGCTGGCGAAGCTGACGGCGCGGATGCTCGACTACCTCGACTACGGTCAGGTCAACGTGATCGGCGTGTCCTGGGGCGGTGCGCTGGCGCAGCAATTCGCCCACGACTACCCCGAACGCTGCAAGAAACTGGTGCTGGCGGCGACTGCGGCCGGCGCCTTCATGGTGCCGGGCAAGCCGAAAGTGCTGTGGATGATGGCCAGCCCACGCCGTTACATTCAGCCATCGCACGTGATCCGCATTGCGCCGTTGATTTACGGCGGCTCGTTCCGCCGCGACCCGACGCTGGCCGCCAGCCATGCGGCGAAAGTGCGTTCGGCGGGCAAGCTCGGTTACTACTGGCAGCTGTTCGCCGGCCTCGGCTGGACCAGCATTCACTGGCTGCACAAGATCCATCAGCCGACCCTGGTGCTGGCCGGCGACGACGATCCACTGATCCCGCTGATCAACATGCGCATGCTCGCCTGGCGGATTCCCAACGCCCAACTGCACATCATCGACGACGGTCATCTGTTCCTGATCACCCGCGCCGAAGCCGTGGCGCCGATCATCATGAAATTCCTTGAGGAGGAGCGGCAGCGCGCCGTGATGCACCCGCATCCGACCCCGCTGGGCGGATAAATCACGGCGGCAGGCTTTATGCAGGGTTTTGAACAAAGTGCGCGGCAGGACGCCGCGCAGGCAGCAACCCGTAACAGCGACTATGGTGTTCTGGTTCGGTGAGTTTGTTTTTGACCTGAAGACGAAGGAGTGTTGAGTCATGCGCGACAAACCTGCGACGGGCGTAGTGCCCAGTCCCGCCGTGTTCATCAATGCACAAAGTGCAATGACCGGCCTGCGTGGGCGGGACTTGCTCTCGACCTTGCGCAGCGTCGCCGCCCACGGTCTGCGCAACCCGCTCCACAGTGCGAAACACGCGCTGAAACTCGGCGGCCAGCTCGGTCGCGTGCTGCTCGGTGAAACCCTGCACCCGACCAACCCGCAGGACGCGCGGTTCGCCGACCCGGCGTGGAGCCTCAATCCGTTCTACCGGCGCAGCCTGCAGGCGTATCTGGCCTGGCAGAAACAGGTCAAGAGCTGGATCGATGAAAGCAGCATGAGCGAGGACGATCGCGCTCGCGCGCACTTCGCGTTCACCTTGCTCAACGATGCCGTCGCGCCCTCCAACACCTTGCTCAATCCGCTGGCGGTCAAGGAGCTGTTCAATTCCGGCGGCCAGAGTCTGGTGCGCGGCCTGAGCCATCTGTTTGATGATCTGCTGCACAACGATGGCCTGCCGCGCCAGGTCACCAAACAGGCGTTCGAGGTCGGCAAGACCGTCGCCACCACCACCGGTGCCGTGGTGTTTCGCAACGAGATGCTCGAGCTGATCCAGTACAAGCCGATGAGCGAAAAACAGTACGCCAAGCCGCTGCTGGTGGTGCCGCCGCAAATCAACAAGTACTACATTTTCGACCTCAGCCCGCAGAACAGCTTCGTCCAGTACGCGCTGAAAAACGGTCTGCAGACCTTCATGATCAGCTGGCGCAACCCGGACGTGCGCCACCGTGAATGGGGCCTGTCGACCTACGTCGAAGCGGTGGAGGAAGCGATGAACATCTGCCGGGCGATCACCGGCGCGCGCGAGGTCAACCTGATGGGCGCCTGCGCCGGCGGCCTGACCATCGCTGCGCTACAGGGGCATCTGCAGGCCAAACGGCAACTGCGGAGGATCTCCAGTGCGACCTATCTGGTCAGCCTGCTCGACAGCGAGATCGAAACCCCGACCACCCTGTTCGCCGACGAACAGACCATCGAAGCGGCCAAACGCCGCTCCTACCAGCGAGGCGTGCTCGACGGTCGCGACATGGCCAAGGTGTTTGCCTGGATGCGGCCCAACGATTTGATCTGGAGCTACTTCGTCAATAACTACCTGCTCGGCAAAGAGCCACCGGCCTTCGACATTCTCTACTGGAACAACGATAACACTCGCCTGCCCGCCGCGTTCCACGGCGACCTGCTGGACTTCTTCAAACACAACCCGCTGACCCACCCGGGTGGCCTGGAAGTCTGCGGTACGCCGATCGATCTGCAGAAAGTCACCGTCGACAGCTTCAGCGTGGCCGGCATGAACGACCACATCACGCCGTGGGACGCGGTGTACCGCTCGACCCTGCTGCTCGGTGGCGAGCGGCGTTTCGTACTGTCCAACAGTGGGCACGTGCAGAGCATCCTCAACCCGCCGAGCAACCCGAAAGCCAATTACGTCGAGAACGGCAAGCTGAGCAGCGATCCGCGCGCCTGGTACTACGACGCCAAGCGCGTCGACGGCAGTTGGTGGCCGCAGTGGCTGGAGTGGATACAGCAGCGCTCCGGCACGCAGCACGAAACCACGTTTACCCTCGGCAACCCGAATTATCCACCGATGGAGGCAGCACCCGGCACCTACGTGCATGTGCGCTGACGCTTAACCGAACTTTTCTAAGAAGACTGGATGAAAACCCGCGACCGGATTCTCGAATGTGCCCTGCAACTGTTCAACGAAAAGGGTGAGCCCAACGTCTCCACCATGGAAGTTGCCAACGAAATGGGGATCAGCCCCGGCAATCTCTACTACCACTTTCACGGCAAGGAGCCGTTGATTCTCGGCCTGTTCGAACGCTTCCAGAACGAACTGGCGCCGCTGCTCGATCCGCCATCGGATGCCGAGCTGGCGCCGGAGGATTACTGGCTGTTTCTGCACCTGATCGTCGAGCGCCTGGCGCAGTACCGGTTTCTGTTCCAGGACCTGTCGAACCTCGCCGGGCGCCTGCCGAAACTGGCCAAGGGCATCCGCAACCTGCTCAACGCGCTCAAGCGTACGCTGGCGTCCTTGCTGGCGCGGTTGAAGGCTTCGGGGCAACTGGTCAGTGATACCCAGGCGTTGGGGCAACTGGTGGAGCAGATCACCCTGACCCTGCTGTTCTCGCTGGACTATCAGCGGATTCTCGATCGTGAAGGCGAGGTCAAACTGGTGGTGTACCAGATCATGATGCTGGTGGCGCCGCATCTGCTGCCGCCGGTGAAAGTGGCGACGGAGCGGATGGCCCTGCAATACCTCGAAGATCACGAATGAAATCAAGAGCCCCTCACCCTAACCCTCTCCCAGAGGGAGAGGGGACTGACCTTATTGTCTTACGCAATACGGCGACCTGAAAAATCCAGTCGATTATGGATTCAATACGACACTTTCAGGTCGGTGTAAGGCTGAAGCATCCCCGAATCGGCCCCCTCTCCCTCGGGGAGAGGGCTGGGGTGAGGGTAAGCTTTTAAAAGGCACAAACAAAAACGCCCGACCTTCACAGGCCGGGCGTTTTGTTTTGCCCTGAAAAATCAGGACTGACTGGTTGGCGTCGACGGGGTCGATGCAGCAGTCGGGGTGGCTACCGGAGTCGGTGCAGCGGCGGAGTTCGACGCGCTGGCCGGGGTTGCCGGGGTGGCTGGCTTGGCTGCTGCGGGTGCAGCTGGCTTCGGCGCAGCGGCCTTCGGCGCGGCCGGTTTTTTCACTGCCGGTTTTTTCGCCGCAGCCGGTTTGGCCGCAGGTTTGGCAGCCGGTTTCGCGGCAGCGGTTTTCGCTGCTGGCTTGGCGGCTGGTTTGGCCGCGGACTTGGCCGCAGGTTTCGCAGCGGCTTTGGCAGCAACCGGTTTCGCGGCAGCCTTGGCGGCTGGTTTGGCAGCGGCCGTTTTAGCAGCAGGCTTGGCGGCAGCGGTTTTTGCCGCTGGCTTGGCCGCAGCTTTGGCAGCTGGTTTCGCAGCCGCTTTAGCCAGTGGCTTGGCGGCGGTTTTGGCTGCCGGTTTGGCCGCTGCGGTTTTCGCCGCGACCGGTTGGGTTTTCAGACCGGTGAGTTTCTCGATCTGCTTGGTCAAGGTCTCGACCTTGCTGTGCAGCGCTTTGACTTCATTGCGGCTAGGCACACCCAGGCGCGAAATCGCGCTGTTCAGGCGCTTGTCGAAAGCCCCTTCCAGCTCGTCCCACTTGCCCAGTGCGCGATCTTTCACGCCGCTGATGCGCGATTTGGCCGAAGAAGCGGAATCCTTGGCGGCATCGACTTTCTTGCCGACTGCCGACTTGGTGAGCTTCTCGGCTTTCTCGCCGTCTTTGACCAGTGACTCGAAGAGCTTGCTGCCGTCAGTGTCGATCTTCGAGTACACGCCTAAACCAGCCAGCCAGATTTTGCGGGAGTAGTCTTCGACTTTCCCAATCCACGAGCTGCCTTCTTTATCGGTGTTCTTTTTACCAGCCATCCCGTTCTCCTTAAGATTTACGCGCGACGCGTTCGAGCAATGCCGTCAGCTCATCGAGCTTAGCAGAGAGTGTCTCAACGTCATGTTTAGACGGAATGCCGATACGATTCAAGGCGCTTGCTACACGGGAGTCGAACGCCTTCTCGACCTTGTCGAGCTGAACTTCGACGCGACCTTTGAACGAGCTGACTTCATCCTTGGCTTCATCGATCTCGGCATTGGCGGCTTCGAGTTTTTCGGTGACGACTCTTTTGCCTTTCTTTTCAACAGTTTGACCAGCCTTGATCAGCTCTTGAAAGTAGTCGCTGCCCTCTTGGCCGACCTTGGTGTAGGCACCCAGGCCTGCCAGCCAGATCTTGCGGGCATAGGATTTGACGTCGCTCAGAGCAGAAGTCGAAGCGTCGATTTTTTTCTTCAGAATGACTTTGGCCATGGTGCACCTCACGCGCAGAAGGTTTGAGGAACTGCCCGCAAAAGTGTCGGGCTCAGGCACAAAGTAGGGAGAAAAATTAGAAACGGCACCCTAACAACTGACATAAACAGCAGGAGCGCCACAGAACAAATGTAGGAGTGAGCCTGCTCGCGATAGCGGTCTGTCAATCAACATTCCAGTGACTGACAGACCGCTATCGCGAGCAGGCTCACTCCTACAGGGGATCGTGTTTCAGACCAGCGCTTTGTCCAGCGCCTTCTCGATCTCGGCTTTGATCATGCCGCTCATGGCCGACATCATGATGCCCAGTTCCACGTCGACGCGGATCGAGTCGTCGGCCACATGCACCGCGCCTTTCACGCCCGAGCGCTTGAGGTTCAGGGTGTCGCCCGACCACTGCGGCTCCAGGCCATATTGATCGGAGAGTTTCTGCGCCAGCTTGTCGGCCTTCTCGCGGGCGGCTTCCTTGCCCAGGCTGTGGGCACGCTCAACACTGATTTTGGCCATCGAATGACTCCTGCTTGATGAATAGGTGACGGTAAATCTTGACCGCGTCTGCGGCAAATCGTCCCGAAGGTCGCCCATCTTACCTTTAGCCATTCCAAGACAAAGCATGGCTTGGGGATTAGAATGTCGCGCATTCTCTTTTGGTGACAGCGATATGACTGATCAGCGCAAAGGCAGCGATGCCGAACCCACCACTCACTTCGGCTTCAAAAACGTTCCGGAAAGCCAGAAAGCGGAAAAAGTCGCTGAGGTGTTCCACTCCGTAGCCGCGAAGTACGACCTGATGAACGACCTTCTGTCGGGCGGCATGCACCGTCTGTGGAAGCGTTTCGCGATCGAACTGTCCGGTGTGCGTGCAGGCAACCGCGTGCTCGACATCGCCGGAGGTACCGGTGATCTGACCAAAAAATTCTCGCACCTGGTTGGCCCGACCGGTCAGGTGGTATTGGCCGACATCAATGAATCGATGCTCAAGGTCGGCCGTGACCGTCTGCTGGATCTGGGTGTGTCGGGCAACGTCGAATTCGTTCAGGCGGACGCGGAAAAACTGCCGTTCCCGGACAACCATTTCGACTGCGTGACCATCGCCTTCGGCCTGCGCAACGTGACGCACAAAGAAGACGCCCTGCGCTCGATGCTGCGCGTGCTCAAGCCCGGCGGCCGCCTGCTGGTGCTGGAGTTCTCCAAGCCGACCAACGCGCTGATGTCGAAAGCCTACGACGCCTACTCGTTCGCCTTCATGCCACTGATGGGCAAGCTGATCACCAACGACTCGGAAAGCTATCGCTACCTGGCCGAATCGATCCGCATGCACCCGAATCAGGAAACCCTGAAGTCGATGATGGTCGACGCCGGTTTCGACCGCGTGACCTATCACAACATGACCGCAGGCATCGTCGCCCTGCACCGCGGCATCAAGCCCTGATGTTGCTCACCGGGCTGCTCGCCAGCGTCGAACTCGGTCTGAACCGGGTGCTGCGTCTCGACAGCACGGCGCTGCCGCGGCTGGCGCATCTGACTGGCAAAGTGATTGCCGTCGATTGCCGCAGCCCGGCGCTGCAACTGTTCATCCTGCCCAGCGATGAGGGCCTGATGCTCGCCTCGCACTGGGAAACCGGTGTCGACTGCACGCTGCGCGCCCCGGCATCGAGCCTGGTGAAACTGGCCGTGAGCAAAGACAAGACCGCGGTGCTGCATGCCCCGGAAGTCGAGCTCGACGGTGACAGCGGCGTGCTGCTGGAACTGGCCGGCGTGCTGCAGGACCTCGAGCTGGACTGGGAGTACGAACTCTCGCGCTGGCTCGGCCCGGTCGCCACGCAACTGATTGGCGGTCACCTGCGCAGCCGCGCACGCTGGTATCAACAAGGATTTGCCAGCCTCAACCAGAACCTCGCCGAATACCTCGCCGAAGAATCGCGCACCCTCGTCGGGCAGCGCGAAGCCGAAGCGCGATTCAGCGAACTGGACCGGATCAAACTTGATCTGGAACGTCTCGAGGCGCGTTTCGAGCGCCTTTCCCGATCCCTCGACCCAAGCGATAACGCATGAAGCTGCTTGCCGTCCGCCGTCTGTTGCGCATCCAGCGCGTCGTGATCCGCTACCGCCTCGATGACCTGCTGTTCGAGCTGCCGCTGCCCTGGTTTCTCCTGGCGCTGCGTTACGTGCTGCCGTGGCGCTGGTTGCCGCGCAAGCCGCTGGAGCTGAGCCGTGGTGCGCGTCTGCGCCTGGCGCTGCAGGATCTGGGGCCGATTTTCATCAAGTTCGGGCAGATTCTTTCGACCCGCCGCGACCTGCTGCCGGAAGACATCGCCGATGAGTTGATGCTGCTGCAGGACCGCGTGCCGCCGTTCGATTCGCAGCTGTCGATCAAGCTGATCGAAGAACAGCTAGGCAAGAAGATCAGCGAAGTGTTCAGCCGTTTCGACGTCGAGCCGCTGGCCTCGGCCTCGGTGGCGCAGGTGCACGCCGCGCAACTGAAGACCGGCGAAGAAGTGGTGGTCAAGGTGATCCGCCCGGGCCTGAAACCGGTGATCGCCCAGGACCTGGCGTGGCTGTTCATCCTCGCCCGCGCCGCCGAAAAGGTCTCCGCCGACGCCCGCCTGCTGCACCCGGTGGACGTGGTGCAGGACTACGAAAAAACCATCTACGACGAACTCGACCTGCTGCGCGAGGCGGCCAACGCCAGCCAGTTGAAGCGCAACTTCGAAGGCTCGCCGCTGCTTTACGTGCCGCAAGTCTATTGGGACTGGTGCCGGCCGAAAGTGCTGGTGATGGAGCGCATCTACGGGATTCAGGTGACGGATCTGGCGACCCTCGCCGACCAGCGCACCGACATGAAAATGCTCGCCGAGCGCGGCGTGGAGATCTTCTTCACCCAAGTGTTCCGCGACAGTTTCTTCCACGCCGACATGCACCCGGGCAACATCTTCGTCAGCACCGTCAACCCGTGGAGCCCGCAGTACATCGCGATCGACTGCGGCATCGTCGGCAGCCTGACCCCGGAAGACCAGGACTACCTGGCACGCAACCTGTTCGCTTTCTTCAAGCGCGATTACCGCCGTGTGGCGCAGTTGCATATCGATTCGGGCTGGGTGCCGGCGGAAACCAAACTCAACGAATTCGAAGCGGCGATCCGCACCGTATGCGAACCGATCTTCGAAAAACCGTTAAAAGATATTTCATTTGGCCAGGTGCTGATGCGCCTGTTCCAGACCGCACGGCGCTTCAACATGGAAGTCCAGCCTCAACTGGTTCTGCTGCAGAAGACTCTGTTGAACATCGAGGGCCTCGGTCGTCAGCTGTACCCGGATCTGGATCTGTGGAACACCGCGCAGCCGTTCCTTGAGCGCTGGATGCGCGAGCGCGTCAGCCCGAAAGCCTTGCTCGGCAACGTGCAGAGCCAGTTCGAACAGCTGCCGCACCTGGCCAACATGGCTCGCGATCTGCTCGAACGCATGTCGCAACCGCACGCCTACGACCCGCCGCCACCGTGGCACAAACGCAAGGACGACTGGTTCCTGCGCCTGCTCGGTTGCGCGCATCTGGCCGGCGGCACGATCCTCGCCGCGGGTGGCCCGCTGCACGAACTGGGGCATTGGCCGGCGGGCATCATGGTGGCAGTCGGCTTGTATCTGGTCGTTCGCCGATAGCCAGTTCGCTGATCGGCTGGCACACTGTTTGAACGCCTGAACCCGACTATTGAAGTGCGGGTTCGCTGTCGGAGTCGAAGATGAAAAACTGGCTGGACGAGATCAAGTGGGACGCCGATGGCCTGGTGCCGGCGATTGCCCAGGATCACAAGACCGGACGCGTGCTGATGATGGCCTGGATGAACCGCGAAGCGCTGGAACTGACCGCTGCGGAAAACCGTGCAATCTACTGGTCACGTTCCCGTGGCAAGCTGTGGCGCAAGGGCGAAGAGTCCGGCCATGTACAGACCCTGCATGAAATGCGTCTGGACTGTGACGCCGACGTGATCATCCTGATGGTCGAACAGATCGGCGACATCGCTTGCCATACCGGCCGTCAAAGCTGCTTTTACCGCGTCTTCGAAAACGGCGACTGGAAAACGGTCGACCCTGTCTTGAAAGACCCGCACGCAATCTATTCCGCAGGACACAAACATGAGTGACACCCTGACCCGCCTCGCTCAGGTACTTGAAGAGCGCAAAGGCGCAGCGGCCGACAGCTCATATGTAGCTAGTCTGTATCACAAGGGCCTGAACAAGATTCTGGAGAAAGTCGGCGAAGAGTCGGTCGAAACCATTATTGCCGCCAAGGACGCCGCCATCAGCGGTGACTGCAGCGATGTGATCTACGAGACTGCCGACCTGTGGTTCCACAGCATGGTCATGCTCGCCCAGTTGGGGCAGCATCCGCAGGCCGTGCTGGATGAACTGGATCGTCGCTTCGGTCTGTCCGGACACGTCGAGAAAGCCTCGCGTCCGTCCGCCTGAACAATTTTTAGAGAGGAACAGCAACATGGGCATTTTTGACTGGAAACACTGGATCGTCATTCTGGTAGTCGTGGTGCTGGTGTTCGGCACCAAGAAACTGAAAAACCTCGGCACCGACGTCGGCGAGTCAATCAAGGGCTTCCGTAAAGCCATGAACGATGACGAAAAGCCGGCCGCCGATCCGACCGTGACGCCTGCGCAGCCAGTACCACCGGTGCAGCCGCAAGCCACCGCTCAGGCCAACCCGCCGCACACCATCGACGTGCAGGCGCAGAAAGTCGAAGAGCCGATCCGCAAAGACGTGTGAGCACTGACTAATGTTTGGTATCAGCTTCTCTGAACTGCTGCTCGTCGGCCTCGTCGCCCTGCTGGTGCTGGGCCCCGAGCGTCTGCCGGGCGCTGCGCGCACCGCTGGCCTGTGGGTCGGCCGGCTGAAGCGCAGCTTCAACGCGATCAAACAGGAAGTTGAACGTGAAATCGGTGCCGACGAGATCCGTCGGCAACTGCACAACGAGCACATCCTGTCGCTGGAGCAGGAGGCGCGGAAGATTTTCACGCCGGTTCAGCAGGAGCCGAACCCGGTTGAGCATGTCGGCGAGCAGACGATTCATGCGCCAGCCGCGCCTGCTGCACCTGCACCTGCACCTGCCGTAGCGACAACCGAACCTGTGCCCGTCGCGGCGCCAACGCCGGTTGAACACGTAGCCCCAACCGCCGCGCCGACTACACCAGCGCCTCACGACCCTACATTGCCGCCGCGAGCCCCATGAGCGATCTCCCCGAAAACGACCAGCACATGCCGCTGGTATCGCACCTCACCGAGTTGCGCACCCGCCTGCTGCGTTGTGTGGCGGCGGTGTTCATCATCTTCGCCGGGTTGTTCGCCTTCACCCAGCAGATCTACACCTTCGTCTCGACGCCGCTGCGCCAGTACCTGCCGGTCGGCGCGACGATGATCGCCACGGATGTGTCGTCGCCGTTCCTGACGCCGCTGAAGCTGACGATGATGGTCTCGCTGTTCCTCGCGATTCCGGTGATCCTGCATCAGATCTGGGGTTTCATCGCGCCGGGCCTGTACAAGCATGAGAAGCGCATCGCCGTGCCGCTGCTGGTGTCCAGCATCCTGCTGTTCTACACCGGCATGGCGTTCGCCTATTACTTCGTGTTCCCGCTGATCTTCAAGTTCTTCGCCGCCGCCACCCCGGCCGGCGTGGAAATGATGACCGACATCACCAGTTACCTCGACTTCGTGATGACGCTGTTCTTCGCCTTTGGCGTCGCGTTCGAAATTCCGGTGGCCGTGGTGCTGCTGGTGTGGATCGGCGTGGTCGACGTCAAATACCTGAAGAAGATCCGCCCGTACGTGATCATCGGCTGCTTCGTGGTCGGCATGATCCTCACCCCGCCGGACATCTTCTCGCAGACCCTGCTGGCGGTACCGATGTGGATGCTGTTTGAAATCGGCATTCTGTTCGGCGGCCTGATCAGCAAGCGCGAACGCCCGGACGAAACACCGGCCGACGATCACAACGACCAGCCGCCAGCGACCCAGGCATGAACCTGCTGTTGCTCGAAGAGGCCGACTTCATCGCGGCCGACCGCGTCGTGCTGCGTGACCGGCGCCTGACCCACATGCAGGAAGTGCACCGCTCGGAAGTCGGTGACAGCCTGCGCGTGGGACGGATCAATGGCTTGATGGGCTCGGCTGAGCTGCTGCGCCTTGAGGCCGGTGAAGCCGAGTTGCGTGTCACCCTCGATCAATCACCACCGGCCAAGCTGCCATTGACGCTGGTATTGGCCCTGCCCCGCCCGAAAATGCTGCGACGGGTGTTCCAGACCGTGGCGACCATGGGCGTGTCGAAGGTGATTCTGGTCAACAGCTACCGGGTCGAGAAGAGTTTCTGGCAGACGCCGTTTCTCGAGCCGGAAGCGATTCGCGAGAACCTGATTCTCGGCCTCGAACAGGCCCGCGATACCGTGCTGCCGGAAGTCATCATCGAGAAGCGCTTCAAACCGTTCGTCGAAGATCGTCTGCCAGCGATCAGCGAAGGCACCCTCGGCCTGGTCGGCCATCCCGGCAATTACCCGCCGTGCCCACGTGCGTTGAGCGAACCGGTGACCCTGGCGATCGGCCCCGAAGGTGGCTGGATTCCCTACGAAATCGACCTGCTGGGCAAATCCGGCCTGCAACCGGTGCAACTGGGCGAACGCATCCTGCGCGTCGAAACCGCCGTCACCGCCCTGCTCGCCCGCCTGTTCTAAAAGTACTGTGGCGAGGGAGCTTGCTCCCGCTTGGGCGCGAAGCGGCCATTGCTCTTTCTTCAGATTAAAATGTGTTTGCCAGTTTTGCGACGGCTGCGCCGCCGGGCGGGAGCAAGCTCCCTCGCCACAATGTCGCTGCGCCCCGGGCAAATCAGGTTACAGATTGCCATCATCCAGCCGATACAGTCCCCATAAGTCCAATTAGCAAGTGGTCCGAGGGGAGTCGTCGCATGTACCGTTGGTTAGCCGAGAATCTTGGGAACGTCAGCGTCAAACGCAAACTGGGCATCGGTTTCGGCCTGGTGCTGTTGCTCACCCTGCTGATTACCTTTACCGGCTGGACCGGCATGGGCGGCATTATCAGCCGTGGCGACAAGCTCGGTTTCATCTCCAGCCTCAATGAACTGACCAAGGACCTGCGCCTGGCGCGTCTGGACTATGAAGCGCGTCGTGGCGAACAAGGCCCGGGCGCGGTCAACGAGTTGCTGGCCAAACTCGCCAGCGGCTTGCAAACCGCGCGCGACCTGATCGAGCAGCCCTCAGATGCGGCCATGGTCGATCAGCAACTGGCCGCTGTCGCCGAGTACAAACGTGCCTTCGCCGACATGACACAGGCCACCGTGCAGCGTGAGGACGCGCGCAGCAAGCTCGGCGCCAGTGCCGACAATGCCGTGGCCAAAGTCTCGGAAGTCGAGAAATCCATGCTGCAAGGTGACAGCGTCGCGCAATTCAACAGCGTGATCGAACTGAGCAAACTGTTGCAGCAAGCGCGCTATCAGGTGCGCGGCTACACCTACAGCGGCAAGGCCGAGGCGGAGCAGCCCGCGCTGGACGCCATCGACAATGCACTGAAAAACCTCGACAGCCTGCCGGCGAAACTGCCCGAACAGCACATCGCCAACCTGCAACAGGCCACCGACTCGATCAAGGCTTATCGCGCGGCGGTCGCTCAGTTCCGCGACTCGCAGGTGAACAATGCCAAGGCCGGGGCAACCATGACGGCGCAGGGCGACATCCTCCTCGACCTCAGCAAGAAGCTCACCGAATCACAAACCGTGGTGCGCGATACCGATGCCGCGCACGCCAAGAACATGCTGATCATCGCCACCCTGCTGGCCGTGGCCTTCGGTTTGCTGGCCGCGTGGGCGATCACCCGGCAGATCATCATTCCACTGAATCAGACCCTGAAGGTCGCCGAGCGCGTGGCTGCCGGCGACTTGACCCACAACCTGGTGTCACAGCGTCGCGACGAACTCGGCCAGTTGCAGCGCTCGATGCAGAGCATGACCCAAGGCCTGCGCGAGTTGATCGGTGGCATCAGCGACGGCGTCACGCAGATTGCCAGCGCCGCCGAGGAACTGTCGGCGGTCACCGAGCAGACCAGCGCCGGGGTCAACAATCAGAAAGTCGAGACCGATCAGGTCGCCACCGCCATGAACGAAATGGCCGCCACTGTGCAGGAAGTCGCGCGCAACGCCGAGGAAGCTTCCGAAGCCGCTGTGGCCGCCGACCAGCAGGCCCGCGAAGGCGACAAAGTGGTGGGTGAAGCCATCGCGCAGATCGAGCGTCTGGCCGTCGAAGTCGGCCACTCCACCGAAGCCATGGGCGAACTCAAGCGCGAGAGCGACAAGATCGGCAGCGTGCTCGACGTGATCAAGTCGGTGGCCCAGCAAACCAACCTGCTGGCGCTCAACGCCGCGATCGAAGCAGCGCGTGCCGGTGAGGCCGGGCGTGGTTTTGCGGTGGTTGCCGATGAAGTGCGCAGCCTCGCCCAGCGCACGCAGAAGTCCACCGAAGAGATCGAAGAGCTGATCGTCGGCCTGCAGAACGGCACCCAGCAAGTGGCGACGATCATGGACAACAGCCGCAGCCTGACCGACAGCAGCGTCGAACTGACCCGCCGCGCCGGTGGCTCACTGGAAAGCATCACCCGCACCGTCTCGGCGATTCAGGCGATGAACCAGCAGATTGCAGCGGCAGCCGAGCAGCAGAGTGCCGTGGCCGAGGAGATCAACCGTAGCGTGCTGAATGTGCGGGATGTGTCGGATCAGACGTCGGCGGCGAGTGAAGAGACCGCGGCGTCGAGTGTTGAGCTGGCGCGGTTGGGGACGCATCTGCAGATGCTGGTGGGGCGGTTCAAGGTTTGAGGTGACCCGAAAACCTCGGTTCGCTCTGAACCGAGGTGATGCTTTCGCGAGCAGGCTCGCTCCCACATTGGACCGCGTCCGCCTGGACAACTCGGTCAACTGTGGGAGCGAGCCTGCTCGCGAAGGCGTCCTGAGAGACGCTGAAATTACAAGACCTGACGCAGAAAGGCCTGTGCCCGCGGATCCTTCGGCGCATCAAAAAACTCCGCTGGGGAGGCATCTTCCAGCAGTTTGCCGTGATCGAAGAACAGCACCCGATCCGCCACTTCCCGGGCGAAACCCATTTCGTGGGTGACGCAGACCATGGTCATGCCTTCCACGGCCAGGTTCTTCATCACATCCAGCACTTCGCCGACCATTTCCGGGTCGAGGGCCGAAGTCGGTTCGTCGAACAGCATCACTTTCGGGTCCATCGCCAGCGCCCGGGCAATCGCCACGCGCTGTTGCTGGCCGCCGGACAGGCGTGATGGATATTCCCGAGCCTTCTGCGCAATACCGACCTTTTCCAGCAACGCCAAGGCCTTGGCCTCACTTTCCTTCTGCCCACGCTTGCGCACGACTTTCTGCGCCAGACAGAGGTTTTCCAGCACGGTCATGTGCGGGAACAGGTTGAAATGCTGAAAGACCATGCCGACTTCGCGGCGGTAAGCGTTGACGTCGGTTTTCGGGTCGGCCAGTTGCAGGCCGTCGATGCTCACCGAGCCCGAGTCGAACTCTTCCAGGCCGTTGAGGCAGCGCAGGAAGGTCGATTTGCCCGAGCCCGACGGGCCGATCACCACCAGCACTTCGCCCTTGGCCACCGTAGTAGTGACGTTATCCACAGCCCGGACTACCTGACCACGGGTGTCGAAAACTTTTACCAGATCGCGGACTTCAATCACTTTGCGCGAGCCTCCGCTCAAGACGGCTGGCGATTTTCGACAGCGGCAGGTTAATCAACAGATACAGGCCGGCAACGCAGAACAGAATCTCGAACGGCGAGAACGAGGTGGTGATGACTTCACGGCCGCTTTTCAGCAGCTCGGTGATGGCGATCACCGACACCAGCGAGGTGTCCTTGACCAGACTGATGAACTGCCCGGCCAGCGGCGGCAGTACGCGTTTGAATGCTTGCGGCAGTACCACGTGGCGCATCGACTGGCCCGCGCTCAGACCGAGCGAACGCGCCGCTTCGTTCTGGCCACGGGCAATCGACTGCACCCCGGAACGGATAATCTCGGCCACGTAGGCGCCGGTAAACAGCGACAGCGCGGCGATCCCGGCGAACTCCCGGGACAGGTTCATCACCGTGCCGATGAAGAAGTAGAAAATGAAGATCTGCACCAGCAGCGGCGTGCCGCGCACCAGTTCGACGTAGATGCTCGACAGGTCGCGCAGGGTCGGGTTGCTCGACAGGCGGCACAACCCGGTGACGAGACCGATCAGCAGACCGAGCACACCCGACACCACCGACAGCCACAGCGTGGTCCAAAGGCCCCACAGCAGCGGCCCTGCCGCCCAGTGCCGGGTCACGCCCACGACGTCGCCTTCGGCCACATCGTCGCCCTGAGCGAATTGCAGGCTGTTCTCGTCGACAGTCAGGTGCTGCTCGTCACCGGCATCGTTGCGCAGAGTGACCTGCGCGCTGCCGCCCTTGCGCACCAGCTCGGTGACGGTGGAGATGTCGGTGGCACGCTGGGATTCTTCGGCCTGATAGGCGAAGTACTGCGGCACGCGGTTCCAGCGCCATTCGTAGGACATCAGCGACGTGGCGTAATACAACGCACCCGCCAGGCCGACCAGCACCAGCACGGTCAGGACGTGCCAGGGCCATTGGGCTTTTTTCTGTTTCATTGCAGGTTCCGGATTTTTGTTGCTATGGAGGGCCTCTTCGTGAGCAGGCTCGCTCCCACAGGGGAATGCATTCCAATGTGGGAGCGAGCCTGCTCGCGAATGGGGCGACTCGGTCTGACTGACCCAGTGTTATTCCATGTCCTTGAGCCACTCGGTGCTCTTGAACCACTTGTCATGGATGCGATCGTAGGTGCCGTCTTCGTGGATCTGGTGCAGGAAGTTGTTGATGAAGTTGATGCTGTCGTAATCACCCTTCTTCAGACCGAAGGCCAGCGGCTCGTAGGTGAACGGCTTGTCGAGGAACACCAGTTTGCCGGCGCCGACCTTGTTCACCGCGACCACGTTGTACGGCGCGTCGTAGATGAAGGCGTCGGCCTTGCCGTTGACCACGTCGAGCACGGCTTCCTGCTCGTTGTCGTAGCCGTGGTACTTGGCCTTGGCGATCAGCTTCTTGGCAACCATTTCACCGGTGGTGCCGAGCTTGGAGGTGATGCGATAGTCGGCGGTGTTCAGGTCTTTATAGGACTTGATGGTGCCTTCCAGTTCCTTGCGAATCAGCAGGGTCTGGCCGACCACGATGAACGGTTCGCTGAAGTTCAGGCGCAGGTTGCGCTCCTGAGTCAGGGTCATGCCGCTGCCGATCATGTCGAACTTGTCGGTCATAAGGGCCGGAATGATCCCGTCGTAACCGGTGGACACCAGCTCCAGCTTGACGCCCATGGCCTTGGACATGGCTTTGAGGATGTCGACTTCGAAGCCGATGATCTCGCCGCGCTTGTTGGTCATTTCGAACGGCATGTAGGTCGGATCCATACCGACTTTCAACGTGCCGCGCTTGACCGCGTCATCGATTGCACCGGCGTGCGCCGCATTGACTGCAACCAGTGCCGTGACGCCGACCAGCAGCATCGACAGATACTTCTTCATCTTCAAGTCCCCAAAACCATTGCAATTGCGGCGCGAAAACCGACTGAAATGGACAAGATCGTCCGGGCGCGCCAATTCGGGGACGGATGCTAACGCACTCGATTTTTTGCACAAGGTTTTATGGACGATTTGTTTAACAATCAAGGGCCACCCCTCACCCCAGCCCTCTCCCCAGAGGGGAGAGGGGGAAAGGGAGCCGATAGGGGAAATATTCGAAAGCTAAGTTCGACTCGATTTCTCAGGTCGATGCAACTCGAATATCCAATCCGGTCAGTCCCCTCTCCCTCCGGGAGAGGGTTAGGCGGGCGGCGTTCCGATGAGGGGGCTTTTCAGCGCCATAAAAAAACCCCGCTAGTTAGCGGGGTTTCTTCATCAGGCCGGTTGCGCCTGCAAGCTCACAGGCTTGAGTGGCAACAGCGGCGCATGCGGATCGGCTTTCACCGAAGCACGCCAGGCATCCAGCCATTCCTTGTGATCTTCGGCCCAGACCAGCTCGTGCAGACGCGACAGAGCTACCGGATCGCTCAGCAGTTGCAGGCGATCATGGTTGCTCAGTGCCGCCGGGCCAGCCTTCAGGGCGTGACGTACACGTTCCTGACGCAGCCATTCGATCGGCTCGGCCTGACCGTGACGGGCCGTCGCCAGCGAGCACGCCAGGGCGTTCTGCTGCGGATCGACCACGGCGCGGATGAAGCCGTCGTTCAGCGCGTGCCAGCGGTTCTCGTGGGTGTACTGATCGGTCGCCAGCAGCGCCTGTGGCGGATTGTATTCCTCGGGAATCAGGAACAGGCTCTCGTCACGGGATTTGAGGCCCAGACCGACACGGCTGGAAATCACCGACACCGGGATCGACAGCATCAGCGAACCGACGATCGGCACCAGCCACCAGAGGAAGCTCGGGTTCAGCCAGATCACCAGCAGTGCCCAGCAGAAACCCAGCAGGGTCTGCGGACCGTGGCGCTTGACCGCCTCGCTCCAAGGTGTGGAGTCATCGTCACGCTGCGGCGAGTTCCAGGTCGCGGCCCAGCCGAGGAACGCGGCGAGGACGAAACGGGTGTGGAAAATCATCCGTACCGGCGCCAGCAGCATGGAGAACAGCATCTCCAGAAGCATCGACAGAGTCACCTTGAACTTGCCGCCGAACTCTTTCGCGCCCTTGGCCCAGATGAGGATGATGCTCAAAAGCTTCGGCAGGAACAGCAGCACGATGGTGGTCGAGAACAGCGCGATCGCCTTGTCCGGGTGCCATTGTGGCCACAGCGGATAGAGCTGACGCGGTTCCAGGAAGTACTGCGGCTCCATCAGCGTGTTCACCGCCAGCAGCGCGGTCGACAACACCAGGAAGAAGAACCACAACGGCGCCGACAGGTACGACATCACGCCGGTGAGGAACACTGCGCGGTGCACCGGGTGCATACCTTTGACCAGGAACAGGCGGAAGTTCATCAGGTTGCCGTGGCACCAGCGACGGTCACGCTTGAGCTCATCGAGCAGGTTCGGCGGCAGTTCTTCGTAGCTGCCCGGCAGGTCGTAGGCAATCCACACGCCCCAACCGGCACGGCGCATCAACGCGGCTTCGACGAAGTCGTGAGACAGGATGGCACCGGAGAACGCACCTTTGCCCGGCAACGGCGCCAGGGCGCAGTGGTCGATGAACGGCTTCATGCGGATGATCGCGTTGTGACCCCAGTAGTGGGATTCACCCAACTGCCAGAAGTGCAGACCGGCGGTGAACAGCGGACCGTACACGCGGGTAGCGAACTGCTGCATGCGCGCATACAGGGTGTCCATGCCCGACGCTCGCGGCGCGGTCTGGATGATCCCGGCGTCCGGCGTGGCTTCCATCAGACGCACCAGACTGGTCAGGCACTCGCCGCTCATCACCGAGTCGGCGTCGAGCACGACCATGTACTTGTAGTCACCACCCCAGCGACGGCAGAAGTCGTCGAGGTTGCCGCTCTTGCGTTTCACACGGCGGCGACGGCGGCGATAGAAGATCTTGCCGAAGCCCTTGGCTTCACGGCAGACGTCCAGCCAGGCTTGCTGCTCGGCGACGCAGATATCGGTGTCGTTACTGTCGCTGAGGACGAAGAAGTCGAAGCGATCCAGATCACCGGTAGCGGCGACCGACTCGAAGGTGGCGCGCAGACCGGCGAATACCCGGGGCACGTCTTCGTTGCAGATCGGCATCACCAGCGCCGTACGAGCGTCTTTCGGAATCGGCTCGTTGCCGGCACTTTTGCCGGAGATACGGTATTTATCGTGACCGGTGAGCAACTCGAGGAAGCCCATCAGTGCCGTCCAGAAACCGGCCGAGACCCAGCAGAACAGAATCCCGAACAGGATCAGGATGCTGGTCTGCAGCGCATACGGCAGCACTTGCGTGGCGGTTTGCAGCAGCGGCTGGTGCAGCACTTCGTCCAGATCGACGAACGACCAGCCCTGGTACGGCATGATGCCTTTCATGTACCAGCCGGCAACGATGGTCTGACCGAGCATCAGCAGCAACAGAATGTAACGTCGAATCGAACCAACCGTGCGCCAGCGCGCTGCCGGCAAGACGTTTTCGTCCTTCGGCGGCTGCGGCGGGTTGGTGCGCCCGGTCAGGCGGCGCCAGCCACGCACCAGAATATTGGTGCGCCAAGGCTCCGGCACGACTTTGGTCCGACGGATCGGCGGAGTCGCCTTCATGCTGACCCGACCGCTGGCGTCGAGCACCAGCATTTCCGCCTCTTCCAGCTCCTCGGCGGTGCTCAGGGTCAGGCGCTTGCCCACCGAAGCCTGGGCGGCTTCGGCAGGCGCGTCGAACGTCGGCGACGACAGACGCTGGTGCAGTTCGCTGAAGGACTGGCAGCCCGCGAGTTCCGCGCGCTGCTCGTCGGTCATCGGCAGATGCGCCAGATACTCGGACAGAGTCTCTGGCTGTACTTGAGAGTTACTCATCGGCAGGCAACTGATAGCTCCAGGTCTCGGTCAGGACTTCTTCAGTCGGTGCCGATTCCGGTGTGGCTGGGGCCGCGTTCGCAGCCGCTGGCTGCTTGGCGTCTTTGTTGGCCTTGTCCTTGGCATCTGCGGCTGGCTTGGCGTCGGCCTGTTTGGCCTCGGCTGCCTTGGCTTCCTTCTCGTCTTTCTCTTGTTGCTTGGCCGCGACCTTGTCCGCCTTGGCCACCGACGAGTTCGACGCCGGTACCGAAGACTTGGCCAGATCAGCGGTGACCACTGGCTGTACCAGGGCGGCCCGCATCTCGGTGGACTTGCTCGCGTCCTTGATCTTCATGCGCAGGGTCAGGCGCCAGCCCTTGGTTTCCGGGTTGTAACGCACGCTGTTCTCGACCAGTTCGGCGTTATCGCCAACGCTGACCTGACTGCGCACATCGGCATCCGGGGCCAGAGCCGCCAGCGATGGACCTTCGAAGTCGACCAGGTAGGCAACGCTGCCATCCGGTTGACGGATCAGGTTCGACTGCTTGACGTCACCGGTCGAACGCAGGGTCTGCTTGACCCAGGCGCTGTCGGGGGCGTGAATCGCCGCTTCGTCCATGGTCCAGTGCAGGCGGTAGGCAAAGTCCAGCGGCTTGCCTGGCTCCGGCATGGTTTCCGGGCTCCAGAACGCAACGATGTTGTCGTTGGTTTCGTCGGCAGTCGGAATCTCTACCAGATCAACGGTGCCCTTGCCCCACTCGCCCTTCGGCTCGATCCAGGCGCTTGGGCGCTTGTCGTAGCGATCGTCGAGGTCTTCGTAGTGGCTGAAGTCGCGACCACGCTGCAGCAGACCGAAACCACGCGGGTTCTCGACGCTGAAGTTGCTCACGGCCAGGTGTTTCGGGTTGTTCAGCGGACGCCAGATCCACTCGCCGTTGCCGGCATGGATCGACAGACCGCTGGAGTCGTGCAGTTCACGACGGTAGTTGAGGACTTTCGACGGCTGGTTGGCGCCGAACAGGAACATGCTGGTCAACGGTGCGATGCCCAGTTTGCCGACCTTGTCACGCAGGAACATCTGCGCCTTGACGTCGACAATGGTGTCGCTGCCCGGACGCAGGATCAGGCGATAGGCACCGGTGGCGCGCGGCGAATCAAGCAGGGCGAAGATCACCAGATGCTTGTCACCCGGCTTCGGCTGCTGAATCCAGAACTCGCGGAAACGCGGGAATTCTTCGCCCGACGGCAGTGCGGTGTCGATCGCCAGACCACGGGCCGACAGACCGTAAGTGTGACCCTTGCCGACGACGCGGAAGTAGCTCGCGCCGAGCATGGTCATGATTTCGTCTTGTTTGTCGGCCTTGTTGATCGGGTACAGCACACGGAAACCGGCGTAGCCCAGTTGTTCAGTGGCCTTCGGATCGAACTTGAGGTCGCCGAAATCGAAGCGGGTCGGATCGTATTTGATCTCTTCGACGGTGTTCGCCGTGATTTCGTTGATTTTCACCGGCGTGTCGAAGTGCATGCCCTGGTGATAGAAGGACAGCTTGAACGGTGTCTTCTGATCAGCCCACTCAGCCTTTTCGGTGAGGAAGCGGATTTTCTGATAATCCGCGAACTTCATGTCGCGGAATTCGTTCGGCAGGTTGCTGCGCGGGGCTTCGAACTTCTGCCCGGCCAGCTCTTTAGCCTTGGCTGATACATCGTCAAGATTGAACGCCCAAAGCTGGCCGGCGCTGAGCAGGCACAGGAGCGCCGAGCCGGCTACCAGGGCACTTCGCATGCGTTTGGCAGACATTTTTGCTGCATTACAGGGACTAACAATCACGAGCAACCCTCGCCGAAAACAGATCAAAAAACCAACGGCCAGCTATCTATATGCCAGGTTGGCGAGCATTGTTCCGACTCCGCTGGGGCAAAATGATTCCCCAATCGGATCCAGACAAGTCTCTACCTAAGTCAAAAATGGAACAGCGAACGCTGATCCCCATAGCGCGCGATTATCTAGTAGCCCGCGTGACAACGCATCAGGGGTAACAAAGTATTTATCGCGAAAAACGCCTGTTTTCAGTCGAAAAGCCCTTGAAAAGGTGTTTCAAGGGCTTTCATGTCTGTAACAGGAAGGTTACCGGGCCATCGTTGACCAGGTGCACCTGCATATCCGCGCCGAATCTACCTGATGCCACAGTGCCATGCATCTGTTTCGCTTTGTTGAATAGATAGTCGAACAATTCCTCGCCCAATGCCGGAGGGGCCGCGGTCGAGAAACTCGGGCGCAACCCACTCTTGGTGTCAGCGGCCAGGGTGAACTGAGAGACCAGCAGCAACCCGCCACCGACATCCGCCAGGGACAGATTCATCTTGCCCTCGGCGTCACTGAATACCCGATAGTTAAGCAGCTTATGCAAAAGTTTGTCGGCGCTGGTACGGGTATCGTCGGGTTCGACCGCCACCAGCACCAGCAAACCCTGATCCACCGCGCCGACTGTCTCTCCCGCGACTTCGACCCGTGCACCGCGCACGCGCTGTAACAGCCCCTTCATGCTTCTTCGGGCGGCAGGTCGAGCAAGCGACGGGCCATGTTGCTCGCGGCACGCACCAGCGCATCGGTGATGCCCGGTTCGGAGGCGGCGTGACCGGCGTCACGAATCACCTGCAGCTCGCTGTTCGGCCAGGCCTGATGCAGCTCCCAGGCGTTGTCCAGCGGGCAGATCACGTCGTAGCGACCGTGAATGATCACCCCCGGCAGATGAGCGATCTTGCCCATGTCGCGGATCAACTGGTTCGGCTCGAGGAACGCATTGTTGGTGAAGTAGTGACACTCGATCCGCGCGATCGACAGGGCGCGCTGCGGTTCGGAGAAACGGTCGACCACCAGCGGATTCGGGCGCAGGGTCGCGGTGCGTCCTTCCCACGTAGACCAGGCCTTGGCCGCGTGCATCTGGGCAATCTGATCGTTACCGACCAGACGCTTGTGGAAGGCGCTGAGCAGATCGTCGCGCTCGTCCAGCGGGATTGGCGCGATGTAGTCCTGCCAGTAATCGGGAAACAGACGGCTGGCACCGGCCTGATAGAACCACTCGATTTCCTGCGGAC
This sequence comes from Pseudomonas sp. FW305-3-2-15-E-TSA4, assembly GCF_058787295.1. NCBI lineage: Bacteria > Pseudomonadati > Pseudomonadota > Gammaproteobacteria > Pseudomonadales > Pseudomonadaceae > Pseudomonas > Pseudomonas sp. FW305-3-2-15-E-TSA4. The sequence continues at coordinate 29,874 of NZ_JBYSZP010000003.1, read as the reverse complement.
GGCAGAGAAAGATCCCACGCAGGATCAGACCGTGTACGCGCTCCGGGTGGGTTTGCGCGTAGGCCAGCGCCAGAGTCGAACCCCACGAACCGCCAAACAGCACCCATTTATCGATGCCCAAGTGCTTGCGGATACGCTCAAGGTCAGCGACCAGATCCCAGGTGGTGTTGTTTTCCAGGCTCGCATGCGGGGTGGAGCGTCCGCAGCCGCGCTGGTCGAAGGTGACAATGCGATACAGGTTCGGATCGAAATAGCGACGGCTCTGCGCGTCGCAACCGGCACCCGGGCCGCCGTGGATGAACACCACCGGCAAGCCTTCCGGCGAGCCGCTTTCATCGACGTACAGCGTGTGGGTGTCATCGACAGCCAGATCGTGCCGGGCGTGGGGTTTGATCTGCGGAAACAATGTCTGCATTGCGCGCTCCGTAAGGGGTCGAGGTCATCCCTGGGGGGACTTCTATTATTCTGCCGTTCGGCATCATAAACCCGATTTACGTCAATGAGCATGCTCCAGAGCAGTCAGCGTTTGTCAGCCGTAAACTTCGCAGGCTATCCACCATCCTGTGGGAGCGAGCCTGCTCGCGAATGCGGTGTGCCATTCAACGTAGATGCTGGCTGAACGGACGCCTTCGCGAGCAGGCTCGCTCCCACAGGGGTTATGCGGTGTAGTGCGACTTTGCCCAGGCCAGCAGGCCCTGCAGCAACTCCTTGAGCACCACCCGCGTCGGCTCTGCCAGATCGGCGCGGTAGCGGAACGGTTCGAACTCTTCCATGTAGGTGCTCTGGCACAACTCCAGTTGCACGGCGTGGATGTTCTCGGCCGGGTTGCCGTAATGGCGGGTGATGTGGCCGCCCTTGAAGCGTCCGTTGAGCACGTGGCTGTAATGATCGTGACGGGCGCAGATGGCTTCCAGTTGCGTCGCCAATTGTGGATCGCAACTGGCGCCGTTGAAGGTGCCAAGGTTGAAATCCGGCAGTTTGCCGTCGAACAGGTGCGGGATGATCGAACGGATCGAATGCGCGTCGAACAGCAGCGCATAGCCGAACTCGGCCTTCAGCCGCGCCAGCTCTTGTTGCAGGGTGCGGTGATACGGCGTCCAGACCTGTTCCAGGTAGGTCGCGCGCTCTGCTTTCGAGGGCTCGTGCCCTTCGCGGAACAGCGGAATGCCATCGAACAGCGTCGCCGGGTACAGCCCGGTGGTGGCGCCGGCATACAACGGTTTGTCATCGGACGGACGGTTAAGGTCGATGACGAACCGCGAGTATTCGGCGGCCAACGTGCTGGCGCCCAGTTCCTCGGCAAAGTCATAGAGCTGCGGAATGTGCCAGTCGGTGTCCGGCAGGCTTTTCGCGTCGGCGATCAGCCCGGCTTCGACCGCTGGCGTCAGGCGCACGCCGGCATGCGGCATGCTGATCAGCAGCGGTACGCGACCTTGTTTGAAACTCAGAACCTTATCCACAACCGCTCTCCTACAGACTTGATTCGACGCCGTGACGCACGACGCGTTTGTCCAGATCACCACCGAGCCAATAGGCCAGATCCGCCGGACGATCGATGTGCCAGGCGACGAAATCCGCGACCTTGCCGACTTCCAGCGAACCGTGGGTATCAGCCATGCCCAGCGCTTGCGCGGCGTGAATGGTCGCGCCGGCCAGGGCTTCTTCCGGGGTCATGCGGAAGCAGGTGCAGGCCATGTTCAGCATCAGGCGCAACGACAGCGCCGGCGAGGTGCCGGGGTTGAGGTCACTGGCGATGGCGATCTTGACCTTGTGTTTGCGCAGGGCGTCCATCGGCGGCAACTGGGTTTCGCGCAGGAAGTAGAACGCACCCGGCAGCAGCACCGCGACGGTGTCGGATTTGGCCATGGCGATGGCGTCGTCTTCGTCCATGAACTCCAGATGGTCGGCAGACAACGCGTGATACCGTGCGGCCAGACTGGAGCCATGCAGCGACGACAATTGCTCGGCATGCAGCTTCACCGGCAGGCCGAGTTTTTGTGCGGTGATGAACACCCGCTCGACCTGCTCCGGCGAGAACGCCAGGTACTCGCAAAACGCATCCACCGCATCGACCAGCCCTTCGGCGGCCAATGCCGGGAGCATCTCGGCGCAGATGTGCTCGATGTAGTCGTCAGCGCGATCCTTGTACTCCGGCGGCAGCGCGTGGGCGGCCAGACAGGTACTGCGCACGCTGATCGGCAGCTCCTTGGCCAGGCGACGAATGACCCGCAGGATCTTGCGTTCGCTGGCCAGATCGAGACCGTAGCCGGACTTCATCTCGACCGTGGTCACGCCGTCGCGCATCAGGCTTTTCAGACGCTTGGCGGCGCTGGCGAACAGCTCGTCTTCGCTCGCTTCACGGGTGGCGCGCACGGTGCTGGCAATGCCGCCGCCCTGCGCCGCGATCTCGGCATAGCTGACGCCTTGCAGACGCTTCTCGAATTCGCCGCTTCGGTTGCCGCCGAACACCGTGTGGGTGTGGCAGTCGATCAGGCCCGGGGTCACCCACGCGCCTTGCAGATCGTTGACCGCCGGGTATTCACCGGACGGCAGCAGATTGCGCGGACCGATCCACTCGATGTGCGCACCGGACGTCACAATGGCCGCATCCTCGATGATCGAGTAGACGCCCTGCGCCATGGTTGCGACGTGGCAGTGTTGCCAGAGGGTTTTCATCCCTTAGTCTCCACAGTATTCAAAATCGATTTCGCGAGCAGGCTCGCTCCCACAGTTGAAATGCATTCTCCTGTGGGAGCGAGCCTGCTCGCGAAGAGGCCATTACAGGCTAGGCAGCAATTTCGCCGGAACCAATTCGCTCAAGCAGCGCGACGCCAGCAACTCGGTCGCCGCATTGATGTCCGGTGCAAAGAAGCGGTCCTTCTCATAGAACGGCACTTCGCGGCGCAGAATCGCCCGGGCCTGCTCCAGCTTGGCCGAAGTCTTCAGACCGTTGCGCAGGTCCAGCCCCTGCACCGCCGCCAGCCATTCCACCGCGAGAATCCCGCGGGTGTTCTCGGCCATTTCCCACAGGCGCTTGCCGGCGGCCGGAGCCATCGACACGTGGTCTTCCTGGTTGGCCGAGGTCGGCAGGCTGTCGACCGAATGCGGATGGGACAGCGCCTTGTTCTCGCTGGCCAGTGCTGCGGCGGTCACCTGAGCGATCATGAAGCCGGAGTTGACCCCGCCATTGGCCACCAGGAACGGCGGCAGTTGCGACATGTGCTTGTCCATCATCAGCGAGATACGGCGTTCGCTCAGCGAGCCGATTTCAGCGATGGCCAGGGCCATGTTGTCGGCGGCCATGGCCACGGGTTCGGCGTGGAAGTTGCCACCGGAAATCACATCGCCTTCAGCGGCGAACACCAACGGGTTGTCGGACACCGCGTTGGCTTCGACCACCAGCACATCGGCGGCCTGACGGAACTGGGTCAGGCAGGCGCCCATGACTTGTGGCTGGCAACGCAAGGAGTACGGGTCCTGAACCTTCTCGCAGTTCTGGTGCGAGTCGGACACTTCGCTGCGCTCGCCGAGCAGATCGCGATATGCGGCGGCGGCATCGATCTGACCTTTCTGGCCACGAGCGGCGTGAATACGTGCATCGAACGGCGAGCGCGAACCGAGCACCGCCTCAACCGTCAGACCGCCAATAGCCAGCGCACCGGCAAACAGGTCTTCACCTTCAAACAGACCGCGCAGCGCAAACGCCGTGGACACCTGAGTGCCGTTGAGCAGCGCCAGACCCTCTTTCGCCGCCAGGGTCAGCGGGGTCAGACCGGCGACTTTCAGCGCTTCGGTGGCTTCCATCCATTCGCCCTTGTAGCGCGCCTTGCCTTCGCCCAGCAGCACCAGCGACATGTGCGCCAATGGCGCGAGGTCACCGGATGCACCCACCGAACCCTTGAGCGGAATATGCGGATAAACCTCGGCGTTGATCAGCGCGATCAGCGCGTCGATCACCACGCGGCGGATGCCGGAAAAACCACGGCTGAGGCTGTTGACCTTGAGCACCATGATCAGGCGCACCAGCTCATCGCTGATCGGCTGGCCGACACCGGCGGCGTGCGACAGCACCAGCGAACGCTGTAGGTTTTCCAGATCTTCGCTGGCGATGCGGGTCGACGCCAGCAGGCCGAAGCCGGTGTTGATGCCGTATGCAGTGCGGTTCTCGGCGAGGATCTGCTCGACGCAGGCGACGCTGGCCTCGATCTGCGCCGCAGCACTGTGGTCGAGGGTCAGCTTGACCGGTTGCTGATAGACATCACGCAGTTGGGCCAGGCTCAGTTGGCCGGGAATCAGGTTCAGCGCAGTCATTAAAATGCTCCTTTTGAACATTGTTATTAACTACCAGTCGCTCCGGAGCATTCCGTTATCCGTCGTTTCTCGTCTTGTGGACGATCCGCGCCTTGGCACGCTGGTATGGGTAGTTGTCAGTGCAGATTCGGTAATACGTTGTGCAGCGCATTCGGGTTTTTCAGCACGCTGGCGGCGGCGGCGATATCCGGCGCCAGCCAGCGATCCTGATCGTAGGCCGGGACGGTTTCGCGCAGCAGGCGCCACGCCCGGTCAGTGCCCGCACCAAAGCGCTGCTCCTTGAGGAATTCAAAGGCCTGCGCCGCCAGCAGGTATTCGATGGCGAGGATCTGCGTGCAGTTTTCCAGGGCGCGGTGCAGCTTCAGCGCGGCGCTGGTGCCCATGCTCAGGTGGTCTTCCTGCAGGCCCGAGGTGACGTAGTTGTCGAGCACTGCCGGTTGCGCCAGTTGGCGATTCTCGGCACATAGCGAAGCGGCGACGTATTGCACGATCATCATCCCGGAGTTCACTCCCGGATTGGCCACCAGAAACGCCGGCAGACCGCTGACGTGCGGGTTGACCAGACGATCGAGACGGCGCTCGGCAATCGAGCCGATTTCAGCCATGGCAATCGCCAGCAGATCCGCCGCCATCGCCACTGACTGGCCGTGCGGGTTGGCCTGCGACATCACCCGGAAGTTGTCGGGCGTGCCCAGCAGCAACGGGTTGTCAGTGCAGCCGTTGAGTTCGGCTTCGACCTGTTTGATCGCATGTTCCAGTTGATCGCGCGCAGCGCCGTGCACCTGCGGAATCGAACGGATGCTCAGCGCATCCTGAGTGCGAATGCCTTTGGCGGTCGCGATTACTTCACTGCCATCGAGCAAGGCGCGCAGGTTGCTACCGACCTGTTGCATGCCGGGGTGCGGCTTGAGCGCGATGATCTCGGCATCAAACGCGGCGATCTGCCCGCGCTGCGCTTCGAAACTCATGGCACCGATCACATCGGCCCATTGCACCAAGCGCGTCGCGTCGGCAATCGCCAGACAGCTGAGGCCGGTCATGCACGGCGTGCCGTTGACCAGGCACAAGCCGTCCTTCGCCCCGAGCTGCACCGGTTGCAGGCCTTCTTCGGCCAGCGCCTGTTGCGCCGAAGTGATCTGCCCGCGATAGCTGACATTGCCCACGCCCAGCAGCGCGATGCCGATGTGCGCCATGTGCGTCAGGTAACCCACCGAGCCTTGCGACGGAACCTGCGGGGTGATGCCGCGATTGAGCAGCGCCAGCAACGCTTCGACCACCCGCCGGTGAATGCCGGATTTGCCGTGGCTGTAGTTGTGGATTGCGGCGCAGATGATTGCCCGGGTTTGCTCATCAGGCAGCACCGGGCCGACGCCGCAGGCGTGGCTGAGCAGGGTGTTGCGTGAGAGCTGGCTGAGCTGTTCGTCCTTCAGCGAAACGTTGGACAGACCACCCAGACCGGTGTTGACGCCATAGGCACGCTCGCCGCTTTCGACGATGCGCTGGACGATGGCCTGAGCGTTTTCGATGCGCGCCCAGGTCTCGCTCGATAACTCCAGTTGCGCGCCGTGACGGGCGACGGCGACCACGTCCTGCCAACGCAGGGGGTTGCCGGTGATGATGATTTTTTCAGCCTGGGACATCTAAAACCTCATGCCAATTCTGTTGATACACCCTGTGGCGAGGGGATTTATCCCCGATGGGCTGCGCAGCAGCCCCAAAACCTGCAGCCAGGATGTTTCAGGTGCACCGCATGCAATGTTTGGGGGCGGCTTCGCCACCCATCGGGGATAAATCCCCTCGCCACAAAGGCAATCCATTTCAGACTACTGCCGCCCGCCGCTGCACGAACCGGTCAACATACTCGTCTGCCGGCGAATGCAGGATCTCTCTTGGCGTGCCGACCTGGATCAGGCGGCCGTCCTTGAGAATCGCGATGCGGTTGCCAATGCGCACGGCCTCGTCGAGGTCGTGAGTGATGAAGACGATGGTCTTGTGCAGGGTCTTTTGCAGCTCCAGCAACTGGTCCTGCATCTCGGCGCGGATCAACGGATCCAGCGCACTGAACGCTTCGTCCATCAGGATAATGTCGGTGTCCGCCGCCAAGGCGCGGGCCAGGCCGACACGCTGGCGCATGCCGCCGGAGAGCTGATGCGGGTATTTGTTTTCGTAGCCTTTGAGGCCCACGGTGTTGATCCAGTGCAACGCGCGTTCAGCGCACAGTTGCTTGCTCTCGCCGCGCACTTTCAGGCCGTAGGCGACGTTCTCGATCACGGTCTTGTGCGGCAGCAGGCCGAAGCTCTGGAACACCATGCTGATCTTGTGCCGGCGAAATTCGCGCAGCGCTTCCATGTCGTATTGCAGGATGTCCACGCCATCGACCAGGATCGCGCCGCTGGTGGGGTCGATCAGGCGATTGAAGTGGCGCACCAGGGTCGATTTGCCGGAACCGGACAGGCCCATGATCACGAAGATCTCACCGGTGCCGATACTCAGCGACAAGTCGTTGACCCCGACCACGCAACCGGTTTCGTTCAGCACCTGATCCTTGGTCTTGCCTTGGCCGACCATCGCCAGTGCGTCCTTGGCGCGGTTGCCGAAAATCTTGAAAACGTTTTTGACTTCGATCTTGCTCACGGTTGCGTTGTTCATTTGCTCACCTCATGCCGTGGCCGACCGTACGCCTGAGTAATGCGGTCGATGACCACTGCGAGAATCACAATCGCCAGACCGGCTTCGAGGCCGCGTCCGACGTTGAGGGTCTGAATCCCCACCAGCACGTCTTCACCCAGGCCACGGGCGCCGATCATCGAGGCGATCACCACCATCGACAGGGCCATCATGGTGGTCTGGTTGATCCCGGCCATGATGCTTGGCAAAGCCAGCGGCAGTTGCACGCCGAACAGTTGCTGCCAGCGGTTGGCACCGAAAGCGTTGATCGCTTCCATCACTTCACCGTCGACCTGACGGATGCCCAGATCGGTCAGGCGAATTAGCGGCGGCGCGGCGTAGATCACCGTGGCGAAAATCGCCGGGACCTTGCCCAGGCCGAACAGCATCAGCACCGGAATCAGGTACACGAAGCTGGGCATGGTCTGCATGATGTCGAGCAGCGGCATCAGCACCGAACGCAAGCGATTGCTGCGCGCCGAAAGGATCCCCAGCGGAATGCCGATCAGCACCGAAATGATCGTCGCGACCATCATCAGCGCCAGGGTCTGCATGAGTTTGTCCCACAGGCCGACAGCACCGACGAGGAACAGCAGACCGACGATGACAGCGGTGGTCAGCACTTTGCGCGTGGCGTGCCAGGCGACCACGCCGACGATCGCCAGCATCAACCACCACGGCGCCGCGCGCAGCAGGCCTTCAAGGTTGACGATGGCCCACAGCAGGGTGTCCGAGATGTGGCGGAACACATCACCGTAGTTGGTGACCAGCGAATCGACCCAACCGTTGACCCAGTCGGCGATGGAAAAGGTAAAGCTTTCGGGAAACATAAGCGGCTCTCAATCAGAAATCTCAATCAAGCGATTTACGGCATATCTCCCGGCCAGCCTCACGGTTGACCGGGAGGTATCGACCTACAGCGCCGCGTCGATTTTCTTGGCTGCGTCGTCACTGACCCACGCGTGCCAGACCTCAGGATGTTCCTTGAGGAAGATTTTCGCCAGTTTTGGCGACTCGATACGTTCCTTCGCCATGCGGCCCAGGTTCTGGTTCAGCAGGTCGATCGGCAGGTTGACCTTTTCCAGCACGGCCACCAGTTCTGGCGCCTGCTCGTGGAAGGTTTTCGACAGGCCGACCTTGATGCTCACGCTCTTGTCGACGCCCGGTTTTTCTTCAAGCTTGACCGCGTCGATCTGGCCCATCAGCGGGGTTGGCGACCAGTAATAGAACAGGATCGGCTCGCCACGCTTGTAGCTCGACAGCACCGCCGCATCCAGCGCAGGTCCTGTGCCCGGGCGGAAGTTGGTGTAGGTGTTTTCCAGGCCGTAGCTCTTGAGCATTTCGCTGTTGTCCAGCTCGCAGGTCCAGCCCGCCGGGCAGTTATAGAAACGGCCCTTGGACGGCTCTTCGGCGTCTTTGAAAACAGCCGCGTACTTGCCCAGGTCGGCGATGTTTTTCAGCTCCGGGGCTTTTGCCTCGATCTTGCGTTTGGCGTCGCCTTCGATCACGTAGCGCGGCACGTACCAGCCTTCGATTGCGCCGACGATCGGGGCGCCGACACCGACGACCTTGCCGGCCTTCTCGGCCTTGTTCCAGACTTCGCTGCGGCCGACCCATTCTTCGGCGAACACTTGAATGTCGTTGCTGCTCAGGGCGTTTTCCATGGTGATGGAGTTACCCGGCAGGCTGTCGGTCTTGCAGTCGTAACCTTTCTCCAGCACCACTTGCAGCACGTCGGTCAGCAGCATGCCGCTTTCCCAGTTCAGACCGGCGAATTTCACCGGTTTACCGGACTCGCACCAACCGGCTGCCTGAGTGGCACCGGCACTGGCCAGCAGGCCCATGGACAACAGTGTGGTGAGCAGGGTCTTGTTCGATTTCATTGTTGCGACGCTCCTAATCATGAATTGGCTTACGGCAGTCAAGAGGCATCCAGCCCTGTCCACGTCCAATCAGGCCTGCGCCGCAGCGCGCCCGGCCCCACTTTTTTCAGGTGGTACAACGCTGTTCTGCTCGACCGGCAGAATCAGTTGATCAGGCACTGAGCCGTGCCATTTTTTTGCGCACACGTAATAGAGGGCAGCAGGCAGCACCAGACCGATGATCCAGGAGATATCCACGTCACCGAGGGCGGCCACCAGCGGGCCGGTGTAGAACTTGGTGGAGATGAACGGCAGTTGCACCAGCACGCCGAACACATAGACGCTGATCCCGAGCAGGTTCCAGCGCCCGTAGCGACCGTTAGGATCGGCCAGCGCCGGCACGTCGTAACGCTCGCGGGTGATGCAGTAGTAGTCGACCAGGTTGATCGCGCTCCATGGCGTGAAGAACGCCAGCAGGAACAGGATGAACGACTTGAACGCACCGAGGAACGAGTGCTGACCGAGCAAGGCGATCAGGGTTGCCGCGCCGACGATCACCAGCACGAACACCAGACGCTGCATACGCGTAACGGTCAGGTGCCCTTTGAAACCACTGATGATGGTGGCGATGCACATGAAGCTGCCGTAGGAGTTCAGCGTCGAGATGGTCACCTTGCCGAACGCGATGCTGAAGTACAGCAGCGCCGCCGTGGCACCGGTGCCGCCCAGTCCGACGATGTAGGCCACTTCGTGACCGGCAAACTGGCCGTTGGCCGAGGCCGCGGCGAATACGCCGAGGACCATCGCCACCTGCGCACCGATGACCGAACCGGCGCCAGCGGCAAAGAAGGTTTTCACCGAGGAAATCTTGCTCGGCAGGTAACGCGAATAGTCAGCCACATAAGGGCCGAACGCGATCTGCCAGGAGGCCGCGAGCGACACCGCCAGCAGGAAGCTGCTCCAGCTGAAGTGACGGATCTGCAACAGTGCGCCCACATCCACCTGACTCAGCAGACGGCTGAACAGATACACGAAGGCAATCACGCCGATGACACTGGCAACCCGGCCGATCCAGTGGATCACCCGATAACCGAGCACCGTGACCACCACGATGACGCTGGCGAACAGCAGGATGCCAACCGTGTCGCTGACGCCAAACAACTGGCCCAGCGCCTGGCCGGAAAGCACCGTACCGGTGGCGGTGAAGCCCAGGTACATCAGGCACACCAGCACGATCGGGATCGCCGCGCCGTAGACGCCGAATTGCACGCGGCTGGAAATCATCTGCGGCAGGCCCAGTTTCGGCCCTTGCGCCGCATGCAGCGCCATCACCCCGCCGCCCAGCAGTTGACCGATCAACAGACCGATCAACGACCAGAACACATCACCGCCCAGCACCACGGCCAGCGCCCCGGTGACAATCGCGGTGATTTGCAGATTCGCACCCATCCACAGGGTGAACTGGCTCAACAGACGACCGTGTCTTTCCGCTTCCGGGATGTAGTCGATCGAACGCCTTTCGATCAACGGTTTGTTGCCTGCACGATCGGGGGTTACAGCCATGATTCAACCTCTGTGGATTGTTATTCGAGTTCACTGAGCGTCTTGCGCACTAGTGTGGGAGCGAGCCTGCTCGCGAAGGCGTCAGCACATTCAACATGTGTGGTGGCTGACAGACCGCATTCGCGAGCAGGCTCGCTCCCACAAGGTTGTGCGTTTATTTACCGGTAATCATCGGCAGGTTCAGCCCCTGCTCCTTGGCGCAGTCGATAGCGATCTGGTAACCGGCATCGGCGTGACGCATGACGCCAGTGGCCGGGTCGTTGTGCAGCACGCGCGCAATACGCTCGGCCGCTTCGTCAGTACCGTCGCAGACAATCACCATGCCCGAGTGCTGGGAGAAGCCCATGCCCACGCCGCCGCCGTGGTGCAGGGAAACCCAGGTCGCGCCGCTCGCGGTGTTCAGCAGCGCATTGAGCAGTGGCCAGTCGGACACGGCGTCGGAACCGTCCTGCATCGATTCAGTTTCGCGGTTCGGGCTGGCAACGGAGCCTGAGTCGAGGTGGTCGCGACCGATCACGATCGGTGCCGACAGCTCGCCGCTGCGCACCATTTCGTTGAACGCCAGACCGAGCTTGGCGCGCAGGCCCAGACCGACCCAGCAGATACGTGCCGGCAGACCCTGGAAGCTGATGCGCTCACGGGCCATGTCCAGCCAGTTGTGCAGGTGCGCGTCGTCCGGGATCAGCTCTTTGACTTTGGCGTCGGTTTTGTAGATGTCCTGCGGATCACCCGACAGCGCCGCCCAGCGGAACGGACCGATGCCACGGCAGAACAGTGGGCGGATGTAGGCCGGTACAAAGCCCGGGAAGTCGAACGCGTTTTCCACGCCTTCTTCTTGCGCCATCTGACGGATGTTGTTGCCGTAGTCGAAGGTCGGAATGCCTTGTTTCTGGAAGTCCAGCATCGCTTTGACGTGGACGGCCATCGACTGCTTGGCGGCCTTGATCACAGCGGCCGGCTCGGTCTTGGCGCGGGCGCGGTATTCGTCCCAGGTCCAGCCCGCCGGCAGGTAGCCGTTGAGTGGGTCGTGGGCGCTGGTCTGGTCGGTGACCATGTCCGGACGCACGCCGCGCTTGACCAGTTCTGGCAGAATTTCTGCCGCGTTGCCCAGCAGGGCGATGGAGATCGCCTTGCCTTCGGCGGTGTATTTGGCGATGCGCGCCAGGGCGTCATCGAGATCTTTGGCCTGCTCGTCGACGTAGCGGCTTTTCAGGCGGAAATCGATGCTCACCTGCTGGCATTCGATGTTCAGCGAGCAGGCACCGGCCAGGGTAGCGGCCAGTGGCTGAGCACCGCCCATGCCGCCCAGACCCGCGGTCAGGACCCACTTGCCTTTGAGGTTGTCGTTGTAGTGCTGGCGACCAGCTTCGACGAAGGTTTCGTAGGTGCCCTGAACGATGCCCTGGCTGCCGATGTAGATCCAGCTGCCGGCGGTCATCTGGCCGTACATGGCCAGGCCTTTGGCGTCGAGTTCGTTGAAGTGTTCCCAGCTCGCCCAGTGCGGCACCAGGTTGGAGTTGGCGATCAATACGCGCGGGGCGTTGCTGTGGGTCTTGAACACGCCGACCGGTTTGCCCGATTGCACCAGCAGGGTCTCGTCGTCGTTCAGATTGGTCAGGCTTTCGACGATTTTGTCGTAGCACTCCCAATTACGCGCCGCGCGACCGATGCCACCGTAGACCACCAGCTCTTTCGGATTCTCGGCCACTTCCGGATCGAGGTTGTTCATCAGCATGCGCAGCGGCGCTTCGGTCAGCCAGCTCTTGGCGGTCAGCTTGTTGCCGCGCGATGCACGGATTTCGACGTCACGTCTCTTTGTATAAACGGCAGTTGTAGGCTTATTGTCAGTCACGAAAAAGACTCCTCAGCGATCAATTCAAACCAACCCTGGCAGTGGGCAAGCAGCCTGCGCGCCTCAATGCGCGACAAGCGAATCAGTGGACGCTGCGGACTTATACGCATACGTCTTTACTTGTACATACAAGCATATGCAATCAAGCGGCCAACTTGCTGAAGGGCTGTACAAGAAAAATCGCGGACAGGGCTGCAGAGCGCCTGAGACAAGGGTTACGGCGTGGATGAAAATTTTTGCGGGGAGGAATTGAGGATTCGGCGGATCGTTACGAACCCGTGGTTTTGCGCCACGCTGGGGCGTTCGGTAACAAGTTGGTGCGCCTAGGGAAACAGGAATTGAAATGCAATTGTGGTGAGGGGATTTATCCCCGATGGAGCGCGTAGCAGTCCCAAAAGGTCTGCTGCGCCGCCATCGGGGATAAATCCCCTCACCACAGGAGTGTTACCAGAGTTGGATCAGCGCGCGGTCAGCTCAATCACGCAGCACGCGGCATTCACCGCAACTTCAACCAGACCGGTGTTACCGTCCAGTTGCAGGCAATCATGGCGGCCGAGTTGCGCAGTGTTGTCAGCAACCTGCACTTGCAGCAGCTCACTGACACTGAACACCAGCACCGTCGTCGCCGAGCTGAAAAACCGCTGCTCGCCATCCAGCCACTGCAACCGCGCGCTGTACCGCTGCGGCGCGTAGATCAGGTTGAAGTCGCGGATCGCGCCGCCGAGCAAGGTGCAGGACACCTGGCTTTCGCCGCTGAAGGCAAACGGGTCCAGCGGTAACAGCGGCCGCGTGTCATCACCATCGACGCACAGGGTCATGCCATCGCCCTGCAATACCGTGATCACCCGCTGGTAACCGGCAAAGGTCGAGAAACCACCGGACTCGGCAATGTCGGCAATCGACAGGCGCCAGCCGAAACCATCGAGGCCGGCACCCGCATCACGGGTAATCTCTTCGGTGCTGCCGCCGCCGTTTTTCCACGGCATGCGCGGGTAGCCTTCAGCGCGTAAAACCTTTACCTGACTCATTTATGAAAGCGTCCTTCCAGACGATGACGGGAACCTGGGTGAATCAAACGCGCGGCGGTCACCGGCTGACGCCCCGACCACGTACGGCGACGGATCAGCAGGCAAGGCTCGCCTTTTTCGATCTGCAGCAACTTGCACTCGGACGGCTCGGCGAGGATCGCCTCGACGACGTGCTCGCCTTCGGTCAGTGGCGCGACCTGGTTGAGATAGGCGTAAGGGGTTTGCAGGGTGAAGTCCTGCTTGAGGTATTCCGGGGCGACCAGCGCGTTGACGAAGCGGTCTTCGATTTGCACAGGAATGTCGTTCTCGTAATGCACGATCAGCGAGTGGAACACCTTCTGCCCTTCGCGCATGTCCAGTGCCAGCGCGCGCTCGGAGCCGGCGGCCTCTTCTTCGAGGGTGATCACCTGACAGGTGTGGCGATGGCCACGGGAGGCAATTTCATCAGCGATGTTGTGCACTTCGAACAACGCGGACTGGCTCTTCGGTTCAGCGACAAACGTGCCTACACCTTGCATGCGCACGAGCAGGCCGTCGGCGGTCATTTCACGCAGCGCGCGGTTGATGGTCATGCGGCTGAAACCGAGCTGGCTGACCAGTTCGCTTTCCGATGGCACGCGGTAGTGCGGTGGCCAGTTACCGCTGTCGATCTGCTGGGTGATCATCTGTTTGACGCGGGCGTACAAGGGCGCCGGACTGTCGCCCATATTCGCGGCCAACGGGGAGACTGGAGGCGGAGTCGGCACGGTTGATCCCTGTTCATTGGATGAAGGTTGCTAGCTTGCCGGAGTTTACCGGGCAGGCAAACGTCTGTATATGTATATACAAATAACACACGATGGGGTGCTGAACCATGTCCGCTTTCTTTGCCGAACGCGCGCTGCTGCCTAACGGATGGGCCAATAATGTACGTCTTGAGGTCAATGCCGATGGCGTGTTGACCCAAATCCTGGCCGATTCCACCGCAGACGGCGCCGAACGGCTGAGCGGTCCGCTGCTGCCGGGCATGCCCAATCTGCACTCCCACGCCTTCCAGCGCGCGATGGCCGGGCTGGCGGAAGTGGCCGGCAATCCCAACGACAGTTTCTGGACCTGGCGTGACTTGATGTATCGCCTCGTCGGAAAAATCAGCCCGGAGCAGCTCGGCGTGATCGCCCGTCAGCTGTACATCGAAATGCTCAAGGCCGGTTACACCTCGGTTGCTGAATTCCACTACGTGCACCACGACAATAACGGTCAGCCGTATGCCGATCCGGCCGAACTGGCATTGCGCATCAGTCAGGCAGCGAGCGAAAGCGGCATCGGTCTGACCCTGCTGCCGGTGCTCTACAGCCATTCCGGATTCGGCGGCCAGACGCCCAATGATGGGCAGCGCCGCTTCATCAACAGCACCGAAAATTACCTGAGTCTGCAATCGCGCTTGCAGCCATTACTGGCTCAGCAAAAAGCGCAATCACTGGGTCTGTGCTTCCACTCGCTGCGCGCGGTCACCCCGCAGCAGATCAGCGAAGTGCTGGCAGCCAGCGACAAACAATGCCCGGTGCACATTCACATCGCCGAACAGCAGAAGGAAGTCGATGACTGCCTGAGCTGGAGCGGTCGCCGTCCGCTGCAATGGCTCTACGAAAACACCGAGGTCGATCAGCGCTGGTGCCTGGTTCACGCGACCCACGCCAACCCGGAAGAAGTCACGCTGATGGCCAAGAGTCGCGCCATCGCCGGCCTGTGCCTGACCACCGAAGCGAATCTGGGCGACGGGATTTTCCCGGCGGTGGATTTCCTCGCTCAGGGTGGGCGCATGGGCATCGGTTCCGACAGCCATGTCTCGCTCAGCGTGGTCGAGGAATTGCGCTGGCTGGAATACGGCCAGCGTCTGCGCGATCAGCGGCGTAACCGGTTGTATGGCGCGGATCAGCCGATGGTCGGACGCACGTTGTATGACGCGGCGCTGGACGGCGGCGCCCAGGCTTTGGGACAGCCGATTGGTGCGCTGCAAGTCGGCAAACGTGCGGACTGGATCGTGCTCGATGGCAATGATCCGTATCTGGCGACCGCCAGCGGTGACGGGATTTTGAATCGCTGGCTGTTCGCTGGGGGCGATCGCCAGGTGCGCGACGTGTTGGTCAATGGCCAATGGGTGGTGCGCGATAGCCGGCATGCGGGCGAAGAGGAAAGCGCACGTGCCTTCACCCAGGTTCTGCGCGAACTTTTAGGCTGACACAAAACAAAAATGTGGGAGCGAGCCTGCTCGCGATGGCGGTGTGTCAGACATAAATATGTGACTGACACACCGCCATCGCGAGCAGGCTCACTCCTACATTGATTTTGTGGTGACCTTTAGTTCGAAGTCTTGGCCATCTGCCGATCCGACGCCCGCCAGATCAGTCGCGTAGTGTCGTAACCCTGCTGACGCGCCTTGCTCAGCAACTCCTCACGCACCACACCGTTGACGATCGGCGTGCGCGACAGCAACCACATGTACTTGCGACTCGGGTCGCCGACGATGGCGGTCTTGTAGTCGTCGCTGACGTACAACACCCAGTATTCGCCTTTCGCCACACCCGGAATCAAGCGCGAGAACCAGGTATCGAACTCGACCCACAACATGTCGGTCTTGCCCGGCACCTGTGGATAAGCCTTGCCTTTGGCTTCTTCCCACTGCCAGTCGGAGGTCAGGCAGCGATTGAGCACATCGACATTGCCGTCGGGTCTGAGCGAGTAGTGGGCTTCGGACTGCGCGCAGTTGCGCTGGAAGTACATCGGCAGGCGCGCCAGTTCATACCAGGTGCCCTGATAACGCTTGAGATTGACACTGTGAGCCGTCTTGGGCGCCAGCGGATCTTCACCGTGGGTGGCGCAGCCGGCCAGTACCAGGCCGGCAAAAAGGACGAACAATAACCGCTTCATTATTTTTCTCCCGTGGGCGCATAGCCCCGGTTTACTTCAGGCCTTGGCCGGAAAACATCAGCACTTTGTCACCGGCGTACTGCACGCTGATAAAGCTGTTTTTGTCGCCCCAGGTGCAACTGGACATGCCGAGCGCGCCCGAACAGTCGGTGGGTTTGCCGAGCAGCGTCTCAACCTCGGCCTTGGCCATGCCGGCCGAAAGCTTGGAATAGTTTTCCTGATTGACCTTGCTGCACGCGGCCAACAGCACGCAAAAAGTCAGAAGGGCGATAGATCGCAGCGACATGAAGTAACTCCTGGAGCGGAAGGGGGATGGCATGGTGCCAACCAGAAGCTTAGAAGAGAAAACCCTCATCTGGTTCCCTTCAGAAATGGCTATTTATCGCTCCGCTCGTCTGGCATTTACCGGTAAATCAGACACTTTGTGCGGCTATTGAGCATTTCGTCGCATTTCATCAAAGACGCCTAATCTTTGGCGCGCGGCGGTCGAAATAAGAGCAGCGCAAAGCCCCCGAGTGTGGCAAATTGCCGCCCTTTCTCGACCAGCCCCTTCGCGGTAGTTCATTCGATGACCAGAAACATGAAATTCAGCCACAAGATCTTGTTGGCTGCCGCCCTCGTGGTGGCCGTTGCGTTCGCCTGTTTCATTTTGTTCAACGACTATCGACAACGCGAAGCCCTGAGCAGCAGCACCGAAGCCTCGATGCAGGAACTGGGCAGCCTGACCACCAGCAACATCCAGACCTGGCTGGAAAGCCGCATCCAGTTACTGCAATCGCTGTCGCAGCAGGTCGCCGCCGACGGCAGCGCCCCGGCCAGCCTCAAGCGCATCATCGACCTGCCCGCCTACACCGGCAATTTCCAGCTCAGCTACTTCGGCGGCGCTGACGGCGTGATGTTCTCGGTACCCGCCGGCAATCGCGCGCCGGACTACGACCCGCGCGCCCGTGGCTGGTACAAGGCAGCCAACAGCGCCCAACAGACCATCGTCACCGAACCCTACATCGCCGCATCGTCGGGCAAACTGGTAATCACCGTCGCCACTCCAGTGCAGCGTCAGGGCCAGATGATCGGTGTGGCCGGCGCGGATATCGACCTGACCAGCGTCAGCGCGATCATCAACTCGCTCAACTTTGGTGGCCACGGCCATGCGTTCATCGTCAGCGCCGATGGCAAGATTCTGATTCACCCGGACAGCAAACTGGTTCTGAAAACCCTCGCCGAGGCTTATCCAAACGGCGCACCGAAAGTCAGCCCGGGCCTGAAAGAAGTCGAATTCGACGGCAAGACTCAACTGATCTCGTTCACCCGCGTTAACGGCGTGCCATCGGCCGACTGGTACGTGGCGCTGGTGCTGGACAAAGACACCGCGTTCTCGATGCTCAGCGAATTCCGCACCTCGGCGCTGATCGCCATGGTGATCGCCGTGGTGATCATCATCGCCCTGCTCGGCATGCTGATCCGCGTGCTGATGCAACCGCTGCTGACCATGGGCCGCGCCATGCACGACATCGCCGAAGGTGAAGGCGACCTGACCAAACGCCTGGTGATCCACGGCCACGACGAATTTGGCGCGCTGGGTCTGTCGTTCAACCGCTTCGTCGAACGTATTCACACTTCGATCCGCGAGGTGTCCTCGGCCACCGGCCAGGTTAACGAAGTCGCCCTGCGCGTGGTTGCCGCGTCGAACTCGTCGATGTACAACTCCGACCAGCAGGCCAGTCGCACCAACAGTGTGGCCGCGGCGATCAACCAGCTCGGCGCCGCCGCTCAGGAAATCGCTCAGAACGCCGCCCTCGCCTCGCAGCACTCCAGCGATGCGCGCAGCCTGGCGGTCGACGGCCAGCAGGTTGTGGATAAAACCATCCACGCGATGCAGCAGTTGTCGGCAAAAATCAGCGACTCCTGCGGCAACATCGAAACCCTCAACAGCAACACGGTGAACATCGGGCAGATTCTGGAAGTGATCACCAGCATCTCGCAGCAGACCAACCTGCTGGCGCTAAACGCTGCCATCGAAGCGGCCCGCGCCGGTGAGGCTGGCCGTGGTTTCGCCGTGGTCGCTGACGAGGTGCGCAACCTCGCCCACCGCACTCAGGATTCGGCGCAGCAAGTGCAGAAGATGATCGAAGAACTGCAAGTCGGCGCGCGTCAGGCCGTGAGCATCATGACCGAGAGCCAGCGCGAGAGCGAAAGCAGCGTCGGCATCGCCAACCAGGCCGGCGAACGTCTGGGCAGCGTGACCCAACGCATCGGCGAGATCGACGGGATGAACCAGTCGGTGGCTACCGCGACTGAGGAGCAGACCGCGGTGGTCGAATCGATCAACGTCGACATCAACGAGATCAACACGCTGAACCAGGAAGGTGTGGAGAACCTGCAGGCAACCTTGCGCGCTTGCTCGGATCTGGAGCAGCAGGCGGCGCGGTTGAAGCAACTGGTAGGCAGCTTCAGGATCTAAGGCGCGGCCACTGGCGTCTTCGCGAGCAAGCCCGCTCCCACAGGTTTTTGTGAACGACACAGATCCCCTTTGGGAGGCAGCCTGCTGGCGATGACGGCGTTAGCGACGATTGAATTTTGAGTTGAAATACGCTGGTCAGCTCGCAATGACGCTGGACTGAATTAAGACTAAACTCAGTCCTGTTCAATTTGGCGAGACTCAACCATGAAGCTTTCATCGCAAATCAAACCGATCAGCTACCTCAAAAGTCATACAGCGGAGATCGTCAAGTCGATCACTGAAAGCCGTGAGCCATTGGTCATCACCCAAAATGGTGAAGCCAAGCTTGTAGTTATGGACGTGAAAAGCTTTGAGGAGCAGGAAGACACAATGGCTTTGCTGAAGCTATTGGCAATGGGCAATCGGGAGATTGAGGAAGGCAAGTATCGAGACGCTGAGGATGTTTTCGCGGACTTGGACAGGGCCGACCATCAATGAGTTTAAAGGTCGTTATTCTTCAGTCCGCACAGACAGATCTCAAAGAACTCCGTACCTACCTTATCAAACAGTTCTCGAGTCAGACGTGGCAGAGTACCTACGCTGATCTCAAGACCGCCATTCTTGGTCTCGCAGACCTTCCTTATTCCGGTTCAATCCCCGAGGAAATCGAGAAGCTCAATCTTGGTCAATACCGACAAATCATTTCCGGGATGAACCGAGTCATATATGAAGTCAGAGAAAAAAACGTCTTCGTTCATATCATTGTCGACTCAAGAAAAAGCCTGCCTTCACTTTTGATGAAGAGACTGTTGAACGGCAATCCTTGAACTCAACAAATCAGAACCGCGACCCAGGCTGACTCAGAAACGCCAACTCCTCAGCCGTAGACTCCCGCCCTAACACCGCATTGCGATGCGGAAACCGTCCAAATCGTGCAATCACCTTCCGATGTCGCTCGGCATAATCCAGATTGTCGGCAAACACCGCCCGCTCGGCTTCCGGCTGTTCAGCTACCAGATCGATAAAACGCGAAACGGCTTCGTTCTGCACCGCGAGGTTTTCGCAGTGTTCGAACACCAGATAAATGAATACCCGCTGAATCGGCTTCAGTTGCCGGTCGAAGTCCGCTGCAATGCCTTGGGCGACGAGTTTCTGCGCGCGCAGATCACCGGAAAATGCTTTGGGAGAGTCGCGAAAGATCATTCGCGGCAGTTGATCGAGCAACAGCACCACGGCCAGCCAACCTTCGGGACGTTGCGTCCACTCGGTCAATTCGCCAGCGAGGGCCTGATCGACAAAGACCCCGAAACGCTCACGCGCTTCGAGGTCCTGGCTGTCTTTCTTGCCGAACCACAACTTGCCCTTGTCAGCCGATATCTCGTCCGGTGATTCGGCATGTCCGAACCACCAATCGAGCAACGGCTGCCAGGGCGCGGTCATGGCTTATTCCTTGTGGTAAGCCGTGGCGCGGGCGACTTCTTCTTTCGAGCCGAGGAACACCGCTACGCGCTGGTGCAGGCCTTCCGGCTGAATGTCGAGGATGCGCTGGTGACCGTCGGTGGACGCGCCGCCGGCCTGTTCCACCAGGAACGACATCGGGTTGGCTTCGTACATCAGACGCAGTTTGCCGGGCTTGGATGGCTCACGGCTGTCGCGTGGGTACATGAACAGACCGCCACGGGTCAGGATGCGATGCACGTCGGCCACCATCGCCGCGACCCAGCGCATGTTGTAGTTCTTCTTCAGCGGGCCTTCTTCGCCGGCCAGCAGTTCGCTGACGTAGCGTTGTACCGGAGCTTCCCAGTGGCGCTGGTTGGACATGTTGATCGCGAATTCCTGGGTGGTTTCAGGAATGGTGATGTCTTCGTGGGTCAGTACGAAGCTGCCCATTTCGCGGTCCAGGGTGAAGCCTTTGACGCCGTCGCCCAGAGTCAGCACCAGCATGGTCTGCGGGCCGTAGATCGCGTAACCGGCGGCAACCTGCTGGGTGCCTGGCTGCAGGAAAGCTTTTTCGTTCAGCGGCTCGTTCTGGCTCAGGTATTCGTTCGGGCAACGCAGTACCGAGAAGATGGTGCCGACCGGAGCGTTGATGTCGATGTTCGACGAGCCGTCCAGTGGGTCGAACACCAGCAGGTAGGCGCCTTTCGGGTATTTGCCCGGGATCTGGTAGGCATTGTCCATTTCTTCGGACGCCATGCCGGCCAGGTGACCGCCCCATTCGTTGGCTTCGAGCAGGATCTCGTTCGACAGCACGTCGAGCTTCTTCTGCACTTCGCCTTGGACGTTTTCAGTGCCCATGCTGCCCAGAACACCACCCAGGGCGCCTTTGGACACGGCGTGGCTGATCTCTTTGCAGGCACGCGCCACCACTTCGATCAGGAAGCGCAGATCGGCAGGAGTGTTATTGCTGCGGGTCTGCTCAATCAAATAGCGACTCAGGGTAACGCGGGACATGGACGGCTCCGGTGGAATGGGGGGCTAAAAACCCGCGCAGTTTACAGGGAGTCTGAAAACGTAGCGAGCGATGACGCCCGGTAACGTGCATTGGGGCGCAATTGCTTGTATCAGACGTGATCGGGTCGAGAGAGTTCAGGTACCGGATTGAGCGTAGTTCGAAACGGGACGGGTGGTGCGTGCGCAACCGCGACCGATCTGAAATTCTCGTTGGCCGATCAGCCGCCTTCGCGAGCAAGCCCGCTCCCACATTGATCGCGTCCATCGAGGCTACTCGGTCAACTGTGGGAGCGGGCTTGCTCGCGAATGGCGCGCAGCGCCAGCCATTCTCAGGAATTGGTCGGCGGCTTGCGCAACAGGCTCGCCGCCATCGCCCCGAGGAACACCACACTCACCAGCAACACCGCCCACAGGCCGATTTTCTTCCAGTTGGTCTCGGCTACTGCCGCCGTAGTCGCCGGCGCAGCCTGAGTGGCAACCACCTCACCCTGCACCGAGGCCTTGCCCAGCGCCGCGAGTTTTTCCGCTTTGAAATCCGGAATCAGCGTGCTCAGTGGCAGGTTCGCGGTTTTCACCGTCGGATTGCCCAGCGCCAGACTGTAAGGCCCGTCACCCCGTGCGAGGAAAATCACCTGGGTCGCCCGCACCGCGTACTTCAGGCTCGGTGCCTGTTCACCCAGACCGCCGCCACGCTCATCCACGCTCAGTTTCAGCTGCTGCACAGTCTGCCCGTACAACTGCAATTCGTTTTGCACCACGTCCTGACCGTTCTGGGTCAGGCGATACAGCAAACCGTTGCTCAATGTCTGCCACGGCAGGCTGCTTTCGCGGCGGCCCGCGAGTGTGACCGGAGCCAGACTGTTCGGTTGTTTCAGCTCGACTTGCACCCGCTCGACATTCAGGCCCATCGGCAACTGCCAGGTGTACTCACCGGACTTGGTGCTGCTACCCGCCAGCGCTTGCGACCAGACCAACGGCAGCGGCACGTTGCGTGGATCGCTGCTTTTCAGTTGCGCCGACGTGAGGATGGGCGCCGAGGTTGGCGCATCCCACAGCAGACGCAGATAGCGTGCGGATTGCCCCGGCAGCGTCACTTCGTGCTGTTCGATGCGTTCGTCGGAAAAGGTCAGCCGCGCGACCTGCCCCTCGCCCCACGCCTGCCAATGCTGCAAGTCATCACTGGCCTCGATACTGAAACGCTGGAAGCCGTCGCGCTCGCTGGTCCAGTCGAGAATCAGCTGCTGCAGCGGCGCCTTGATCGCACTGGCATCGAGCAGCCAGCCACGCAGCACTTCTTCACCGGCCTCCAATTGCGTCGACGGCTGCACTTCCACCAGCGTGCCGGTGGTGGTCGATTGCACGCGCACGTTCGGCGCCCGCTCGCTGGCATCGGCAGCGTTGTACAACGGAAACCACTTCACCTCATGCAACTGCCCGTCGTCGCGGGTCTGCGCCGATTCCCGGGCCAGGGCGTAGGCCTGCGGTTCGCCGGCGGCGTTGAATACGCGCAGGTCGCTGAGATCGGTCTGGCGGGCCTGCAATTGTGCGCTCAGCGGCAGGTCGAGGCGATACCAGGGGCCGTTGCCGCTCACCGTCAGCGGCACCTGCGTGGCGAAGTCCGCCGGTTTTTCTTGGGCGCCGGCAGCCATCACCACGCCCAGCGCCAACCACCCCAGATTCAGCATGCGACTCAAGATGAAACTCCTTCGGTATCCGGCACGGGTTTGTCCGCCACCGGTTCGGCTTCGACACGTTTCGGTGGCAGCGGTGCGAAATAGCCCACCACCAGCAGCAACACGCCGACGCCGATAAACGAGACGATCCGGGCCAGTCCGCCACGGTTGCTCAATTCGACAAAAATCAGCTTGGCCACCACCAGCGCAATCAACGCCGCGCCGATCAGCCACACTTCGCGCCGGTGACGCAGGTGTCCGCCGATCATCAAACCCAACGCCATCAGGGTCCAGACGATGGACAACCCGGCCTGCACCAGCATCGATTCGAGCAGCAGATCCAGCTCGAACGGAATGCCCGCCCAATGGTGCGCAGCACGGGTCACCAGCGCGGTGCAGAAAGCGAACAGCGAAACTCCGGCGACCAGTTGTGTGGCGTACTCGGCGTAATCCTTGCGCAGGGCAAACTGCGTCACCGCATGACGCGACCACACGTACACCCCGAACAAGGCGAACAGCAGGCCCAATTCCAACGGGTTGATCAGCGGCACGTACGGCAGCGGTTCGGCGTTACCGTCGCTGACACCGTTGGCCAGCCAGAACCACGCCAGCATCAGCACTGCCAGCGGCGCGGCAGCGTACAAACGATATTCCCGCGGGAATGCCGCCACCGGCCATGGCCAGCTGCGCGGAGCCGCCGCCAACAGCAGATACAGGCTCGGCAGGATCGCCCAGCCCAGCCAGCGCCAGGCGTTGTATTGCTCGGACAACAGCAGCAGACCGTAGCGCAGCTCCAGCGCCAGTACGCCGATCAGCAGCCAGCAACCCAGCACGTGCGCCGTGCTCAAGGCGCGTGCCGGTAGCATCGGCGCCAGACGCCGCAGGCTGAAGAAATGCACGGCGAACACCAATACCCACGCCAGCCAACCGAAATTCGCCGCTGGGTGATAACGCGCATGCCACGCCGCCAGCAGCACCAGCCCCGCCGCCGGGATCAGCAAGGTGCAGAGCAGGCCCAGCGCCGGCCATTTCAGGCGCAGCGCCAACAATGTCCACAGCGCCACACTCAGCGCGGCAATCAGCAGCAACAGCGTCGCCTGCAGATTCAGCGGCGCAAAACGCAGCACCTCACTGACCCACGCCAACGCCCACCAACCGGCGCCCCACACCAGCAGCACTTCGGACAGGCGTTGCAAACTCAGCGCATCGAAGGCCGAGGCGTGATTGCCCAGTTGCAGACGCCAGGCACCGACCAGCGCGGCCAGCCCCAGTACCAGCGGCGTCCAGAAGCCGCCATGGGCCAACGGCCGCAGACCTTCGCTGGACAGCGGCCCGAGCAACTCGGGGCCGGCCAACAAGAACGCCGCGCCACCGATCAACTGCAACAACAGCCCAAAGACAAAACTCACGCGCTGTTTGAGGTACAGGCTCAGCCAGATGATCAACAGACCGCTCGCCGCCCACACCGCACTCGCGGTTTGCCACGGCAGCACGAACAGCACCGCCAGATTGATCAGCACCAACCCCGCCAGCAACACCACCGACAACCCGCGCAGCAGCCGCACATCGCCGCGCACCATCTCGTCGCGCGCCGCCAGCAGCATCCCGCCGATCAACGCCACACCGATCACCGATGCGCTGAGCAAACCGCTCCACCCGGCGCTGAACACGGCCGCCGAATTCTCACCTGCACCTTGCAGGCGCAACAGGAACAACGCACCGCCGAGCAACTGCACGGCGAACGCGGTGAACAGGAACGTGCGCGATTGCAGGCGCAGGCCGACAAACAGGGTCACCAGTCCGGCCAAGGCCCAACTGATCGCTGTCGCCTGAACCAGGAAAAACAGCGGCGCCAACAGGTACAGGAAGGTCAGACCCAGTGCCGCCAGCACCGGCAAACCCTGGCGCTCCCACGGCGAAGCCTGTTCCGCCGAGGCTTTGCGCAATTGATAGAAACTGAACAGCAGCGCGAGGCCGAGCATCAACGCCCCCAGCGGTGCGCCGTCGAGCAGGCTACTTTCGCCGACGCGCAACTGACTGAGGAACGCCAACGCCGAACCCAGTTGCAGCAGCAGGGCAAACGCTCGGGCGAACGGCCGCTGCTGACGCAGGCCGAGCCAGAAAATCCCCGCGCCCTCCACTGCCCAGGCCGCTGAAGTCCAGCGCGCATCGAGGCCCAGCGGGATCGCCAGGCTGGCGAAAATCACCCCCAGCGCCAGACAGGTTTCGCCCAGCAACAAAGCGCGACCGCCCATCAACACCCGGGCCAGGCCCATGTAGATCACGCCCAGTGCGAGTGCGCTGAACGCAGCGGCGAACTCCAGGTGCTGCACCAGCGCAAACTGCAGACCGAAGCCCACGATCGGCGGGCCGAACAGCATCGTGCCGTCGACGTAGTCGCCCTTGCGCGCCGACCAGTGCAGCAGCGCCTCGCGATCGCCGTCTGCTGGCGCATCGGGCATGTCGAGCAACTTGCGTCGGGCGAACAACAGGCCGATGCCCAGGTACATCAGGAAGAACAGAATCAGGAACGGCTCGGTGCTCCACAGCAACTCGGGCGCATAGGAGCGCAGGCCCCAGGCGAAGCCGATACCGAACGTGCCGACGAACCCGATCAGGTTAAGCAGGCGCCAGGCCTTGAACCAGGCAATGGCGAGAATGCCGGCATTGAGCAACGCGAAATAGCTGAACAGCGCGACATGGTTGCCCTCCCCGGTCGAGGTCAGGATCGGTGCGGCGAAACCGCCCAATGCTGCAGCCGCCGCCAGCCCCAGCGCATCCTGAGTGATGGCGAGAATCGCCGAGAACACCGTGACCGCCACCAGCAACCCCAGCGCGGCGGACGGATCGAGCAACGGATGCAGACGCATCGCCGCAAACACCGTCAGGTACAGCACCGCGATCCCGGTGCCCTGCAGAATCAGCGCATAACTGCTGTTGCGCGTACGCAGCCACCAGCCCAGTGCCAGCAGGGCCAACGCCGCCGCCGCGACGCCGGCATAACGCAGTTCGATCGGCACCACCATGCCCTCGGTGGCGTAGCGCAGCAGGAACGCCAGACCGAAAAACAGCAGCACCACACCAACCCGCAGCACGGTGTTGCCACCGAACAGCCAGTTACGCGCAGCGCTGATGCCACGCTCGATCAGGTTCGGGCCACGAGGTTCGGCAGGCTGTGCCGGCGCTGCTGGCTCGTCGGTAACAGCATCCAGACGCCAGACATCCGCCGGCAGCGGCTGGCTGGTTTCGCTGGCAACGGCAGAGATCGGTTCTAGTTCGGGCGGCAGTTCCCAGACCAGATCCGGCGTGGGGGAGGATGATTGTTCGGCGACGATGATCGGCTCAACGATGGCGTCCGGCATCGGCGCCACGCTCGGCGGTGTGGTGCGCACGCTGGCACCTTCAAGCAGAAACAGACGCTGCTCGACGGCTTGCAGGGCGACCTTGGCCTGTTCCAGTTGACGCTGTTGGTCGGTGGCCTGCGAGCCAAGACGGGTGATGCGCAGCGTTTGCCCGATCGCCAGCCCGAGCAGTGCACCAAGCAGCGCGGCACTGAACGACTCATCGAGCAGCCAGCCGAGCAGCAGCCCGATCAACATGAACATCCATTGCATGGTCGATATCCCTAAGCGGCCCCGAGGCGGGGCAATCCCGACAGTTGCTTCAGTCTAGGCACAAACCCTTGTAGGAGTGAGCCTGCTCGCGATAGCGATTTGTCAGTCAACGAAGCTGTTGAATGTGACGGCGCTATCGCGAGCAGGCTCACTCCTACATTGGATCAGTGGTGACTGAACAGCCCGGTAACCGGCGCTCAGTATATCGATCCGGCCCAACAATCGTTGGGCCTTACGCACATTTGTTGCAGAAAATCACTCCAGTGCCTTCCAGATATCCGTGGCGTACTCGCGAATCGTCCGGTCGGACGAGAACCAGCCCATCCGCGCCGTGTTGAGCACCGCCGAACGCCACCAGTTGTTGGCGTCGTGCCAATGCGCATCGACGCGTTTTTGCGCTTCCCAATAGGAATCGAAGTCAGCGCAGACCAGGAAGCGATCGTAGTCCACCAGCGAATCGATCAGCCCGGTGTAGCGCGACGTGTCATCCGGCGAGAACACACCACTGCGGATCGCTTGCAGCACGTCGCTCAAACGATGCGACGCGGCGATGTCCGGTGCAGCGCTGAACTCGTGGTTCTGCTTGCGCGCTTCAACCTGCTGCGCGCTGAGGCCGAAGATGAACATGTGCTCGGCGCCGATGCGCTCGCACATTTCCACGTTGGCGCCGTCGAGGGTGCCGATGGTCAGCGCACCGTTGAGGCCGAACTTCATGTTACTGGTGCCCGAGGCTTCGAACCCGGCCGTGGAAATCTGCTCGGACAAGTCCGCCGCAGGAATGATGCTTTCCGCCAGGCTGACGTTGTAGTTGGGCAGGAACACCACTTTCAGCAAACCGCGCACGGTCGGGTCGTTGTTCACTACCCGGGCGATGTCGTTGGTCAGTTTGATGATCAATTTGGCCTGTTGATAACTGGCCGCCGCTTTACCGGCGAAGATTTTCACCCGGGGTACCCAGTCGACTTCAGGCTCGGCGCGGATTGCCTGATACAGCGCCACGGTGTGCATCAGGTTGAGCAACTGGCGCTTGTATTCGTGGATCCGTTTGACCTGCACGTCGAACATCGCCGCCGGATTGACCGCGATCCCCAGCCGCTCGTGAATCAGATAGGCCAAGGCCTTTTTGCTGTGCAGGCGCTGTTCGGCGAAGGCTTTGCGGAAGGCGGGTTGCTCGGCGAACGGTTCCAGATCGAGCAAGCGCTCTTCCGGGTTATCCAGCACCTCCGGGCCGAGGGAGTCGACCAGCATCGAGGTCAGTTCGGAGTTGGCCTGGAACAGCCAGCGGCGGAAGGTGATGCCGTTGGTTTTGTTGTTGATCCGCTCCGGGTAGAGCTTGTGCAATTCGGCGAACACGGTCTTGCGCATCAACTGCGTGTGCAGCCCGGACACGCCGTTGACGCTGTGCGAACCGAGGAACGCGAGGTTGCCCATGCGCACCCGGCGACCGTTGTCCTCTTCGATCAACGACACCGCGCGCAGCACGTCGAAATCATGAATGCCTTTGGCGCGCAGCGAGTCGATGTGCTGGGCGTTGATCAGATAAATGATCTGCATGTGCCGCGGCAGCATGCGTTCCATCAGGCCGACCGGCCAGGTTTCCAGCGCTTCGGGCAACAGCGTGTGGTTGGTGTACGACAGGGTGTCGACGGTGACTTGCCACGCCGCATCCCAGGCCACGTCGTAGACGTCGACCAGTTGCCGCATCAATTCAGCAACGGCAATCGAAGGGTGGGTGTCGTTGAGCTGGATCGCCGCGTGATCGCCCAGGGTCAGCACCGAGGTATGCATGTTGCGATGACGACGCAGCAGATCCTGCAAGGAAGCGGCGACGAAGAAGTATTCCTGGCGCAGGCGCAGTTCCTGCCCGGCCTCAGTGCTGTCGGCCGGGTAAAGCACGCGGGAAATGCTTTCAGCCCGGGCCACTTCGGCGACGGCGCCCAAGTGGTCACCGGCGTTGAAGCGCTCCAGGTGCAGATCTTCCATGGCCCGGGCGCGCCACAGGCGCAGGGTGTTGACGCTCGCCCCGCGCCAGCCGACCACCGGTGTGTCGTAGGCAATCGCGCGCACGGTTTCCGCAGGCGACCAGACCTGTTTGGTCTTGCCGCTGGCATCGGTGACGGTTTCGACGCTGCCGCCGAAGCCGATCGAGTACACCACTTCCGGACGTTCGAACTCCCACGGGTTGCCGAAATCCAGCCAGTGCTCGGTCTGCTCCTGCTGCCAACCATCGACGATGGCCTGCCGGAACAGCCCATGCTCGTAGCGAATGCCGTAGCCGTGCCCGGCGATGCCGAGGGTCGACATGCTTTCCATGAAGCACGCCGCCAGACGTCCGAGGCCGCCGTTGCCGAGTGCCGCGTCAGGTTCCAGCAGGCGGATGCGTTCGAGATCGACGCCCAGTTCGGTCAGCGCTTCACGCGCGACGTCGAGCAGGCCGAGATTGCTCAGGCTGTCGTAGAGCAAACGACCGATGAGAAATTCCAGCGAGAGGTAATACACCCGTTTCTGGCCTTTGCGGTAGATCTGCCGGGTGTGGTCCATCCAGTGTTCGACCATGTGGTCGCGCGCCGCCAGGGCAATGGCTTCGAACCAGTCATGGTCGAAAGCGTGATCCGGGTCTTTACCCACTGCATAGGTGAGCTTGGTCAGGACGGCATCGCGGAATGCGGCCACCTCTGCTTCGCGAACTAGTGGTTCTTGAGTCATCGATAGGACCTCGAGCGAGCGGGGAATTGTCTGAGCCTAGACGGTCTGACCGACGGTAGAGGCGCTGGTTCGGCAGTTTTTCCGAAGTCGGTGAGATAGCCCGGCATTACCTTGGCGAGTGGGCTAATGAATGCAGGGGCCGTGCCGGACTGAATGACATTTGCGCGGCATTTGCAAAAATCTGGCGAAAGGTTGTTCAAAAATCCACCAGTCCCGGTATGATCGCGCGCCCTGATGCACACGCCTGGTAATTCCCGATGATGAAGCCCAACCTGATTGCCGCCGCCGAGATCGACCGTCTCGATACGTGGGCCAAATATTCGGCCCCGATGTGCGGCTCTTGTGTCTCCAGCTGCTGCACCCTGCCGGTCGAGGTCAAGATCAAGGACCTGGTACGCATCGGCGTGGTCGACGAGTTCGAACTGGGTGATCCGCCGAAGAACATCGCCAAGCGTCTGCAAAAGGAAGGGCTGGTCGAGCGCTTCAACCAGAAGTCGGGGATCTTCACCCTGCAGCGCATGAGCAACAACGATTGCTATTACCTGGATCGTAAGAGCCGCCTGTGCACCATTTATGACAAACGCCCGGACACCTGCCGCAACCACCCGAAGATCGGCCCGCGGCCGGGGTATTGCGCGTACAAGCCGAAAGAAGTCGAGCGGGTGCAGAATTCGCGGTCGATCGAGAAGTTCTGACCTTTCCTGAAATTTGCGGCGGCTGATCCGCCGCCTTCGCGAGCAGGCTCGCTCCCACATTGGAATGCGTTCCCCTGTGGGAGCGAGCCTGCTCGCGAAGGG